>JAEUMG010000174.1 GCA_016793355.1 Hyphomicrobiales bacterium
ACGACGAGCGGCGGCGAGGCGAGGTAATTGGCGCGCACATCCGGATTGACGCGGCCTTCGAAATTGCGATTGCCCGAAAGCACCGCCGCGGCAACGAGGTCGTTCTTTTGGATGGCTTCCGAGATCGGCTCCGGCAAGGGCCCGGAATTGCCGATGCAGGTGGTGCAGCCATAGCCGACGAGATCGAAGCCGAGCTTGTCGAGGTCTTTCTGGAGGCCGGAGGATTTGAGATATTCGGTGACGACCTGGCTTCCGGGAGCGAGCGAAGTCTTGACCCATGGCTTGACGGTCAGGCCCTTCTTGACCGCATTGCGGGCAAGCATCCCCGCCGCCATCATCACCGACGGGTTCGACGTGTTGGTACACGACGTGATGGCCGCGATCACCACATCGCCATGGCCGAGATCGTAATTGGCGCCCGAAACCGGATAACGCGCCTTCGGCGCCTCTGCCTTCTTGAATTCGTCGGCAAGCACCCTGGCGAAATTGGCGCCGGCCTGGGAAACGGCAACCCGATCCTGCGGACGCTTCGGTCCGGCGATCGAGGATTCGACCTCGGCGAGATCGAGCGACAGGGTATCGGTGAAGACCGGCTCGGCGGCCCTGGGCGTCCACAACATGCCTTGCGCCTTGGCATAGGCCTCGACGAGAGCGATCTGCGAAGGCGGCCGTGCCGTGCCTTTGAGATAGGCGAGCGTTTCGGCGCTAACGGGGAAGAAGCCGCAGGTTGCGCCATATTCGGGCGCCATATTGGCGATGGTCGCCATGTCCTCAAGCGACAGATTGGCAAGGCCCGGCCCATAGAACTCGACGAACTTGCCGACCACGCCCTTTTTGCGCAGCATCTGGGTGACGGTCAGCACCAGATCCGTCGCGGTCGTGCCATGGCGGAGCTTGCCGTCGAGCCTGAAGCCGATCACTTCGGGAACCAGCATGGAGATCGGCTGGCCGAGCATCGCGGCTTCGGCCTCGATGCCGCCGACGCCCCAGCCGAGCACCGCAAGCCCGTTGACCATGGTGGTGTGGCTGTCGGTGCCGACCAAAGTATCGGGATAGGCGACTTCAACCGTCTTGGCGCCGGCCTTCTCTTTCCTGGTCCATACCGTACGGGCGAGATATTCGAGATTGACCTGATGACAGATGCCGGTGCCGGGCGGCACGACGCGGAAATTGTCGAAGGCGCCCTGCCCCCATTTGAGGAACGTATAGCGCTCGCTGTTGCGGTCATATTCGAGCTCGACATTGAGCTTGAAGGCTTTCGACGTCGCGAAAAAATCGACCATGACCGAATGGTCGATGACGAGATCGACGGGAGCGAGCGGGTTGATCTTCTTGGGATCCTGTCCGAGCTTCGCCATGGCATCGCGCATCGCGGCGAGATCGACGACGGCCGGCACCCCGGTGAAATCCTGCATCAGTACGCGCGCCGGGCGGAAGGCGATTTCGGCTTCGGTCCTGCCGCGATTGTCAAGCCATTTGACGACGCTCGCGATGTCGTCGCGGGTGACGGAACGGCCATCCTCGTGGCGCAGGAGGTTTTCGATCAGCACTTTCAGCGAATAGGGCAGGCGCGAAACGCCGGTAAGGCCGTTCTTCTCGGCCGCCTTGAGGCTGTAATAGGCATAGGTCTTGCGGCCGACCTTCAGCGTCTTGCGACAGCGGAAGGAATCGAGAGAAGTCGCGGTCATAGAGGCTATCCTGCGGTCACGGGGGGTGCTGGCGGGAGCCTATAGTCGGTTTTGCAGCGCGAAACCAGTGCTGCTAAGGCCTAATGCCATGGAACTGCGTGTCGATGAAATCGCCTGCGAAAGGGGCGGAAGGTTGCTCTTTTCGGGCTTGAGCTTCGGGCTGGGGCCGGGCGAATTGCTGGCACTGACGGGACCGAACGGGGCCGGCAAGACCTCTCTCCTGCGCCTGATCGCGGGGCTCGCCGAGCCCCAATCCGGTACCATTGAGCTGGAAGGCCGGCATCAGGATCTGACCGTCGGCCAGCACAGCCATCTCATTGCGCATCGCGAGGCAATCAAGCTCGGCTTGACTGTCAGGGAGAATCTCGAGTTCTGGAGCGACTATCTGGGCGGCGGCGACATCGGGGCCGCGCTGGTGAGTTTCGATCTCGGAAGCCTTGCCGACTATCCCGCCCAGCTGCTCTCGGCCGGCCAGCGCCGGCGCCTGGCCTTGTCGCGATTGTGCCTGGTGAAACGCGTCATGTGGCTGCTCGACGAGCCGACGACCGGCCTCGATGCGCGTTCGCAGGACCGGCTTGCCTCGGCGATCGGCGCCCATCTTGCCGAAGGCGGGCTCGCCATCGCCGCGACGCACGGCGCGATCGGTCTTGAACCGCATCGCAAGCTGCATCTGGAGCAGCGCCCGTGAAGGCTTTGCTGAGCCTGTTGCGGCGCGATGTGCGATTGGCGCTGCGCCAGGGCGGCGGCGCCGGCACCGCGCTCGGCTTCCTTCTCGCCGTGATCGTGCTGTTGCCGATCGGGCTTGGGCCAGACCAGGCGACATTGCAGCGGATCGCCCCGGGCTTCCTCTGGATCATCCTGCTGCTGGCCGTGCTGCTCTCGGCCGACCGTATCTTCCAGCCCGATTATGATGACGGCTCGCTCGAAATCATGGCGATGGGACCGGTGCCGCTCGAACTGGCAAGCCTCGTCAAGGCGCTAGCCCATTGGCTCACCACCTCGCTGCCGCTCGCACTCGCCGCCCCCTTGCTCGGCATCCTGATTGCGCTCCCGCCGGCGGCGATCCCCTCACTCATGCTCGCCATGATCATCGGTTCGGCGAGCCTGTCGCTCATTGCCGCAATGGGAGCCTCCGTCACCGTGGGTCTGAGGCGCGGCGGCCTTCTGATCTCGATCCTCGTCCTGCCGCTCTACATTCCGGTCCTGATCTTCGGCATGGCGGCGAGCCAGCGAAGTGCCGGACCCGATATCGCCACGCCTTCGCTGCTCATCCTCTCAGCGTTCGCCCTTGTCGCGCTGGTCCTGTCGCCGCTCGCTGCGGCTGCGGCATTGCGCGCCTATCTGAGATAGATGCGGCAGGATAAGCCCCCATCATGATCCAGCGCTTCGCCAATCCCGGAAAGTTCCTCGCTCTCGCCAACACCCTGCTGCCATGGCTCTGGGGAGCGACCTGCGCAGGCTTTGTGCTCGGCCTTTATCTGGCGCTCGTCACTTCGCCCGCCGACTACCAGCAGGGCGAGACGGTGCGCATCATGTATGTGCATGTGCCGGCCGCCTGGATGGCGCTGATGGTCTATACGATCATGGCGGCGGCGAGCGCGATCGCCATCATCTTTCGCCACCCGCTTGCCGATGTCGCGGCCAAGACCGCGGCTCCCATCGGCGCTGCCTTCTGCTTTCTGGCGCTGGTGACCGGGTCCCTATGGGGCAAGCCCATGTGGGGCGCCTGGTGGGTGTGGGATGCGCGTCTCACCTCGATGTTCGTGTTGTTCCTGCTCTACCTCGGCTACATGGCGGTCTGGCAGGCGATCGACGATCCGCATCGGGCCGCGACGATCGCCCGCATCGTGGCACTCGCCGGTTTCGTCAATGTCCCGATCGTCAAATTCTCGGTCGACTGGTGGAATTCCCTGCATCAGCCGGCCAGCGTCTTCCGCATGGGCGGACCAACCATCGATCCCGCCATGCTCGCGCCATTGCTCGTCATGGGCTTGGCCTATTTCCTGCTGTTCCTCGCGTTGCATCTCACCGCCATGCGCGCCGAGATTGCCGCGCGCCGCATTCGCGCCCTGAAACTCGCGGAGATCGGAAGGCGCTGATGGATTTCGCCGCCGCCCATATCGATTATGTCGTCGCGTCCTATGCCGTGACGGCGATCGCCTTCGGCTTGCTGGCGATCGCAATCCTACGCCGCGACCGCCTGCTCAGGCGTGAATTGGCCAGGCGCGAAACCGGAGCATCCCGTGACGAGTGAAACCGCTCCTCCGCGGAGGCGGCGATCCTGGCTGCCGCTCCTTCCACTGATTGCCTTTCTTGGATTGGCTGCAATCTTCTGGCACGGGCTTTCCGGCGACCCTTCCGAGATTCCATCCGTCCTCGTCAACAAGCCGGTACCGGACTTCTCGCTTGCGCCGGTTCCAGGACTCATGCGCGACGGCCAGCCCGTCCCTGGCTTCGCTTCACAGGACCTGAAGCAAGGCGAGCTCAGTGTGGTGAATGTCTGGGCGTCCTGGTGTGCGCCATGCCGGCAGGAACATCCCTTGCTGATGGCGCTCGCGCAGCGGAGCGACATCAGGGTTTACGGGATCAACCAGAAAGATGTTCCCGAGAATGCCGTGCGCTTCCTCGGCAGTCTCGGCCAGCCCTTTGCCGCTGTGGGCGCCGACAGCTCAGGCCGCGTCTCCCTCGACTGGGGCGTCTATGGCGTGCCGGAGACCTTCATCGTCGACGGTCAGGGCATCATCCGGTTCAAATGGATCGGCCCGCTGAGCGAAACGGCGATCCGCGAGGTGCTGCTACCGGAAATCGACAAGGCGAAGAAGCCGCTACTTGAATCCTCGTCCTGAGGTGCATCGCGAAGCGATGCCTCGAAGGACGGCCATGGTTCGAGGCATCGCCTCCGGCGAAGCACCTCAACATGAGGTGATTCAGGCGCGCCTGCGCGCCCTGATCTTGCGCACCGGGCGCGCCGGCTCGCGTTCCTCGACCTTGTCCATCTGGCTGGCAAGCAGGGCAAGACATTCGCCGAAGGAACGGCGATCGGCCGGCGCGATCATCGCGAGAATCTGCTTGTCGACCTCGTCCGCTCCGGGCTGAGCCGCCTTGAGCACTTTCTTGCCGGCCGTGGTGATGCGAATTGAATTGGTGCGCCCGTCATCCTTGGTGCGCCGGCGCTGCAGATAGCCTTGCGCAAGAAGGCGCGCCACCAGATCGGCAAGCGTCGAGCGGTCTATGCCCGTCATCTTTACAAGTGCTGTCTGACTGATGCCGTCATTCTGATCGACTGCCAGCAAGACCGTGAACTGGCGCTGTGTCAGACCCGACTTGCCGACTTCGCCCATATAGACATGAGCCGCATATTGCGCCGCCCGCTTCAGCAGGTGATAGGGCGAGCGCGTAAGTTGTTTGACGTCCTTGGTGTTGCCTGTCATCGACCCCTTACTCCTGCGGTGGCAAAGCCTCTTGCCGTGCCGCGAACGGTGCTCGATTTGGCTGAAAGTGAATACGCCGCCCGATTCCCTGCCCCTGGCGCCGCATAGCCCGCATCCATGCCCGTCCAAAACCCGTGTTTGGTAGCGAGTCACAGTTGGGCCTGCAAGTGGAATCATGAAGCGGCCTTGTGCACTGCAGCGCCCCTGTCACGATCATCCTTATACGGAATTGAGATCGAACCCCGTTCCTTCGGATTGGCCGTAGGCTGACGGTCTTGCCGCGATCTAGCGGCCCGGTTCCTCGATCATGTGCCGGGTCATGAGCGGCGCCTGCGCCAGGGCGAAGACAAGAGAGATCGGCAGTAGCCCGAAGACCTTGAAATTTACCCAGAAATCCGTCGATTGCGTGCGCCACACCGCTTCGTTGAGAAGCGCCATGGCAAAGAAGAATATCCCCCAGCGAACGGTCAGCTTGCGCCAGCCCTCGTCGGTCATGCGGATGGCCTCGCCCATCACGAGTCTGAGGAACAACTGGCCGAAGGCGAGTCCGATGAGAAGGGCAGCACCGAACATCGCATTGATCAGGGTCACCTTGACCTTGATGAATGTCTCGTCGTGAAGCCATAGCGTAAGCGCACCGAACACGCCGACAAAGCCGGCGCTGATCAGGGGCATCACCGCGAGCTTGCGCGTCAGGCCCCAGGAAATCGCAAGCGCCGCGGCCGTCGCCGCCATGAAGATTCCGGTGCCCCAGAAAATACCGCCGAGCCAATTCGCCGCGAAGAAAGCGATCAACGGTCCGGCTTCGACCACGATCTTGACAAGCGGCGGCATCAACCTCCTCCTCCGGCGATCGCTTCGGCAAAGGCTTCGGCATCGAACGGCTGCAGATCCTCGATCTGCTCGCCGATGCCGACAGCATGGACCGGGATTTTGAAGCGCTCGGCGATCGCGACGAGGATGCCGCCACGCGCCGTTCCGTCGAGCTTGGTCATGATGATGCCGGTCACTCCCGCAGTCTTGGCGAAGGCCTCCGCCTGGGCCATGGCATTCTGTCCGGTCGTCGCATCGAGCACCAGCAGTACCGCATGCGGGGCGTTGGCATCGACTTTCTTCAGGACACGGACAATCTTGTCAAGCTCGGCCATCAGCCCAGCCTTGTTCTGAAGACGCCCGGCCGTATCGATGAAGAGAATGTCCGCCTGCTCCGCTCTGGCCTCGGTCAGCGCATCGAAGGCAAGACCGGCCGAGTCGGCGCCAGGCGGTCGCGAGACGAGGCGGGCGCCGGTGCGCTCGCTCCACACCTGCAATTGATCGATGGCGGCCGCGCGGAACGTATCGCAAGCCGCGAACATGACTTTCAAACCCTCGCGCTGGGCAATGGCGCCGAGCTTGCCGATGGTCGTGGTCTTGCCCGAACCGTTGACGCCGACGACCAGCACGACGAAGGGCTTCTGGCCGCGAAAATCGAGCGGCACCTCGACGGGTTTGAGCACCTTGGCGATCTCTTCGGAAAGGACTTTGCGCACGTCTTCAGGTGCGATCTCACGATCATAGCGCCCGGCCGAAATCGCCTTGATGATCCGCTCGGTGGTGGCAAGACCGAGATCGGCGGCGATCAACGCATCTTCGAGCTCGCCCAGCGTCGTTTGATCGAGCTTGCGCTTGGTGAGGATGGTGGTGATGGAACCGGTGAGCGATTTCGAGGATTTGGCGAGGCCCTGCGTGAGCCTGCCCAGCCAGCCGCGCCGTTCCTCCGGGGCGATGGCTTCGGGCATGGCAGCGGCTTGGGGCGACTCCTCGACGTCGCGATTGCGCCGGAAGAGCGACTTGAGGAATCCGCTCATGCGCCGGGACGAACCTCGAGATGGCCGGGCCGGTGGCCGGTGACGGTGGCGGTGACGATCGCGCCGGGCCGCATCGCTTGCGTAAAGCGCACCGGCGCATAATGTTCGGTGCGGCCGCGTTCTTCAGTCTCGACAAGCACGGAACGCCTCGATCCGACTTCCCGGGCAAGAAAATCAAGGAGCTTCTTCTCGCCCTTTGCGCGCAGGCGGCCGGCACGTTCCTTGATCACCTTCTTCTCAAGCTGCGGCATGCGCGCCGCCGGCGTGCCCGGCCTGGCCGAGAAGGGAAAGACATGGAGATAGGTCAAGTCGCATTCATCGGCGAGCAGGAGCGAATTGTCGAACATCGCCTCGGTCTCGGTCGGGAATCCCGCGATGATGTCGGCCCCGAAAATAATGTCGGGGCGAAGGCGGCGCAGCCGCTCGCAAAAGGCGATTGAATCCTTGCGCGAATGCCGCCGCTTCATGCGCTTGAGGATCATGTCGTCGCCGGACTGGAGCGACAGATGCACATGCGGCATCAGGCGCTCTTCTTCCGCGAAGGCCTGCACGAGTTCCTCATCCGCCTCGATGGAATCGATCGAGGAGAGCCGCAGACGCTTGAGTTCCGGCACCAGCTTCAGCATGCGGCGCACGAGATTGCCGAGCTTCGGCTTGCCGGGAAGGTCGGCACCCCACGATGTGATGTCGACGCCCGACAGCACGATCTCGCCATAGCCGTTGGCGACGAGACGACGCACCTGTTCGACCGCTTCGCCGGCCGGCACCGAACGCGAATTGCCGCGACCGAAGGGTATGACGCAGAAGGTGCAGCGATGATCGCAGCCATTCTGGATCTGCACGAAGGCACGGGTTCTCTCGCTGAAGGCGTCGAGCATATGGGCGGCGGTCTCGCGCACCGACATGATGTCGTTGACGCGGACGCGCTCGT
>JAEUMG010000181.1 GCA_016793355.1 Hyphomicrobiales bacterium
CTCGCCCTTGTCGCGGACATAGACCATGACGTCATTGGCAAGCAGCTTGGCGTCGCGGGCATTGAGGATGACTTTTGCGTCCTTGAGCACCGTATAGCCGTCGCCGCCGCCCAGCATGTAGTCATTGGTGGCAAGCGTGTAGGTCCTGGCCGGATCGAGCGGGGCGCCGGCGATGGCAACGGAGGTTACGCGCTGGCCCGGCGGCTTGGCAGGATCGTAGGTGAAGGAGAGCCCTGAGACCTGCGGGAAGCGGCCGGCGACTTTTTCGACCTGGCTCACGCCGTTCTCCAGCGCCGCCCGAATGGCCTCGCCGGTGATCTCGACCTTGACGTTCTTGTTGCCAAAGGGGAGCTCGGTCAGCACGTCGCCGCGGGTGAGCTTGCTGCCGGCGGGATATTCCTTGTTGCCGCGAATTCCGCCGCCATTGGTGATGGCGATATCGGCGCCGACCGCTGCGCGCGCGGCATCGGCGATGAGATTGCCGATCGCGGCCTCGCCGGTGCGCACGGTGGCGCGGCGGCTGTCGAGCGGCGTGGTGGTCGTGCCGATGGCGACGGCCAGTTCCTTGCCGAGTTCGGCGTTGAGTTCGTCGATCCTGGCCTGCGTTTCCGGATCTGGCGTGACGGTCGCGGTATCGATGATGCGGAAACTCGGATGCCAGGTGAGGGAGCGCGTGCCGTCCTTCTCCTCGACATCGATGGTGAGATCGATGGCGATGACGTAATCCGCCTGCTCGTAGGATTCGGCCAAGACGGTGCGGCCGTCATACTGGGCGAGCAGATCCTGATCGTGGCCGGAGAGGATCAGGTCGAAGGCGTGACTTGCGAACATCTCATTGTCTTCGGCGCGGCCCGAATGGGTGAGCGCCACGACGAGATCGGCGCCATCGGCGCGCAATATCCTGGCAGCGGCAAGACCGGTTTCGACGGCATTGGCGATCTTGAGGTCGCCCGGACTCGAGACGACATGGCTGTCGTCATTTGTAAGACCGACGATGCCGATCTTCACGCCGCTGCGCTCGATCACCATGGTGTCGGTGAAGCCGGTGATGGGCTGCCCATTCGCATCGCGCAAGTTTGCGGCAAGCAGCGGGAACTTCGCCTCGCTCATGCGCTTGAGGAAGATCTCGGGCCCGAAATCATACTCATGATTGCCCGGCGTGAAGGCATCGGGCGGCGCCATGTTGAAGAGCGCGATCATGTGCTCGCCCTTGTCGAGACCGGAGAGCAGGGACGGAGAGATCGTGTCGCCGGCATGGACATAGACGACATGGCCCCTGGCGCGCTCGGCCTTGACGACGGCATTGAGGCGGCCTATTCCGCCGCGTTTTTCCTCGCCGGCAAATTTGTCGATGTCGTTGGTGAGGAGGAAGGTGATGTTGACGGTCTCGGCCAGCGCCATCGAACTCATGACGACAAGCGCAAACAGGACTGCCGACAGACGCCGCATCATCATTCTTTCCTCCGTTTCATGAGGGCAGGGCTATTGGAGCCCGATGCCCAAAACGTTGCAAGGCCGCTCGCGCAGACGTTACCGCTGCTTCGGCAGTTCCCTGGCGAGCGAGGCCGTGAATTTCTCGGTCCAGTCCGGGTGCCAGCGCGACAAGGGCGGACGGTTCTCGATAATGTCGCCGGCCGCCCAGGCGATGCGCTTTTCATCGAGCTCGCGCGGCACGTCATTGTCGGGGCAGAGGATATAGAAATCGCCGGCGGCGATCCTGGGCAGCATGAAATCGACGGTCTGATCGGCCGTCCAGGCGCCGGGCGGCTTCTCGGTGCGTCCCTGGGCGGCGAGCGGGGTGAACACGAAGCCGGGGATGAGGAGATGCGCGGTGATCCTGCAATTGGCGGTGTTCCGCAACTGGTGCTGCAAGGCTTCGGTAAAGACCTTCACGCCGGCCTTCGAAACATTATAGCCGGGGTCGCCGGGCGGCGTGGTGATGCCCTGCTTGGAGCCGGTATTGATGATGAGGCCCGGCGTTCGTTGCGCGATCATGCCCGGAGCAAAGACTTGCGATCCGTGGATCACGCCCCACAGGTTGACGTCGAGGGTGCGCTTCCAGTTGTCCGGGTCGAACAGTCTGGTTCCGGGCTGGATGCCGGCATTGTTCATGAGAAGGTCGACGCGGCCGAAGCGGTCGCGCGCGGCGGCCTCAAGCCGGTGCAAGTCTTCCGGCATGCTGACGTCGCAGGCGACGGCCATTGCGTCGGGTGAAATCTCAGCGGCAGCCCGGTGCAGGCGATCGCCCGGAAGGTCGGCAATGCAGACCTTGAGCCCCATTCCAGCGAAGCGCTGCGCCGCCGCGTAGCCGATGCCGGAGGCGCCGCCGGTTATGACCGCGACATTGCCTGACGCAAAGGCGGGGTGGTTCACTGCCATCTCACTTCTCCGTTGTCAGAAGCCGAATAGCCATCGTCCAAGATAGAAACCGCCGGCGATGATGCCGTAGCCGACACCCAGCGCAATGAAGAGCGTTACAAGGCTGAGGAACCAGCCGATCGCGACCGCCACACCGTCCTGTTCCGCAAGGCCAAGCGCGAAGAGAACGAGTGCCAGCGCCGGCGGAAAATTGGCGAACGGGATCGGCAGGAAAAGGATCAGCGTTAAAGCGAAGCAGGCGATGCCGGTCAGCCGCTCGGCGAAGGGCGTGCACAGGATATCAAGACGCGGTTTCATCAATCGCTCAGCGCGCGAAACCAGCTCGGTTGCCCGCCCCAAGCCCTTGCGAAGCGCGTTCCAGGCAATCGAGCGTTGTGCGAGGGAGGCCGGCAGCCACATGGTCGGGCGGCCGATCATCAATTGCGCGGTGATGAAGAAGAGCGGGATAGCGAAAATGGCCGAGGCGCCGGGAATGATGCTCGGCACGGCGAAGGCGAGGATGCCGGCGCCGAAGGCACGCTCGCCGAGAAGATCGAGCAGCTCGGATATCCTTATTTCCGCACGGTCTTCCGCCGCAAGTTGCCGGAGGACCTCGGAGAGCCGCTGGTTCTGCGATGGACCCAGGTTCATGCGCGCTCAGCCACCCGCCTCACCACGGGTTGCCTGGCAGCAAGAACCTTGTCGACACGGCGTCCATCGAGATCGATCACTTCGAATCTCCACCCCTTCGCCGTAAAGCTCTCTCCCAGTGAAGGCAAATGCTTGAGGCGTTCGAGCACAAAGCCCGCCACCGTCTGATAGGGCCGCTTCTCCGGCACTCTTATGCCGAGCAGTTCCACGAATTCGTCGACCGGCATGGATCCCGAGATGAGCCAGGAGCCGTCGGCGCGCTGCACCGCATCCGGCTCCTCGTCCTCCTCGCTGCGGAATGTGCCGACGATCGCCTGAAGAATGTCCGATGATGTGACGACCCCCTGAAAATGCCCGTATTCGTCGTGAACCAGGCCGAAATGGATAGCGGAACCCTTTAGCAGTTCCACGACATCGAGAGCGGGCATGGTGTCAGGGATGACCGGCGCCTTGGTCACGAGCCTGCGCAGGTCGAGCTTCCTTCCGGCGATCAGAATGTCGGCAATATCTTTGGCCTGGACGATGCCGATGACCTCATCCGGGTTGCCATCGATCACCGGCAGACGCGAATGAATGCTGTGCTTGACGGCTTTAGAGATGTCGCTCGCGTCATCGGCAAGATCGATCATGTCGACCTCGTGGCGCGGCGTCATGACGGCGCTGACCGGACGATCGCCAAGCCGCATGACTCCGGCGATCATCGAGCGTTCCTCGCTTTCGATCACGCCCGCCGTCTCGGCTTCGGAAATTAGGATCTTGATTTCCTCCTCGGTGACCCTCGCCTGCGAGGTGCGGCGCTGGCCCAACACTGAAAGCACGAAACGTCCCGAGACATCGAGGAACCAGACGAAGGGGCGCGCAACTTTCGAAAGGAACATCATGGCGGGCGCCACGGCGCAGGCAATGGCCTCGGGATTGCGCAAGGCGATCTGCTTGGGCACCAATTCGCCAACGATCAGCGAGACATAGGTGATGGCCGTGACCACGACGCCAAAGGCGACGGGATCGGCATAGGCGCGATCAAGCCCGGCGGATTCGAGGCCGAGAGAAAGGCGCTGGCCGAGTGTCGCGCCCGAGACCGCGCCTGCCAGAATTCCCACCAAGGTTATGCCGACCTGCACGGTGGAGAGGAATCGTCCGGGATCGGAAGCCAAGGCCAACGCCCGGCGGGAGCCGCGGACGCCCTGCTCGATCATTGCCTTCAATCGCGCGGGACGGGCCGAAACGACGGCCAGTTCGGACATGGCAAGCGCGCTATTGATAAGAATAAGAACTAAAATAAAGGCAAGTTCCGCGATCAACATGGCTGCATGATATAGCGCCGAGCGCATGCAATGCAAAAGGTGACGCGGCTCACAGGTTATTGTCTTGCATCCGTCAAAAAGCTGCGGCAAGAACGCAAAATCGAGACTTGGCCGGACGATTGGCCGCTTCGTCCTTTGCGTAGAGCAGGGCGCACGAACCGACGACCCCTTCCAGTATCGACGACGACGCCGTGCATCCTGGCGCGGCTGCGTCTATCGCATCGACCCTATTTCGAAAGGCTTTCTATGAATACCGGAACAGTGAAATGGTTCAACGAGCAGAAGGGTTACGGCTTTATCCAGCCGGATAACGGCTCGAAGGACGTGTTCGTGCACATCTCGGCGGTGGAACGGGCCGGGATGAAGACGCTCCGCGAGGGCCAGAAGGTGAGCTTCGAGATCCAGACGGATCGGCGCACCGGCAAGAGTTCGGCGGGCAATCTTCAAGCCGCCTGAGCCTCCTCCAGTTTGGACTGTTGCAATGCCCGGCCGAAACGCCGGGCATTGTTGTCTTGGGGCATTAGTGTCCTCTGATTGTGCGGCGCACAAGGCCTGTCCAAAGGCGGCGCATAGGCGGCTATTTCCAGCCTGCACAAATACATATTCCACCCCCTCCTGCCTCGCCCCAATACACTTCCTTAAGATTTTATATACCAGACAAAGGCAAGCTTTTTCAATATGATAGTCGTTAAGCTCCGGGCATTTTATATGCCTTAACACCGTATGAACGAAGCTATGAGTTTTCTGCATATCTGGGCCCTAGAAGGGCCTCTGGTGCCGTCGCAAGTCCGCCACATATAGAGCGCATCTGTTTGTGCGATGCACAAGGAAGAAATCAGACCCCTAGCCGACGAAGCCCGAACTTCCGACCGCCAAGGGATGACATTCAAAGGAGAAAAACAATGACCACCACAACTTATGGCCACAACGCCACCACCAAGACCAGCTCGCGCCCGGTTTCGAGCTTCCTGGGCCGGATCGCCAATCGTGTCGGCGACTATGTCGCACGTTCGCGCATCGAGCGTCAGCTCGAGCAGCTCGACGACCGCCTCCTGCTCGATATTGGCATGAAGCGCTCGGACATCCGCCGGATGGTCTGGGGCAACTAAGCCTTACCGAGACTGGAACACCGCTCATCGCGAGATCGATCGCGATGAACTTGCAACGCCCGGATCGCTCGCGCGCCCGGGCGTTTTGCTTATGCCGGGTGTTTCAGCACCAGCGTCATCCAGTTGCCGTCGGCGATTCGTCGCTCGCGGACAAGGCCGCGCGAGCGGTAGGCGGCGAAGACAGCCCTTTCCTGGGCTTGGGTCAGACCCGAAAGGATGAGACGCCCGCCGCGCGCGGACAGTGCTGACAGGGGCCCGGCAAGACTTATCAGGGGCACGGCCAGGATATTGGCAAAGATCAGGTCATAGGGGCCACTGGTGGCGATTCGCGCATTGTCCACGCCTGCAGCAGCAATCGCCGTCACCCAAGGGCCGGCATTATTGAGGCGGGCATTGCGCTTTGTCACGAGGACAGCTTCGGGATCAATGTCGCTGGCGAGGACGTTCCGGTGAAGAGCGCGGGCCGCGGCAAGGGCAAGGACGCCAGTGCCGCAGCCGACATCCAGGATGTTTCGCGGTTTCCGCTTCTTGAGGATCAGATCCAGCGCTCTCAGGCAGCCCAGCGTCGTTCCATGGTGACCGGTGCCGAAGGCGGTTCCGGCATCGATCTCGAGGCTAATCCCGCCCGCGCGCCGCCTGGAGCGATCATGCGACCCGTGAAGGTGGAAGCGGCCAGCCGATATCGGGGGCAGACCTTCGAGCGAGCGGCGGACCCAATCGAGGTCGGGCGTCGACGAAACGGATGCCCCCTCATGATCGACGGCGCCGGCAGCGATCCTTGCTGCGGTCTCGTCGGGAAAGTAGGCAAGAACCTCCCACTCGCCCGCCGCTTCATCGATCTCGTTCAAGCTGACTGCCAAGGGTTCGGGATCGATTCCGGTTTCCAGCTCCTCGGACAGGGTGCTGGCCTCGGCGAGGGTCAGGCCGGCGAAGCGGATCAGCCCAAGGGCGGGCGCCATGGCACGTGCTATTCCGCCGCCTCGAAGGCAATGAAACCGCCCGACTGGCGCTGCCACAGGCTGGCATAGATGCCGCGGCGGCGCAGCAGGGTCTCGTGGGTGCCTTCCTCGACGATACGGCCATTCTCCATGACGACGAGGCGGTCCATCGCGGCGATGGTCGAAAGCCGGTGTGCGACGGCGATCACGGTCTTGCCTTCCATCAGGCTATAGAGATTTTCCTGGATTGCCGCCTCGACTTCCGAATCGAGCGCGCTCGTCGCCTCATCCAGAACGAGAATCGGCGCGTCCTTGAGCAGCACCCGGGCGATGGCGACGCGCTGGCGCTGGCCGCCCGACAGCTTTACGCCGCGCTCGCCGACATGGGCCTGATAGCCGCGGCGGCCCTGCGGGTCCTCGAGCGTGGCGATGAATTCCGCCGCATGGGCCTTGCGCGCCGCGGCCTCGACCTGCGCCAAGGTGGCGTCGGGACGGCCGTAGCGGATGTTGTCGATGACGGAGCGATGAAGGAGCGAAGTGTCCTGGGTGACCATGCCGATATGCTCGCGCAGGGATTCCTGCGTCACATGCGCGATATCCTGGCCGTCGATCAGGATGCGGCCCTGTTCGAGATCATAGAATCGCAAGAGCAGGCTGACGAGCGTCGACTTGCCGGCGCCCGACCGGCCGACCAGGCCGACCTTCTCGCCAGGCTTGATCGTCAGCGTGAGGCAATCGACGATATTGCCGCCGTCGATGCTGTCCTTGCCATAGTTGAAGGTGACATTCTCATAGCGGATTTCGCCGCTGGGGACCTTGAGTTCGGTGGCACCCGGCGCATCGACAAGGCTGCGATCGCGCGCCACCGTCTCGATGCCATCCTGGACGACGCCGATATTCTCAAATAGCCCCGCGACTTCCCAGATGATCCAATGGGCCATGCCCTGCATGCGCAGAACGAGACCGATGGTGAAGGCGATCGCGCCGGTCGTGATCTGAGCCTGATACCACAGCCAGATGGCGAGCGCCGAAATCGAGAAAAGCAGGAGGCTGTTCAAGACGTTCAGCGCGAGCGTCATGAGCGTCGTCATGCGCATCGAGCCGTAGACCGTCTGGAGCATCTCTTCCATGCCCTCCCGGGCATAGTTGTCCTCGCGCGAGGCGTGGGCGAAGAGCTTGACGGTCGAAATATTGGTGTAGCTGTCGACGACCCGGCCGGTGAGGATCGAGCGCGCGTCGGCCTGCGCTTCCGAGAGCCGGCGCAGCTTGGGCACGAAGTACCACATGGCCCAGATGTAGCCGGCGAGCCAGAGGCTCATCGGCACCGCAAGACGCCAGTCGCTCGAGGCAAACATGACGAGCGCGCCGGTGAAGTAAACGGTCACATAGAGCAGGACTTCGGTAAGCTTGAGCACCATGTCGCGCACGGCGAGCGCCGTCTGCATGACCTTAGTGGCGACCCTGCCGGCGAAGTCGTTGTGGAAGAACTCCATGCTCTGGCGAAGCACATAGCGGTGTGCCTGCCAGCGGATGCGCATGGCAAAATTGCCCATCAGGCCCTGATGGACGATCATCTCGTAAAAGAATTTGAGAACCGGCAGGACGAAGAGCACGACGACCGCCAACCAGGTGAGTTTGGTGCCGTGTTCCTGCCAGAAGGTGGCCCGGTCCGCGGTGCTCAGCCAGTCGACGAGGCTTCCAAGGAAAGCGAAAAGCGAGACCTCGATCAGCGCGGTAGCGGTCGCCACGGCGGAGCAAACGAGGATCATCGGAATGAAGGGCTTCGAATAGTGATAGACAAAGCCGGATAGAGTCGTCCCCGGCTTCTCCGGTGCCTCTGCCGGGAAACTGTCGGTTCTGGTCTCGAACCATTTGAAGAGCGGCAGGAACACGGGGGTCGTCTACTCCTGAAGCGGGAGCGCGATCGGCGCCCCGCCTGTTACGGAAACCAAATTGTCGAGCTTCGGGCGTGCTTATAGCGCCGTCAGGGCTTGGAAGGGAAGTGGCCGAGCCATGGCGGGGCAGGCGTGTCCAGCCCGGCCATGCGCGACAGCAGGAAGCGCTGAACCAGAGGCCTGCCGAAGACCAATGGCAGGACCACGGTGCGCAGGAACCTCGCCCAGACGGAGCGCGAGGCGAGCAGGTGTGTCGGTGCCGATGTCATCTTGAGGACTTGCGCGCCGGGGCCATGACGCAAATGTGTGTATTCGCCGGCGCGGCCTTCGCAGAGCAGGTAGGCGAGCCAGGCCGCGTCCTCGATGCCGAGATTCATCCCGCGGCCGCCGACGGGGGAATGGATATGCGCGGCGTCGCCGGCGAGGAAGGCGTTGCCCTGTTGATAGGTTTCGACCTGCCGGTAGCTGATATGGAATTCGCTCTGCCAGACAATCTTGCTGACGCGTGCGTCGGGGGGAAGGCTGTCCATGATATCGGCGCGCGAACTGACGAACCGCCCGAAGCCTTCGCGCAAGGGAAAGAAGGCACAGACATAGTCGTCGGAGAGTGTGGCAACACCGCAATCCCAGGGAAACGGCCATGATTCGAGCTCGACATCGGCGAGTCCCCAGGCCTCGGGAAGGCTTTCGCCCGTAAATTCAATGCCGAGCGATTTGCGCACCAGAGAATGGGCGCCGTCGGCGCCGACAACGACATCGAAAATCTCCTCTTGGGGCCCGATCGCGCAGCGGAAGGCCTCGCCATCGGCCTGCAAGTCCGTGAGTTCGTGTTGCCACTCGACGGGGTGACCGGCCTCGCCCAGCAATTCCGCCAGAATTTGCTCGGTTTCCGATTGTGCGAGCGCCAGGAGAAAGTTGAAGCGGTGGTGCAGGTTCTTAGTATTGAAGCGAAACAATTCTCGTTCTGGCGTGCGGACGATCATGTGATGGATGCGATTGCCGCGGGCGAGCATCCGGTCCGTAGCGCCCGACGGCTCGAGTATTTCAAGCGTGCGCGGGTTGACGGCGAGGGCGCGCGATTCCGGGGCAGGGCCGGGGTCCCGGTCGATGATGCGCGGGGTCATACCGCGACGGCGCAGTTCCACTGCGGCGGACAGGCCCACAGGCCCGGCGCCGACGATCAAAATGCGAGTCTGCTGCGTTACTTGCATATGGTTTCTCAGAATCTGCGCGAATCGCGGCCTATCTCGTCTGCAATAATTGCATGAGCCAGCCCGGACCGTCATGCTATCCGTCCGGCCGTCATGGCCGAGTTTTCCCGAATCCTGCCATTGGTCGTCGCGTCGGCCCTGTTCATGGAAAACATGGATTCGACGGTGATCGCGACTTCGCTGCCGGCGATCGCCAGCGACCTCAATGTCGATCCCATCGTCCTCAAGCTCGCGTTCACGACGTATCTTTTGAGCCTGACCGTGTTCATTCCGATCAGCGGGTGGACAGCCGATCGCTTCGGGGCAAAGAACGTCTTCCGGGCAGCGATCGCCGTGTTCACGCTGGGATCGATCGCCTGCGGCTTCTCGCAATCGCTGGAAGGGCTGGTGGCGGCCCGGGCGCTGCAGGGTGTCGGCGGTGCCATGATGGTGCCGGTCGGGCGGCTCATCCTGCTGCGCGCAATCCCCAAGAGCCAGATGGTCAATGCGCTCGCCTATCTGACCATCCCGGCGCTTATCGGCCCGCTGATCGGGCCGCCGGTCGGCGGGTTCATCACGACCTATTTCCACTGGCGATGGATCTTTCTCATCAACGTTCCGGTCGGGATCGTCGGCCTGATCCTGGCGACCGCGCTGATGCCGGACATTCGGGCCGATCGCGTGCCGCGTCTCGACACTATCGGCTTTATCCTGTCGGGCGTGGGACTGTCCGCATTGGTGTTCGGGCTGACCGTTCTCGGCCTCGATCTCGTGGCGAATGAAGTTGCGATTGGGCTGGCCGTCGCCGGAAGCGTGCTTCTCGGCCTTTATGTCTTGCACGCGCGGCGGGCGGCCGAGCCGATCCTCGACCTCAATCTGCTCCACATCCCGACTTTCCGGGCCGGAGTGATCGGCGGCAGCCTGTTCCGGATCGGAGTCGGCGCGACTCCGTTTCTCTTGCCCCTGCTTCTTCAACTCGGATTTGGCCTGACACCCTTTCAGGCCGGCATGCTGACCTGCGCTTCGGTGGCGGGCGCGCTGACAATGAAGTTCACGGTGCACCGTGTGCTCAGGCACTACGGCTTCCGCACGGTCCTCATCGTCAACGGGCTCATCTCAGGGGCGTTCATTGCGGTAAACGGGCTCTTCACGATTTCGACACCCTGGATCGTGATCGGCGTCTGCCTGCTTCTCGGGGGATTCTTCCGGTCGCTGCAATTCACCTCGATGAATGCCCTGGCCTATGGCGATATCGATCATCCCGAAATGAGCCGCGCGACGAGCTTCTACATGGTGGCGCAACAGCTATCGCTTTCGGCCGGCGTCGCCTTCGCCGCCTTCATCCTCGAAATGACGCAGATGCTCAGGGGCGATCTCACCCTCGTCGCCGCCGATTTCAGCATTGCCTTCTTTGCGGTCGGCGCCGTCAGCGCTCTCTCGGTCATCTCGTATCTTGGGCTGTCCCACGATGCGGGCGAGGAGCTCGTTCAGCGCCGCGCCACACAGGTTTCCCGCCAGGTTACGGCTTCTTCTTACCGCGAATGATGTTGTGTGCAGGCCCGTAAGGGAACTGCGTGATGTTGGTGTTGCCCGTCTCGGTGATCACCAGGATGTCGTGTTCGCGATAGCCGCCGGCGCCTTTGCGGCCCTCCGGTACCATGATCATCGGTTCCATCGATATGACCATGCCGGGTTCGAGCACGGTGTCGCAATCCTCGCGCAGTTCGAGACCGGCCTCGCGGCCGTAATAGTGGCAGAGCACGCCGAAGGAGTGGCCGTAGCCAAAGGTGCGATAGCGCAGGAGGTCATGGTGCGCATAGACTTCATTGAGTTCCTTCGCAATGTCGGAACAGCGATTGCCCGGAACGAGAAGCTTCTTTCCTTCGTCGTGAACGTGGCAGTTGATTTCCCAATATTTGAGATGGGTGTCCGATGCGGTCTCGGCGAAGAGCGTGCGCTCGAGCGCGACGTAGTAGCCGCCGACCATCGGGAAGCAGTTGAGGCTCAGGATGTCGCCCGATTCGATGCGGCGGCTGGTCACCGGATTGTGGGCGCCGTCGGTATTGATGCCGGACTGGAACCAGGTCCAGGTATCCATCAATTCGGCATCCGGCCAGGTCCTCGCGATCTCGCGGACCATGGCACCGGTCGAGGCGAGAGCGACTTCGTGTTCGGCCACGCCGACGCCGATCGCCTCGACGCAGGCCGCGCCGCCGAGATCGGCAATACGCGCCATCTCGGTGATATGGGCGATCTCCTCCTTCGACTTGATCATGCGTAGCTGCATGGACGATGCGGCGATGTCGACGAGTTCGACACCCGGCATCGCATCCGCCAATTGCTGGCGGAAATCGAGGCTGACGTGATCGAACTCAATGCCGATGCGTTTCGCCTTCTTCGACAGCTTGCGGACGGCGGTGAAGTAATTGCGCTTGTCCCAGTCGGTGTAGCTGACATTGTCGCAATGGCTGCGGCGCCAGGGCTGGCCGCCGTCAATGGCGGATGTCACCGTCGTGGCATTGTCCTGGTCGAGCACAAGACCGTAGCGGCGCCCGAAATAGCAATAGAGGAAGCCGGTCAGGTAACAGATGTTGTGGTAGGAGGTGAAAAGCGCAGCGTCGATATTCTCCGCCGCCAAAATGCCGCGGACGCCCGCGTGCCTTCTTTCAACTTCACTTGCGGAAAAGATCGGCGCCGGCCGCGTGCCATTGCCGCGATAATCCACCGTCGACGGACGGGAAAGCCTCTCAACCATGACCCCTCGTGCTGCTGGCCCCCTGCTTACCTTCGTGCTTAACACCTATCGTGGGGGTTGCAAGACTCAGGCGCGGTCGATGAAACTATCGATTACGCGTTTCTCGCCGGCCTTGTCGAAATCGATGGTGAGCTTGTTGCCATCGACCCGCGTGATCCGGCCGTAACCGAATTTCTGGTGGAAGACCCGCTCGCCTTCGCTGAAGCCCTTGCCTTCGGTCTCTCTCGCGACCAGTTCGCCTTCGAGGATGCGCGGCGTCGAGCGCAGGCCTTCGCCCTTGGCATAGGCCTGCTGGGCGCGCTGCCAGCCGGGTGTCGCGTAGGTGTTGGAAAAGGGCTGGCGCTCCTCGAAACGGCTGCCACCATAGCTGCCGAGCCCGTAGCCGCCATAGCTGTTGGCCATCGGTGTTACGTCGACGAATTTTTCGGGAAGTTCATCGATAAAACGTGAGGGTAATGCCGATTGCCAAAGGTTATGGACGCGGCGGTTCTGGGCAAATGAGACGGTGGCGCGGCGCTTGGCGCGCGTCAGGCCCACATAGGCGAGGCGGCGTTCCTCCTCGAGGCCGGCGCGGCCCTTTTCGTCGAGCGAACGCTGGTGCGGGAACAGGCCTTCCTCCCAGCCGGGCAGGAAGACGGTGCCAAATTCGAGACCCTTGGCCGAATGGAGGGTCATGATGTTGACCTTGTCCTCGGCCTGCGCGGTATCGGAATCCATGACGAGGGCAATGTGCTCCAGGAAGCCCGTCATGTTTTCGAACTCGGCCATCGAGCGGATGAGTTCCTTCAAGTTGTCGAGTCGGCCCTGGGCTTCCGGGCTTTTGTCATTCTGCCACATCTGCGTGTAGCCGGATTCATCGAGGATGATCTCGGCGATTTCGGTATGGGGCAGACCGTTCAGGGTTTGCCGCCAGCGGCCGAAACTTGTCATCAGATCGATCAGCGCCTTGCGCGTCTTGGCGGCGAGTTCGTCGGTCTGGCTCAGCAATTCGGCGGCGCGATAAAGCGAGACGCCGTGCTTGCGGGCCAGATCGTGCATGCGCTTGACGGAGGTGTCGCCAATTCCGCGCTTTGGCAGATTGATGATGCGTTCGAAAGCGAGGTCGTTGTCGGGCGAGACCGTGACCTTGAAATAGGCGAGCGCGTCGCGGATCTCGGCGCGCTCATAGAAGCGCGGGCCGCCAATGACGCGATAGGGCACGCCCAATGTGATGAAGCGATCCTCGAAGGCGCGCATCTGGAAGGATGCGCGCACCAGGATCGCCATGTCGTTCAGTTTCTCGCCCTTACGCTGCAGGTTCTCGATGTCGTCGCCGATCGTGCGCGCTTCTTCATCGCCATCCCAGTGGCTCCTCACGGTGATGGCTTCGCCTTCGTCGCGGTCGGTATGGAGCGTCTTGCCAAGCCTTCCCTCATTCTTGGCGATGAGGCCCGAGGCGGCGCCCAGAATATGCGGGGTCGAGCGGTAGTTGCGCTCGAGCCTGATGACGCGGGCACCGGGAAAATCCTTCTCGAAGCGCAGGATGTTGTCGACCTCGGCACCGCGCCAGCCATAGATCGACTGGTCGTCGTCGCCGACGCAGCAGATATTGTTGTGGCCCTGGGCGAGCAGCCTGAGCCACAGATACTGCGCGACATTGGTATCCTGATATTCGTCGACCAGCATGTATTTGAAGCGGCGCTGATACTCCTTGAGCACGTCGGGGTGCTCCTGGAAGATGCGCAGGACTTCGAGCAGGAGGTCGCCGAAATCGGCGGCATTCAGGACCTTCAGGCGCTCCTGGTATTCCGCATAGAGCGTGCCGCCCTTGCCGTTGCCGAAGCTTGCGGCCTCTGCGGCGGGCACTCGGGCTGGTATGAGGCCGCGATTCTTCCAGCCGTCAATGTTGCTTGCGAGCTGGCGCGCCGGCCAGCGTTTTTCATCGATGCCGTGAACCTCGATCAATTGCTTGAGGAGGCGGATCTGGTCGTCGGTGTCGAGGATGGCGAAACCGGATTTGAGCCCGGCGAGTTCGGCATGCCGGCGCAGGATCTTGACGCCGACCGAGTGAAAGGTGCCGAGCCAGGTCATGCCTTCGACGATGCCGCCGATGAGGTGGCCAATGCGTTCCTTCATCTCGCGGGCGGCCTTGTTGGTGAAGGTCACCGCCAGGATCTGGCCGGGCCATGCCTTGCGGGTGGCGAGGATGTGAGCGAGGCGGGTGGTGAGCACGCGGGTCTTGCCGGTTCCGGCGCCGGCGAGGACGAGGAGGGGGCCTTCGGTCGTCTCGACCGCGGCGCGCTGCTCGGGGTTCAGGCCGCGAAGATAGTCGGGATCGCCCTGCGCCATGGCGCGGGCGGCGATGCCGCCTGTTGCGGGCGGCGGGGCGTCGTCGTCGAAATCGTCAAGATCGATCGGTCTGGAGGCCATTGGGGTCAGCGAATCCTCAAGGCCCTATATAGCAATCATAAGCGGCTCAAATCAGGACGATCTTTGCGCCGTGTCCGGCCGCTGCGGCAAGTTTTGCATCGCGGGTATAAAGTGTAAGTTCCAGTGATATGGCCAAAGCAACGTAGGATGCGTCATAGGCGGTGAGGTTCTGTCTCATCTTCCAGATATCGCCGAGGATGCCGGTTACCGAAAACCGAAGGATGCGCAGTTTGAGATAGTGATCGAGCAGGCTTGCCGCGTCTGGCTCGGAAACGCGGCGTAACCGCTCGAGACGACGCAATACATTCGTAATTTCGAGGTCGATGAGTTCCGGGGCGACCAGCCAATCCTGGGCGGCAATCAGCTTATCTATCTTGCTCGTGGCGCTGTCGGCGATTAGCACACCAATGACAACCGAAGCGTCGACGACGATCACCGACTGTCCCGGTCCATCCGCACGAGTTCGGCCGCTGAACTGCCCGGAGCTACATCAATTTTGAGCTTGTGGACATCCTCGATCCATTGCTTCAGGGTTGGCTTGGCCGCCAGCCGCTCAAGCTCGTCGCGCAGATAATCCGTCAGCGTCATGCCTTCAGCCGCCGCGCGCGCTTTCAGCTTGCGATGCAGCTTTTCGGGCACGTTTCTGATCTGGATCATCTTGTTCATGTGCCAAGCATGCTTTCATGCTTGGCACATGTCAATGAGCTTTGGAAGGTGAGAATTCAGTGAATGCAGGGCTTCTCAAGATCAGCGATCGCCGCCTGCACCAGGCGCCAGGTACGCGCAGTTTTCACGTCGCCGAGGCGTTCGCAAAGCTCGGCATGATAGGCCGCCTCGCTCACGGCTTTGCCGCCATGGACGAAGATGACCTGGCGCGCGAAATCGACAAGGTTCTGCAAGACCGCCTCCCTTCGTATGCGGTGGATGACAAGACATTACAGACCAAATGCGACGACAGTTTGTGCAGCCGGGCTATTTTCGCGGAATTCCAATCCTGTGGCCGACCTGCGGCGGGATCGGGAGCGTTTTGTGCGCCGCACACATCGCAGCGATCTTCTCCAATATGTCCGAGGGGAACGGCGATGAGCGTTTTGAACTCATGTCGACATGGATGATCATGTGTTCAGAGACGCATGCGAGCCAGCCTTCCTCAGCGTGGTACATCTCTTCGACGTAGTGAACGCGCTTTGAATCATGGTCGAGGAACTGGACATGCACGCGTACCGGATCGCCGGCGTGCATCTCGCGCAAATAGGTGATGTGCGCCTCGAGGGTGAAGAAAGAGCAGTTCGCGGCCTTGAGATAGTCCGCCCCGAGGCCGACGCGTTCGAAGGCCTCATCGCCGGCACGATCGAACAGCACATTGTAGTAGGCCATATTCAGATGCCCGTTATAGTCGACCCACTGGTCTTCGACCCTTTGAACGGCGGCAATGAAAGGTGCTGGAGGCTGCATCAGGAAGTCCCGGTTTGTGGCTTATGACAGATCGGCATTAATAGCGTAGAGAGAGGCGAGATCAGAATTCGGTCCCGCGATGAATATACAGACACGGACACGGCGCAACAGCAGCGCCCAGGCAATCGCCGAGATCAGGGAAACCCTGGGGGATAGACTCTCAACGTCGCAGGCCGTTTGCGAGCAGCACGGCAAGGACCAGACCTGGAATCCCGGCGCGCCGCCCGATGCGGTGGCCTTCGTGCGTGACACGGGGGAAGTCCAGAAGATCGTCCGGATCTGCGATCGCTACGAGACACCGGTCATAGCCTATGGGACGGGCACGTCTCTGGAAGGCCATTTCAGCGCGCCTTTTGGAGGAATTTCCGTCGATCTTTCCGGCATGAACCGCGTGCTGGAGGTCAATGCCGAGGATCTCGACTGCCGGGTCGAGGCGGGGGTCACGCGCAAGCAGCTCAACAATGAGCTGCGCCATCAGGGGCTGTTTTTCCCCATCGATCCCGGCGCCGATGCGAGCCTTGGCGGCATGGCGGCAACGCGTGCGTCCGGCACCAATGCCGTGCGCTACGGCACGATGCGAGAAAACGTCCTCAATCTCACGGCTGTCATGGCCAATGGCGAGATCATCCGCACGGCGAGCCGGGCGCGGAAATCCTCGGCCGGCTATGACCTCACGCGGCTGTTGGTCGGCTCTGAAGGGACGCTGGGCGTCATCACCGAGGTCGGACTGAAGCTGTACGGCATTCCGGAGTCGATCGCTGCAGGAGTGTGTCCGTTCCCGACCCTCGAGGCGGCGTGCAGGGCGGTCATCGCGACCATCCAGAGCGGCATTCCGGTGGCCCGCATTGAACTCGTGGATCACCTCCATGTCCGCGCCTTCAACATCTACTCCAAACTCGAGCTCAAGGAAGTGCCGACGCTCTTCGTCGAGTTTCACGGGACCGCGGCCTCGACACGCGAGCAATCGGAAAGCTTCGGAGCCATCGCGGAAGAGTTGGGTGGAGGGCCGTTCGATTGGGCGACCCGAGAGGAAGACAGACAACGCCTCTGGCAGGCCCGGCACGACGCATTCTGGGCCACTCGCGCGCTCATGCCCGGCAAGGAGGTCTTCGCCACGGATGTCTGCGTGCCCATTTCGCGGCTCGCAGAATGCGTCAAGGAAACCCAGGAAGACCTTGAACGGAGTGGCTTATTCGGCCCGATCGTGGGTCATGCCGGCGACGGCAATTTCCACACCGTGCTCTACTGCGATGTCAATGATCCGGGCGAAGTCGAGCGCGTCCGCGGCTTTTACGAGCGCATGATCCATCGCGCGATTGCGATGGAGGGGACCTGTACGGGCGAACACGGGGTTGGTGTGGGAAAGGTGAAATTCCTCGATACGGAGCATGGGCCCGCGGTCGCCTTCATGCGGGCGATCAAGACGGCCCTCGACCCCAAGAACATCATGAATCCGGGCAAGATCCTGCCTTCGAATTGACGTGAAAGACTGCGAGTCGACCGCATCGTGCTAAGGTTGACGGCATGAAACTGTGGAAGTCCCCGATTCTCTATTTCGGCGTGCTGCTGGTTCTCGCCGTCGGCGCAGCATTGGCCGCGCCCTATGTGGTCGATTGGGGACGCTACCGGCCGACGATCGAGGCCTACGGATCGGATCTCGCCGGTCGCAAACTTGTTGTGGCGGGCCCGGTTTCGGCCCGGGTTTTCCCGTGGCCCCGGCTGACCCTCGAGGACGTGCGCGTTGCCAATGTCGCGGGCGCTTCGACGCCGGAGTTTCTGACCGCCGAACGGGTCGACATCCGCCTGTCCCTGTCCGGGTTCCTCAACGGGAGCATCCTGGTCGAGGGAATTGAGCTAACGCGCCCGCGCATCGCGATCGAACGCATGGCGACGGGCAGCGGCAACTGGCGCGTGGTTTCGTCTCCCAACCTGCTCAAGACCGGGCTTCTATCGCATATCAAACTCGACCAGATCACGGTGCGCGATGGCACCATCGATCTGATTGATGCGCGCCGCAGCGGGGCAGCCGAAATAGGCAGTGTCGAGCTCATTTTGTCTTCTCCCGCGCTGGGTGGCCCGTGGCGGGTGCGCGGGTCCGGGAAATACAAAGATGAACCGATAGAGCTCAGCATCGATACCGGCTCTTACCGGCAAGACGCACCATTCAAGTTCGGCTTCCGCGTGGCGCCGGCTGACGGCTCCGGTCTGGCCTTCAGCTTCGATGGCGAGAATGACGGGTCGCGCGTCGCGGGTCAGCTCAAGATTGAACCCGCACCGCAAATCGGCGGCAAGACCGACGCGGAAGGCGATCTGCGTCCGTTGGTGCTGCGCGCGCAGGCCGCTTCCGACTTTGACACACTCGAACTGAAGAAGATCGAAATTGCCCCGCGCGATGGCGAGCCGGGCGCCAATCTGGTTTCCGGGGAAGCCATGGTGCGGCTTGGCGAAATCATCGGGATCGACGCGCAGTTCACGGCCTCGCGTTTCGATCTCGATTCGATAGCGGGAGCAAGGGCGCGCAAGCTGCTGAGGGAAGGACGGGCGCTGACCCTGCTTGAATCGGTTGTCGAAGGTATGCCGGCGAATCTCGAGGCGCGAACCGAACTCAAGATCCGTTCCCTCGTCGCCGGCGGAGAGACGCTCGAGAATGTCCGCCTGGATGTCGCCGTCCTCGACGGAGCATTGCGTATTCACGAATTGTCGGCGGGCATGCCCGGGCAGTCGGAAGGCCTGTTTGACGGCATATTCCTCGTTACCGACAGCGGACCGCAACTGGCGGGCGATGTAGCGCTCGCGTCTCAAAATTTGCGCGAATTCGTGCGCTGGGCATGGCCCGAAGGAAACGAATGGATCGCCACGCACTGGACCGGAAGCCGCGGCCGGCTCAAGCTCCAAAGCCGGGTCGATCTCCTCAACGACAAATACCGGGCGACGGAAGTATCCTTCGAGATCGATGATACGCATCACTCCGGTTCCTTGGCGGTCACGGGCGGCCCGGAACCGCACACCGATATCGTTCTCAAGTCTGACACTCTCGACCTCGATAGTTTCATCTCCGGCGGGTTGCTCGGCGGCACGGGCATGGCCCTGATCCAGAAGTTCACGCAGCCGGTCTCGGCGACGAAGATCAAGCCGTGGCCGCACCTGTCGCTGGTCCTCACCGCGGATCGCCTACGACTCAATGGAACCGATGCCCACGACACGACGATCGAGATTGCATCATCGGCCCAGAGCCTCGATCTGAGGCGCGTCGATATCGGCCGGGTCGGCGACGCCAAGCTCGAT
>JAEUMG010000197.1 GCA_016793355.1 Hyphomicrobiales bacterium
CGCGCATGCGCGGGCGGGCGGAGCGAGGAAGCTCTATGACGGGCATCCGCAGTTCGAAGGCTTCGAGGTCGTGCAGACGCTCACCTCGACGCGCCGGGCGGCGGAATGAGTCTTGCGAGCCCGGAGGCCAGCCGGCGCATCCGCGCGGCACTGGACGAAGGCGGCGGGGGCGGCGTGCTCGAGGTTCTCGCGAGCCGGCTGGGTGTCAGCCTTGCGCAAATACTCGATGAACTCGAGCCGCCGGCGGTCGCCAGGATCGCCGGCGACCGCTTCGCCGAAATCTGGGAGAAGCTGACGGCGTGGGGCTGCGTGCTGTTCATCGTGCACACGCAGGACATCGTGCTTGAATGCTCGGGCTCGCTGCCGCCGGGCACGGAAGCGCAGGGCTATTTCAACATTCATGGCTCGAGCCCTATCGCCGGCCATATCAAGGCTTCGAACTGCAAGGCGATCTATCTGGTCGACCGCCTGTTTCATGGGCGGCGATCGTGCTCGGTGCAGTTCCTGAATGGAGACGGGGCGGCGATGTTCAAGGTCTTCGTGCGGCGCGACGAAGCGCGCGAACTCGTCGCCGAGCAACTGGCGCTGTTCGAAGCGCTAAAGCGGGAATTGGGGAAGTAAAATTTCCTTCTCCCCTCGTGGGAGAAGGCGGACGCCGCGAAGCGGCGGCCGGATGAGGGGGCGGCGCAACGGGACGGGCGTTTGTGACTCGGACGCGCCCCCTCACCCGCCTCGGGCCTTACGGCCCTCGTCGCCCTCTCCCACGAGGGGAGAGGGGTAGTCCGTGTGCTAACTGATCAATCCACCGGCTTGCCGCCGAGTTCATCCTCGATATGCGCGGCGATGATCTCGTCCATGTTCTTGTCGGCCTTGAAGCCCATCTTCAATGCGCGCTCGGGCGCAAAGCGGTAGGGCCAGCCGGCGACAATGCGCTTGATGACCGGATCCGGTTCCCAGCGGATGCGCTTCACGAAGCGCTCGCCGGCGACGCGGCGCAAGCTCTCGACCATATCGCCCACCGATACATCGATGCCGGGCAGCGTCAGGCTGCGGTTCCAGCCCCAGGCGGAGGCCGGAAGATCATGCGCGTGGATGAAGGCTTCGACGACGCGGCGCGGCGACAGATACCACATGCGCGCATCGGCCTCTACCGGGCAGACCGCTTCCTGTCCGGCGAGCGGCTCGCGGATGATGCTGGACGCAAAGGTCGACGCCGCTTTGTTGGGCTTGCCGGGGCGCACGACGATGGTCGGCAGGCGCAAGGCGCGCCCGTCGATGAAGCCCTTGCGGCTCATGTCGTTGACCAGCAATTCGCCGATCGCCTTCTGGACACCGTAGGATGTTTGCGGCGTGAGCGCCGTCTGGTCGGTCAGGGTAGAAGGCATGTCGCCGCCGAATACCGCGACCGAGCTTGCGAAAACGACGCGCGGCGGGGCCGAGAGCTTGCGGCAGGCTTCGAGCACGGCGCGCGTGCCGTCGAGATTGACATGCATGCCGAGATCGAAATCGGCTTCGGCCGCCGCACTTACTACCGCGGCGAGATGGAAGACGCTGTCGGTGTCGGGCGTCATGACACCGGCTGTGAATTTTTCATCGGCAATGTCACCGGCCATAACCGTGAGGCGTGAATCGGGCTTGGGGAAGGGCGCCGCCTCGACGATATCGACAAGCACGATCTCGCCGATTTTCCTCGGCTTGCCGTCGGCTCCCGCCAGCTCGCCGCGTTCGAGCAGCTTCCGTGCCAGATGACGGCCGATGAAGCCCGCGCCGCCGGTAATCACAACCCGCATCTATTATCCTCCGATACCATAGGGTTTGGCCCAGGCGAGCCCTTCGATTGTGCCGGCCCTGGGGCGATATTCGCAACCGATCCAGCCTTTGTAGCCGAGGCTGTCGATCAGGTCGAAAAGATAGGGATAGTTGATCTCGCCGATATCGGGCTCATGCCTGCCCGGCACGCCGGCGATCTGGATGTGGCGCACAAGCGGCCAGAAGATGCGGGTGCGCTCGGCCAGATCGCCGCCCATGATCTGCGAATGATAGAGATCGAGTTGGAGAAGCACGGCATGGCCGGTGCGCACGATGATGTCGGCGGCTTCATCGAGGGTCGCATGGAGATAGCCAGGCATGTCGCGGGTGTTGAGCGGTTCAATAAGGAGCGTGACGCCCGCGGGCCGCGCCCTGGCGGCGGCTTTCAGAAGATTGGCGACGAAGACATCGCGATAGCGAGCGCGATCTTGCTCCGTCGGCACGATGCCCGCCATGACGTGGATCTTGTCGCAGGAGAGCGCCTTGGCATAGCGTAGCGCCAGATCGAAGCTCGTCTCGAAATCGGCTTCGCGGCCGGGGAGCGCGGCAAGGCCGCGTTCGCCACCATTCCAGTCGCCGGGTGGGGTATTGATCAGGACCTGGGTGAGGCCGAAGCGTTCGAGACGCGATTTGATTTCGGCAGGGTCGAACTCGTAAGGAAACAGCGCTTCTACCGCCTTGAAGCCGGCCTTCGCCGCCGCCTCATAGCGGTCGAGAAAGGGAAGCTCGGGAAAGAGCATGCTGAGATTGGCGGCAAGGCGCGGCATCGGTGCTTATCCGCGGCCGACAAAAGGCATGGTGTTGGTCATGACCGTCATGAAGAGGACATTCGCATCAAGCGGCAATGACGCCATGTAGAGGACGGCATCGGCGACGTTCTTCACATCCATGGTCGGCTCGGGCTTCAGGCTGCCGTCGGCCTGCAGGACGCCGTCCTTCATGCGCGCCGTCATCTCGGTGCCGGCATTGCCGATATCGATCTGGCCGCAGCAGATATTGTGCTTGCGGCCGTCGAGCGAGGTCGAGCGGGTAAGACCGGTGATGGCGTGCTTGGTCGCGGTATAGGGCGCCGAGAAGGGGCGCGGCACATGCGCCGAGATCGAGCCGTTATTGATGATGCGGCCGCCCGACGGGCTTTGCGCCTTCATGATGCGGAAGGCTTCCTGCGTGCAGTAGAAGGCGCCGGAGAGATTGGTGTCGACGACCGCCTTCCACTGCTCGATGGTGATATCCTCGAGCGGCACGGCGGGGGCACCCATGCCGGCATTGTTGAAGAGAAGATCGAGGCGGCCCAACTGCTTCTTGGTTGCGGCGAAGAGGGCCGCCACCGATTCCGGGTCGGCGATATCGGTCGAGACCGCGAGCGCTTCGCCCCCGATCTCGGCCTTGACCTTGTCGAGCGCATCCTGCCGGCGCCCGGCCAGTACCATGGCATAGCCCGCTCCGGCGAGAGCCAGTGACACGGCGCGGCCGACACCCGAGCCTGCGCCGGTGACCAGTGCGACCTTACGTGAACTCAATTTCCACTCCCCCACGGTTTCTGTCATTGCCGGGCTTGGCCCGGCAATCCATCGTGCCGATCCTCACAAAGCGGAGTGTCGGCACAGTGGATCCCCGGAACAAGTCCGGGGATGACAATAGCGTCGCGGTTGCTCAACCATCATTTCCGCTCAAATTCAAGTTTCGGCGATTTTTCCGGGATCAGGCCCTGACGATAGCGTTGCAATACAAACTGAAGCAGCAGTCCGACAAGCAACATTCGCACATAGGAGGAGCGCGTTGCCCACTCGCCCGGCAGCCGGTTGGTGAATATCTCGGTTGCCGACCAGATGCCCCAGATGAGCAATGCACCGGCGATGGCACCCTTGGGATTGCCGCTGCCGCCGGCCATCAGCATCACCCAGACGAGGAAGGTGACAAGCAGGGGTTCGGTCGCAGCCGGAGACAGGAACTTGAAGTAGCTGGCGCTTAAGGCGCCGGCGATGCCCATGAGGGCTGCGCCGATGACGAATGTCTGCAGCCTGAACCATTCGACATCCTTGCCGACGGCGCGTGCCGAATCCTCGTTGTCGCGGATGGCGCGCAGGGTGCGGCCCCAGGGGCTGTTGTTGAGCCGCGCGCAAAGAACGTAGACAGCAATGACGATGAGCCAGATGACGGCCATGAAGAGAAGATCGGCCTCGCGCCCGCGCACAAGGCCTTCGAAGGGGCGGGGGATATTGGCAATGCCCAGACTGCCATTGGTGAGCCATTGTTCGTTGACGATGACGAGGCGGAGGATTTCGGCGATGCCGATCGAGGCCATGGCAAGATAGTCGCTCTTGAGCCGCACACAGACTTTGGCGACGGCCCAGCCGGTGATGCCGGCTACCAGTGCCGCGGCGAGGAGACCGAGGGGCACCGGCAAGGCGAAGCCGCCCAGATGCTTGCCGTTGGACGAGGCGGCGGTGACGATCGCCGAGGCATAGGCACCGACCGCGAAGAATCCGGCAATGCCGGCGTTGAACAGTCCCCCCATGCCCCATTGAATGTTCAAGGCAAGGCAGAGGATGGCATAAATGCCGCCGGCAATAAGGAAGCCGACGAAATAGAAGGCAAGGCCGGAGAGTTCCATCAGAGCAGTCTCCCCTTGAACAGTCCTTGCGGCTTGAAGATGAGCAATGCCACCATGATGAAGAAGGCGACTGCCGTCTTGTAGCTCGGCGAAATCAACGGGCCGTCGCCAAGCCAGGGATAGGCCGAGAGTTCTTCCGCCAGGCCGATGACCATGCCGCCGGCCAGCGCTCCCATCGGCTTGCCGATGCCGCCGAGGATGGATGCGGCGAACATGGGGAGCAGCAGGTTCCAGCCGAGGTTGGGATGAACGTCGGTATCGAGACCGGCGAGCGTTCCGGCGATGGCGGCGAGCGAAGCGCCGATGATCCAGGTCCAGCGGATGACCCTGTCGGTGTCGAGGCCGGATACGGCGGCGAGTTCCGGCTCATCCGATACTGCGCGCATTGAGCGGCCAAGCCGCGAGCGCGTGAGGAAGACATGAAGGGTCAAGGCGATGACGATGATAATCAGGATCGCCTCGATATGAAGGGCCGAGACCCTAATCGTATCGAAAAAGACGAGCGGTCGCTGCACGCCCGGCACATAGACCTCGTTCTGCGCGCCCCAGAAGAGCTGTGCCAGGGAGCGGAAGATCAAGGCAACGCCGAAGGAGGAGATCACCGTGTAGATGGTCGCGAGCTTGCGCAGGGGCCGATAGAACATCCGGTCGACCGCCAGTGTTGCGACAATTGCGAGCGCGATCCCAAAGGGCAGCAGCAGCAGGGGCGGCAAGGGGATCAGCCAGACGGCAGTAAGCGTGCCATAGGCGCCGAGCGTCATGACGTCGCCATGGGCGAAATGGGCAAAGCGCAAGATGCCGAAGATCATCGAGATGCCGACGGCACCTAGGGCGTAGATTGCGCCGAGGGTGAAGGCCGGGATCAGATAGAAATTGACAAACTCGATCATGCCGTGCCCCCGCCCAGGAAGGAGCGGCGGACATTCTCATCGCCGAGCAGCTCCATGCCGGTGCCCGACTGGAAATTGCGGCCATTGACGAGCACATGGCCGCGATCGGCGATCCGCAGAGCCTGCCTTGCATTCTGCTCGACCATCAGGATGGTGACGCCGACGGCGCGGATGCCGAGGATCAGATCGAAGATGCGTTCGAGATAGGCGGGCGAAAGACCGGCGGTCGGCTCATCCAGGAGAAGCAGCTTCGGCTCGCTCATGAGGGCGCGGCCCATCGCCACCATCTGGCGCTGGCCACCGGACAGGGTGCCGGCCGGCTGGCCGAGCTTGGCGCGCAGGTCCGGGAACAGGGTGAGGACGCGTTCCTCGACTGCCCGACGGTCGCGCGGCGGCGCCGCATAGGTTCCGACGTCGAGATTCTCCGCAACGGTGAGCGTCGTGAAGACATTGCGCGATTGCGGAACTGCGGCAATGCCAATCGGCACGAGTTCGGCCGTGGCGAGACCGGTGATGTCGCGATCGTCAAACGCAATCTTTCCCGCTTCGATGCGCGTCAGGGCGAAGACGGATTTGAGCAATGTCGATTTGCCGGCACCGTTGGGGCCGATGATGACGGAGACGGTCCGCGGCGCGACGTCGAGATCGATGCCGTCGATCACCGGCAGGCCGCCATAGCCAGCGGTTAGACCGCGGATCGACAGCAGTGCGCTCATGCCCGCTCCTCATATTTGCCGCCACCGAAATAGGCCTCGATCACGCGTTCGTCCCGGCGGACTTCCTCGACCGTGCCGCGCGTGAGCACGCGCCCCTCGGCCATGACAATGACATCGCTGCACAGGCGCTGGACATAGGCGAGGTCGTGCTCGATGAGGCAGAAGCTCAAGCCCCGCTCGACATTGAGGCGGGCGATCATCTCGGCGATACGAACCAGCAGGGTACGGTTGATGCCGGCGCCGATCTCGTCCAACAGGATGATGCGTGGATTGCCCATGAGCGCGCGGCCGAGCTCGAGCAGTTTCTTCTGGCCGCCGGAGAGCGTGCCTGCCTTGGCCTCCGAGAGTTTCTGGAGTTCGAGGAAATCCAGCGTCTCGCGGGCGCGGTGGTAGATCTCTTCTTCCTCGGCGCGATAGTTGCGGTGGCGAAAGGCGGCGTTGAAGACACTGTCGCCCTTCTCGCCATTGCCGGCGACCATCAGGTTTTCGAGAACGGTAAGGCGGCCGAATTCCTGCGGGATCTGGAAGGTGCGTGCGAGGCCCATATGGCTTCGCTCATGGACGGGCAGTTTCGTGATGTCGCGACCTTCCAGCACGATATGGCCGGAACTCGGAAGGAGTCTGCCGGCAATCATGTTGAAGAGAGTGGTCTTGCCCGCACCATTGGGGCCGATGAGGCCGGTGATGCGACCGCCATGGATTTCGAGACTCACATCGTCGACCGCGACGAGACCGCCGAAACGCATCGACACGCGGTCGAGGGTGATCATCTGTGAGCCATCGCAATCTCCCTCCGCCGCGCTACGCGCGGGGAGGGTGTCACGCCGCTAGGCGTGACGGGTGGGGTCGTGATGCCTGATACATGCATCCAAATCTGCATTGACACCCCACCCGACGCGCTGCGCGCGCCACCCTCCCCGAAGGCGGGGAGGGATAAGTATCAAGCCTACTCGAATATGCCGACCTGCTTGTACTTGTCGCCGTCGACGACGAACTTGCCGATATAGCCTGTCACGTCGCCATGCTCGTCGAAGTCGTAATTGCCGCCGGCGCCCTGGTAATCGATGTCCTTGCCGGCCTTCAGGGCTTCGAGCGCCTTGGCCCATTCACCGGGCATGATCACCTCGCCCGGCGAAGACGCGACCTCGCGCAGCGCCTGGGAGATTTTGGCGCGATCAGTCGAACCCGCCTTTTCGACCGCGAGCGCTGCGAGGAAGGTCGCATCATAGGTCTGGTCGACAAAGGCCTTGTCGGCGCCTTCCTTGAACTCGGCATT
>JAEUMG010000198.1 GCA_016793355.1 Hyphomicrobiales bacterium
GGACCGTCGAGCGGGTGCCGAAGCCGCTCCACCGTGCGGTCTTGCGAATCCTGCGCACGATGGAATCCGCCGTCAGGCGGCTGATCGTTGCGGCGGCGCGCGATATCGTGCTCGAGCCCCCGAAGCCGCGTCCGCCCCGGCAGAGGGCCAAACCTCGCGAGAAAGCCAAGGCCAGGGCGGATGGCGAAGTCAAAGAAAAGCGCAAACGCCGTCCCCTGTTCAACCTGTTCGATCCGCTCAAGCGCTTTCGCCGTCGCATCAAGAAGAGGCGCAGACCCGAGCCCCGCATCCAGGTCGTCGAGATTGGCAACGATACGCTGCTTCCCCTGTATCTCGTATATCGGCAGCAGGAGCCGCCTCCAGCCGCCGTTGCGGGAAAAGTCGATGATGGCACGGTCAATGCCAAGCCGCTGATCCGCCGCCTCATGGCTGTCCTGGACGCGGTTCAAGACATCCCCCGCCACGCCATGCGGCTCGCCCGCTGGCAGGCGCGTCCCACGGAGGAGCGCCGCCCCGAGCGCTGGAGCCCCCTGCGCCCCGGCCGGCCGCCCGGCTTCCGCCGGCGGCCGATCCACGAGGTCGACGACATCCTCAAAGAGTGCCACTGGCTCGCCACTGACGGCAACCCGCCGCTCGACGACACGTCCTAGGGGCCAATTACTCCGTATACAGATCATAACTTACCCCTCTCCCCTCGTGGGAGAGGGCGGCGTGCGCCAGCACGCCGGGTGAGGGGGCGTCGCCATGGGTCAAACGCTTCTCGCGTTGCGCCGCCCCCTCATCCGGCCGCCGCTCACGCGGCGTCCGCCTTCTCCCACGAGGGGAGAAGGGATGAAGAATAACACCGCGCGCCTGCTTGTTCTCCGTCACCCCGGCGCAAAGCCGGGGTCCCCTGAGCCATTTCAGCAACGGCACCGTCTCAGGGGATGCCAGCTTTCGCCGGCATGACGGTCTGTGTACGGACTAAGTGCCGCACACCCTTCATGCACTGACCTCGTCCGGAGGTGCCGCCGATAGGTGGGCCTCGAAGGACGGCCAGTCTTCCGCTGAGGGGGCGTTGCCATTTGTCAAACGCTTCTCGCGCTGCGCCGCCCCCTCATCCGGCCGCCGCTTCGCGGCGTCCGCCTTCTCCCGCGAGGGCCGAAGGGAAGGGCTCGTTCTTACGTGTCATCGCCGGATTCAGTCCGGCGATCCATCGTGCCGGAACTCCGTCCGCTGACTTATTCGGCCCATAAGGGCCATTCCGCGGCCTCCCCCGACGTATACTTCCTACGAAACCAGGTCGCCGATGCGCACGGGCTTGGCGGGAGGCCGCGGCGCCATGCCGGAAAATTCGCTGCGCGGCCGGCCGCAGCGCTCCGCCAGCAAGGCATCGAGAATGGGCGCACAATAGCGGCCCTGGCAGCGGCCCATGCCGATGCGGGTCCGGCGTTTCACCGCGCCCAGGCTTTCGAGACCTTCGCCCAATGCCGCATCGACAGCGGCGAAGCTCACCTCCTCGCAGCGGCAGATCAATGTCTCTGGCGTCGCGCACTCCGCCGACCAGCCAGGCGCCGCATGGATTTGCCACAAGGCCTGTTGAAAGCGGCGATGCCGCGCTCTCGCGGCCAAAGCCTTCTCGCGCAACTCCCGCAACACGCCGGCGATCGGATACCCGAGCGTCTCCGCCGCCGCCAGTCCGGCGAGAGTCCCTTGCGCCATCGCAACGCGCGCGCCGCCCAGCCCGGTGCAATCGCCCAGCGCATAGATTCCGGCACGGTCGGTCAGGCCATCGGCGTCGCAGCGGGTCACGAGCTGGCGGCGCTCGTGATCGAAATCATGCGTGCAGCCGAGTGCCCGCAGCAATTCATTGGCGGGCTCGAAGCCATAGCCGAGGCAGACGGCATCGACGTCGAAAGCCTCCTTGCCGATCGAAGCGCGCAGGCCCGTTTCGGTCTTTTCTATTCCTGTGACGACGGCATCGTAAATCATCCGTGCACGGCCGGAGCGCCGCTTCGCGTGATACTTCAGTCCGTCGCGAACGAGTCCCGGCGCGGCGGCGATCATCGCAAGCAGCGCGGGGAGTTGCGCCGGTCCCGGCTTCGCCGCCGCCTCCACGACGGCGAGGACTTCGGCGCCGCCTCCGATCAGTTCGGCAGCGAGCTGGAGATTGAGCGGACCGTTCCCTGCAATGAGCACGCGCCGGCCGGGAAGCCGCCGCGCGGTGCGCCACAGCGTCTGCGCCGCACCGGTCGTCATGACACCGGGCAATGTCCAGCCCGGAACCGGCCAGCCCCTTTCATAGGCGCCGGTCGCGATAATGGTCGCGCGCGGGAGATAGCGGCGCGCGCGGCCATTGACGACGGCACCGAATTCATTGGGCGGAAAGGCGCCCCAGACCGTCACGCGCTCCTCGAACTCCACGCCCAATTCCCGCGCGGTCTCGATGAGGCGCGCGCCCTCGCGATGCTGCGCGTCCGGCGGAGCGGCGTCATGAACCGAGAGCTGCTTGAAATATTGCCCGCCGGCATGGGGCCGCTCATCGACCACCGTCACGGCGCAGCCGGCGCGCCGCGCTGAGACTGCGGCGCTCAAGCCGCCCGGCCCTGCTCCGATGATGAGGAGTTCCGGGCGATGGGTCTCGATCTCACCGGATGCGATCGGCCGTCCGGATTTCGGCGCGAGAGGCCGTGCGAAGGATTCGCGCCTGACGACCATCGGCCGGTCGACGATCGTCATGCAGGCGCGTTCATTGGCGCGGCCGTCGACCTCGACGAGGCAATCCTGGCACACGCCCATGCCGCAGAAGATACCGCGCTCGGCGCCGCGGCGCGTCGTCCGGAAGCCGCGAATGCCATGGGCGGTGAGCGTGGCGGCGAGGCTCTCGCCGTCCCGCGCCTGCAGTCGCCGGCATTCGAATTCGATCTCGATCATCACGGGGTGTGTTCGTAGCACGAACTTGTGTACAGTCACCATCATGGCGAAGCTTCTCGAAAACAGGATCGCGTTGATCACCGGCGGCGCGCGCGGGCTCGGCCTCGCCATCGCCGAACGGTTCGCGGCGGAAGGCGCCGGCGGGCTGCTCTTCGACCTGCCGCAGGCGATCGAGACCGCCACGGTGCCGGAGGCTTTTCAAGTCTTTCCGGGCGACGTCACCGACGAAAATTCGATCAAGGCCGCCGTGACCCGCGCGATCGAGGTCTTCGGCAGGCTCGACATCGTTATCGGCAATGCCGGCGTGGTGCCGCCCTGGCGCGAGACGGAAGCTCTCGATCTTGCCGAGTGGGATCGCGTCATGGCGATCAATGCGCGCGGCATGGCGGCGACGGTCAAGCATGCCGTCCCGGCGCTGAAGGCGACGCGGGGCGCGATCGTTCTGATGGCCTCGATCAATGCCTATGCGCCGCATGCGAACCAGATGGTCTACACGGCCTCGAAACATGCGGTGCTCGGCATCGCCAGGGCGGCGGCGCAGGATCTCGGCCGCTTCGGCATCCGCGTCAATGCGGTGGCGCCCGGTCCGATCGCGACCGAGGCGCTTCTCGAGCGCGTGCGCACGAGAACCGGGGGCGGCGAAGGGATGGCCGGAGCACTCGAAAGGATGAGCGACCGGACTGCGCTCAAAAGGCTTGCCAGCGCCGATGAAGTGGCCAAGGCCGTGCTGTTTCTGGCCAGCGATCTCGCAAGCGGAATCACCGGCGAAATGCTGCCCGTCAGCGCCGGCCAGATCTGATCCCAAAATTGTGAATTCCGCGTCCGGGAAGACACAGATCTTGGCAAGATTCTCGCTAGCGAAACCCCTCGACGGCCAATCCAGGAGCGGTTTCACGCGCAATGCTACGTGCCCTGTCCGAAATGCTACAGGTCGACTGTCTGCGGTCGATGCCCGAAATCAAGGAATTTGGCCCAAAATGGCGGCAGTTTGAGATAGAGCATGCCACGCGCCTTGACTGGTTTCAGACCAGCGAATGGTGCCTCAACTGGCTCGCCCATCATGCGGACCGGCGCATCTCGCCCAGGATTCTCGTTCTGCGCGAGGGCGACAGGGTCATGGCCGTCCTGCCCCTGATGGTCAGGGCCGATCGTTTCGGCCTTCGCGTCCTTCGCATTCTTGGCGATCCGCACTCGCAATATGCAGGATTGCTCTGCCGCAATGGCACGCTCTCGCCGGTGGAAACGCATGCTATGCGCAAGGCGCTCCATTCCATGGCCGATGCCGACGCCGCGGTCATCAACCTCGTTCCGGCGGACTCGCCGCTCGCCGCCATTCTCTCGGACAACTCCGTAATCCCCAGTCTCAACAATGTCTCGTCGGTTCTCGATCTCTCAAGCTTCCGCTCGAGCGCGGACTATGCGGCGAGCCTGTGCAGGGCGCGCCGGAAGAGCCGCAACCGCCGCCGGAAACGTCTCGCCGAAGCCGGAGCGGTCGAATTTCGCATCTCGAGGCCGCACGATACCGACTATGCGAGGAAGGTCGAGCGCAGCATGGCGCTCAAGCAGGCCTGGCTCAAGCGAACCGGCCGGGTGAGTGCCGGGCTGTCGATGAATAATCATCCGCAGTTCCTCACGAGCCTGCGCGACGGCGGCGTGCTGTTCGAGCTTTCGCTCCTGGGCCAGCCTGTCGCGCTGGAACTGGGCTTCCTGCGCAACCGCCATTTCTACTCCTATCTCGGCAGCTTCGATTGGCGCTGGCGCGATCTGTCGCCGGGCAAGGCGCATATGGATTTCATCATCGACTGGCTGATCGACAATGGAATGGTTGCCTATGACTTCCTCGCGCATCCTTCGAGCTACAAGGAGTCGTGGTCCGACACGACCGTGCCGCTCAACAGCCATGTCCTCGAACTTACCCTGCGCGGCTCGATCTATGCGCGCTGCTGGATCAACAGCACCCGGCCGGCCTTGAAGCGCGCGCTCGAGGCGATCCCGGGCGACTACCGGGCCGGACTGCAGATCGTCATGAAACAGGACATGACCTTCGTTGCGTGAGGCGCTGCTCCCCTTCCTGATCCGGATCGCCGGAGCGGGGGCGGCATTCGGCCTGCAGGTTCTGCTCGCGCGCCTGATGAGCGCGGAGGCCTATGGCGGCTATGTGATCGCCTGGTCATGGATCCTGGCGCTCGGCAGCGTCGTCTCGCTGGGCTTGAGCGAGGCGGCGATGCGTATTCTGCCGCGCTATCAGGCGCGCGGTCGTCACGTTCAGGCTTCGGTGTTCTTTCATCGCGGCATGAGGCTGGTCGCCGTCGCAGGGCTCGGACTGGCGGGCTTGGGCATCATGCTGCTGCATGCGCTTCCGGTCACCGCGCCCATGCTGGCCTTGCTGATCGTCGTGGCCGCGGGCCTGCCCTTCATCGCGATGGAGTATTTCCTCGAAGGTGTCGCGCGCAGCCTCGGCTGGTTCCGCTTCATCTCCATTTCCGTCTATGTCGTCAGGCCGGTCCTCATCGCGACCGCCTGTCTGGCGCTGCATGGGCTTGGCGTTCCGTTGACCTTGCCGGTCGCCGGCATTGTCACGATCGTCTGTGTCGCCGCAACGGGTATCGCCGCCTATCTGCGGATTGCCGCTCATCTTCCGGCCGTGCGTTCGGGGCCTTCGCGCCTATCGCGGCTCTGGCTGCTGGCGGCCTTGCCGATGCTGGTCGTCTCCGGGCTTGAGGACATATTGCCGGCGCTCGATGTCATGCTGGTCGGAGCGCTGCTGGGCGCGGAAGAGGCAGGCATCTATTTCGCGGCGGGCCGCATCCTGGCGCTCGCCCATTTTGCGCAATATGCCGTCGTCTTCGTGAGCGGGCGCGCCCTGAGCATGGCTCTGGCCAGTCCCGATCGCAATGCCGCGCAACGCCGCCTGCAGGAGGCGACGGCGACAACGTTTTTCGCCACGCTGATCGCCGTCGTCGTCACGCTCATCGCAGGCCCGATACTGCTCTCCTGGTTCGGCGAAAGCTTCGCTGCCGGTTTTATCCCCATGTGCATTCTGGCGGCCGGGCTGGTTGCCCGCTCGCTTGCCGTTACCTGTCATGAGTATCTGCTGCTGGCGGGCCGGCACCGGCCGCTGATTGCCATCAACGGTCTCGCGCTGATGGCGCTCGCCGGATCAAGCTTTCTGTTGATCCCGCTGTTCGGTCTGATCGGCGCAGCGGCCGCCTCCGCTCTCACCATGGGGCTGCGCAGCGCCCTGCTCCTGCGGCAGGTCAGGCAGCGCGGAGTCCATTGTGGACCTGGCCGCAAGCCATTAGGACAATCCGCTTAAAGCGGGACCCGGCCATGAGCGTCTATTCGAAATTCGGTGTCGATACGATCGTCAATGCCAAGGGAACGGCGACGCGACTGTCCGGCGGCATCATGCGGCCGGAAGTGGCGCAGGCGATGATCGAGGCGTCTCGGGCCTGCGTCGAGATCGCCGATCTGCAGGCCGCAGCCTCGCGCGAAATCGCCAAGGCGACGGGTGCCGAGGCCGGCTATGTGGCGTCGGGCGCCTCGGCCTGTCTCCTGCTCGGCACCGCCGCCTGCATCGCGGGGCTCGATCCCGGCCGCATGGCACGGCTTCCCGATACGCGCGGGATGAAGAACGAAGTCATCATGGTCAGGAGCCAGCGCAATTTCTACGATCACGCGATCCGCGCGGCGGGTGCCACCATCGTTGAAGTCGGCTTGCCCGACCGTTTCGCCGGGGCCGGCGTGCGCGATGCCGAAGCCTGGGAAATCGAGGACGCGATCACGGAGAAGACCGCGGCTATCTTCTACGTGATGGATGCCCTGTCGCAACCGCCCTTGCCCGTCGTCACCGCAATCGCCAAACGGCACAAGATCCCTGTGCTGGTCGATGCCGCAGCGCTCCTCCCGCCGCAGTCCAATCTCAAGCGCTTCATTGCCGAGGGCGCCGACCTCGTCGCTTTTTCCGGCGGCAAGGCGATCGGCGGGCCGCAGGCAAGCGGGTTCTTGTGCGGGCGTCGCGACCTCATCATGTCGGCGGCGCTTCAGCATCTCGATCTCGACATATACGAAGACATGTGGTCGCCGCCTAAATCTTTGATCGACAAGAGCAAGCTGAAAGGAACACCGCAGCACGGCATCGGGCGGTCCTGCAAGGCCGGCAAGGAAGAGATCATCGGGCTTCTGACGGCGCTCCGGCTGTTCATCGCCGAGGGCGACAAGGTGCGGCATCAGCGATGGCTGTCGCTGCTCGAGACGCTCGCCGGATCATTGCCGGTCTTCAAGGCGGCGGAAATCACGATCATCCATGCGGATGATGCCTCCGCCGTTCCGCTCCTTATTGCATCACTGAAGGGGAAGCCGGACGCGGCCGCCGCGGCGATGAAGAAACTGATCGCCGGAAAGCCGGCCATTCACACCGATCCTTCGCTGCGGCATGAGAACAGGATCATCGTCAATCCGCTATGCCTCAGGCCGGACGATGCCGGAATCGTGGCCGCCGGGCTCAAGCGGGTGCTGAAGTAGACTCTCATCGTGCTTCGAGGCATCGCCTCCGGCGATGCAACTCAGCACGAGGCGACCGAACTCCTCATGGCAAGGTGCCCGCGCAGCGGGCCTCGAACCATGTGGAGTTTCAAGCCGTTCCGTCGAGCTTGTTGATCGCCTCGACATTCGCGGCGGAAGCGCCTTTCGGATCGAACTCGGAAGCGATCCAGGTATCGGCGATGGCCTTGGCCAGTTCGGGACCGATCACGCGGGCACCCATGGTGATGATCTGGGCATTGTTGGACTTGGCGGCGCGCTCGGCCGAATAGGTATCATGGGTGAGCGCTGCCCGAATGCCCGGCACCTTGTTGGCTGAAATGCACACGCCGATCCCGGTTCCGCAGCACAGGATGGCACGATCATACTCGCCCTTCTTCACCTTCCTGGCGATATCGGCGGAGAGATCGGCATAGAAACCCGCCTGGCTGAGATTGCTGATCTGATGCTCGCCCTTGGCCTTGAGGTGCGCCTCGATCACGTCGAGGAGCGGCTTTCCGGCGCTGTCGGCGCCCAGTGCGATCTTCATGCTTGTTACTCCAGTGATTTCGTAACGGCTTCGACGATGCCAATATAGCCCGCCGCATCCCAGGCGGCGCGGCCGATGAACAACCCATCGACGTAGCTGCGGTTGGCGAGGGCCACGCAGTTCTCACGGTTGACGCTGCCGCCATAAAGGATCGGCAGCGCTTCGCCGGCAAGATCGGCGGTGAGCGCTTTCAGTTTTCCATGCTGTTCATTGGCGAAATCCGGATCGGCGGGAATGCCGCCCTCGCCGATCGACCAGACCGGCTCATAGGCAATGACCACTCGCCCCGGCGCGCGCTTGCCCGCATATTTCAAGGCATAGCGCGTCTGCTTGGCCAGGACATCGGCTGTCGCGCCGGTTTCGTACTCGGCACGGGTATCGCCAATGCAGACCAGCGCGATCAGATCATGCGCGAGCGCCGCTCTAACCTTGAGGGCCACCGTCTCATCGGTCTCGTTGAAGAAGGTGCGGCGCTCGCTATGGCCGAGTTCGACGAAGCTTGCGCCGCAGTCCCTGATCATTACGGGCGAGACCTCGCCGGTCCAAGCGCCCTTGTCTTCCCAGTGCATGTTCTGCGCGCCGACCTTGACGCGCGTGCCGCGCAGGATGTCGGCGACCTCGGCGATCGAGGGAAACGGCGGAACGACGAAGAGCTCGGCAGCAGTCGTGCTCGCGACGGGCGAGGCCTTCAAGGTCTCGGCATAGGCGCGCGCCTCGGCACGCAGCTTGTTCATCTTCCAGCTCGTGCCGATCCAGGGAATCTTGCGCGCCATTGGCTCCGTCCGGTTGCGGATGGCGGTTTAGCGCGCCGGTCGTCTAGCTGCAATGGCAGGCGGCGATGGCGGCGGTCACGGCCGGTATGAATAGTTCGGCAAATCGCCTCTGGCCCTCGGGCGTCGCCACCACATCCTGGCGGAATTCGACCTGGAGGTAGTCGAGGCCGCGCGACAAGGCATGTTCGGGCGTCGAATAGTCCTCATCGACATTCATGTCGTAGGGTTCATTGTCGCCCACGACGATGCTTTCGGTCCTCCGCAGCGCTGCCAATGCCGGATCGGTGGCGCGGCGGTTTTCGTTCGAAGACAGCGCGATCTCCCACGGGCGGAACTTGCCTCGCATGCGATCGGTCATCGAATGAACCGCCAGAAACAATGGGCGCCGGCCCTCCGCGCATCGCGCGTCCAAGATCTGCCGGCAGGCTTGGTGATAGGTATCGAAATAGGCGGAAATTCTTTGCGCGCGCTGCTCCGGCGAAAGCCCTTCATTCGCGGGGATCGTCGTGCCGTCGCTGGTCATCGGGATCAAGGTCGGGTCGCGGAGTTGGCGGTTGCAGTCGATCACGAGACGCGATGTGCCGCAGAGAATAGCCGGCGCATCGAAGGCCTTGGCCAAGTGACGCGAGATCGCGGCGGCGCCGATATCCCAGGCGATGTGGCGCTGCATATCGGCATCGCTGACACCGAGATTGCCGATTTCCGGCGGCACGGCATTGCTGGCATGATCGCAGGCGATGACCAGGGGGGCGCGGCCCGTGGCATTGACGACTTCAAACGGGCCAGTCCACCTCATGGATGCAAGTCTATGGGTGCTCGAAACACAGTGTCAATATTCATTACGGAATTGACAGAAGTCAGGACGCCTGTAACAAATCATTCATGCATGCCGGAACCACCACAAAGGCGATCGGCGATCGCCTGGCCCAGATCGCCAGCGACACCACGCCGGGCGAGCAGAAGGTTGCGCGCGCTCTGACGACCAGCGCCATGCTGGCAGGTTTCGAGACCGTCGCGGCTCTCGCCAAGCGCGCCGGGGTGAGCGGGCCGACGGTGGTGCGTTTCGTGACGCGCCTCGGCTATGCGAGCTATGCCGATTTCCAGCGGGCGCTGCTCGATGAGATGGAGGCACGCGGGACCTCGCCGCTCAGCCTCTACCATCGCGCCGCCACGAAACCGGGCGCGCTGCTCGAGCAATCGGCCAATGCCTTCACGTCGAGCCTCGGCGAAACTTTCCGGCGGCTCTCAATCGCCGATTTCGAATATACAGTGTCGGCGCTCGCGGAGCGGCGCAATAACGTGTTCATCACCGGCGGGCGTTTTTCGCGCCTGCTCGCCGAGATGCTTTATCTTCATCTCTTTCAGATCCGCCCCCACGTCTCGACACTCGTTCCGGGACTGCAGACCCGCGCCGATCAGCTTCTCGATGTCGGAGGCAAGAGCGTGCTCGTTGCCTATGATTTCCGCCGTTATGAGGCCGAGACCGTCGAACTTGTCATCCACGCCAAGGCGCGCGGGGCCACGGTGATCCTGATCACCGATCCGTGGACCTCGCCAGCGGCACGCCAAGCCGATGCTGTGCTTGCCGTCGAAGTTGCTTCGCCTTCGCCATTCGATTCGCTCGTTCCGGCCTGCGCCCTGACGGAGGCCCTGATCGCCGAGATCACGGTGCGCGAAGGCGAGAAAGGCCGCAGGCGCATTGAAGAGCTTGAGAGTCTGAGGGAGGGTTATGAATGGCAAAGCGTTCAGTCGCCGGGAAACCGGCGCAGCAAAAACGCCAAGCCCAAGGCAGCGATGGCGAAATAGTTCTCCTCACCTGGATCGACTATGTCGGCCTGGCGCGCTGCCGCGGCGTGCCGCTCGCCGCGTTCGAATCGCGGCGCGATTACGGTCTGGGATGGGCCGTTGCCGGACAGGCGCTGACGCCGTTTGAGGACATCGCGGATAATCCCTGGGGACCGATGACGGAAGTGCGCCAAACGCCGGTTGCGGGAACCGAGACCCGCATCGCCATCTGGGATGATGCGCCGGCCTTTCATTTCGCCTTGTGCGATTCCATGCTGGACGGGAAGAACTGGGAATGCTGCCTGCGCGGCTTCTTCAAGAAGGCCCTGGCGGCGCTCGAGGCCGAGACCGGTCTCACCATCGCATCGGCCTTCGAGCACGAGTTTCTGCTCTCCGGCAATGATCTTCCCTGGATCGTGCCCTTCTCGGTCGAGCAGATCCGGTATGTCGCGCCATTCACCGCCGATCTGACCCGTGCACTCATCGCGGCGGATGTTGGCGTCGAGACGGTCGAGCCGGAGTATGGCGTCACGCAGTATGAAGTGTCCTGCGCGCCGGCCGTGGGACTTGCCGGGGCCGATCGCGCGGCGATCACGCGCGAAGTGATCCGGGAAGCGGCACGGCGGCGCGGCTTTCGCGCCAGTTTCACGCCCAAGCCGACACCGACAAGCGTGGGCAATGGCGCGCATGTCCACTTCAGCCTGGTCGACAGGAAAGGCGCGAACCGGACCTACGATGCCGCGCAGCCCGGCGGATTGTCGAAAGTGGCGCAGCAATTCGCCGCCGGTGTCGTTGCCCATATGCCGGAGATTTGCGCGCTGGTGGCCCCCTCGCCTGTATCCTATCTGCGCCTCGGCCCGCATCATTGGTCCTGCGGCTACGCGGCATTCGGCGTGCAGAACCGCGAGGCGACGATCCGCGCCTGCCCTTCGCCCAACCCGAAGAAACGCGCCGAGGCCTTCAATCTCGAATTGCGGCCGCCGGACGCGACAGCGAGCCCCTATATGGTGCTGGCTGCGCTGGTGTTCGCCGGGCTCGAAGGGATAAAGCGAGAGATGCCGCTGCCGGCGATGCTCGACCGCGATCCGGCCGATTACTCGGAGGCCGAGCGCAGGAAGCTCGGTATTCGCGCGCTTCCCTCCTCGCTCGGCGAAGCGCTCGATCTGATGCTGGCGAGCAAGATTGTGTGCGGCTGGATGCCCGATACCTTGCGCGAGTCCTATGTGGCGGTGAAGCGCAAGGAGATCGCCATGTTCGCCGGGGCGACGCCAGAAGCCATGTGCAAGCGGTACCACGATGCCTATTGAGAGTATCTTTGCGACCCCGCTCATCGATCATCACTGCCATGGTGTATCGCCGGCCGAACTCGACTGGACGCAGTTTCAGGCATTGTTCTCGGAAAGCTACCGGCCGCCGCCACCCGGCACCAATGAGTTCCAGAAACCGCTCGGCCTCGCCATTCGCGCCTTCTGCGCGCCGGTACTCGATCTCGAACCGCATGTTTCCGGCGAGGCCTATGTCGAGCGGCGATTGAGACTCGGCGCTGCCGAGGTCAACCGCCGCCTGATGAGAGCCTCCGGCCTCGACTGCCTGATCGTCGATACCGGCCATCGCTCCAACGCTATCCACACCTTCGAAGAGACCGGCGACCTGGCCGGGCGGCCCGCCCATGAGGTCGTGCGCATCGAGGCCATTCTCGAGGAAGTGGCGGCGAGCGGCGTTTCAGCCGAAGGCTTCGCGAAGGCCTTTACGGATCGTCTCACGGAGCGTGCGCGCGACGCGGTCGGGCTCAAATCCATCGTCGCCTACCGCTGCACCTTCGCCATCCCGCAGACGGCGCCCACGGCGGCGGACGTCGCTACCGCAGCCGGAGCGTGGTTGAAACAGGCCAGGACCGAAGGCAAGTACCGCGTGACCGATCCGACCATCATCCGGCATGGCTTGTGGGTCGGCGCCGAAATCTGCCGGGCGCGGAAATTTCCGATGCAATTGCATGTCGGCTTCGGCGACCCCGACATCAGCATGCACGCCTGCGATCCCACGCATTTCACCGCGTTCATTGCGGAGATGGAGAAGTGGGAGGTGCCGATCACGCTGCTCCACAACTGGCCGTTCCTGAAAGAAGCCCAGTGGCTCTCGGAAATCTTCCAGAACGTCTATTACGATGCCGGCGTGATACTCAATTACGGCGCGGCTGAATCCGAACGCATTCTCCGTGAGGCGTTGCAGGTCGGCAAGTTCCAGAAGTTTCTCTATTCGAGCGATGCCTTCGGCCTGTCGGAACTCTACTATCTCGGCGCCTTGCTGTTCCGGCGCGCCCTCCGGCGCATCCTCGATGGCTGGATCGCCGACGGCTATTGCTCGGCGAAGGATGCCGACGAGATGGTCGAGCTCGTGGCACTCGCCAATTCGCGCCGCATCTATCCGGGCATCAAGGAGGCTCAATGAGCGCTCTTACCCGTGACGTTCCGCTCGTTCCCACCCAAAGTTGCCTGCTTTTCGTCGATGTCCAGAATTTTGCGGCGAAGCGGGATGGCGGCGACTTCGCGCATCTCTCCGATGCCGAATTCGAGGAGAAGTACGGGTGGTATTTCCGCGAACTTCAGGCGCGAGTGGTCCCCAACATGCAGCGGCTGCAGAAGGCGGCGCGCGCCGCCGGGATCGAGGTCATGTATACGACGATCGAGAGCCTGACCCTCGATGGCCGCGATCGCAGCCTCGATTACAAGATCACCGGCTTCAATGTGCCAAAGGGCTCGTGGGACGGCAAAGTGATCGAAGAGATCGCGCCGCTCGAAGATGAAATCTGGCTGCCGAAATCATCATCGAGCGTGTTCATCTCGACGCATATCGATTACATCCTGCGCAATCTCGGCGTCAGGCAGCTCGTCATCTCCGGCCTCATCACCGATCAATGCGTCGAATCGGCGATCCGCGACGCCTGCGACCTCGGCTATCTCGTGACGCAAGTCACCGATGCCTGCCTGACCTACAGCCGGGAGCGGCATGACAATTCGCTCAATGCGATCAAGGGCTACTGCCGTCAGGTGACGACCGATCAACTCGCCTCGGAGCTCGGCCAGTAGACGGCTTGCTATTGCCGGGGCGGCTTTCGCCTATCGAGGTACTCAGCGCGTCTTCGTCGTTTTCATGAAATGGAGCGTGTGCTCGAAGGATTCAACACCGGCCTGAGAGCCAAGCCCGGTGGCATTGAGCGCCGACGTCGCCTGGGCGAAGCGAACCGCCGTCTCCGGATCAAAGCCACGGCACAGGCCGACGGCAAAGCCGGCATTGAAGGCATCGCCGCAGCCGCAGGTGCATTTGACCGCGATCTCAAAGGCCGGAACCTTGAAGACCGTGCCGTCGGAGTGATGGTAATAGGCGCCGTCGGCGCCGAGCGTGAAGATGCAGCAGCGCGCCCCGATATCGATGAACCGCCGCGCCATGTCGTTCATGTCGGTGAGACCGGTCAGCGCCTGTGCCTCCTCGACCGAGGGAATGAAGTAATCGATATGCGGCAGAACCTGCGCGACAGCCGGCAGATCACCGGGTGAGCCTGCGAAAATATCGAGCGTCGTCGTGGCGCCATGCGCCTTGGCGCGCTTCATCAATTCGGCATTGCGGCCCTTGTCCATGCGATCCATGAGACCGATGCCGCCAATGTGAACCACGCGGGCGTCGATGACCTGCTTCATCATCTCGTCATCGACATAGAAATCGCCGGTGGCGCCCTTCATGTGCAAGGCGGGGCGGGTTCCGTCAGCGCGGGTCGTGACGATCGAGGACGAAGTCTTGGCACCCTCGATCTGCTGCATGGTCGAGGTATCGACGCCGAAGTGGCGCAGGCGCTGCAAGACCCAATCGCCCATGAGGTCATTGCCGACGCCGCCGACGGCCAGCGTGTGCAGTCCCATCTTGGCGGCGGCGATGGCGGCGGTTCCGGCGGCGCCCGAAACGGCAAGCGTCAATTCGTCGATGAAATAGCAGCCGCCGCCCGGCGGCACGGCGGTAAACGGCCAGCCGAGGCAGTCGAAGGTGTAGAATCCGATTGAAGAATAATCGTATCGCATCACGTTGGCCTCACGCCAGCATCAGGGACGGCTCTTCGAGATAGGCTTTTACCGCCGCCAGAAGCCGCGCGCCAACCGCGCCGTCGACGGCACGATGGTCGCAGGAGAGGGTCAGTTCCATGACCGGCGCGACAACAATCGCGCCATTGCGGGCGATCGGCCTCTCGGTGGCGGCGCCGACCGCGAGTATCGTCGCCTGCGGCGGGTTTATGATGGCGGAGAAGCTCTCGACGCCGTACATGCCGAGATTGGAGATCGACGCGCTTCCGCCCTGGTATTCGCCGGGCTGCAGCTTGCCGGCGCGGGCACGGACGGCCAAGTCCTTCATTTCGCGCGAGATGGTGGAGAGCGATTTGGTTTCGGCGCTGCGCAGGACCGGCGTGAAGAGGCCGCCTTCGACCGCCACCGCAACGGAAATGTCGCTGGTGCGGTGCCGGAGCATGCCGGCATCGGTCCAGGTCACATTGGCCTCGGGAATATCCCGCAGGGCAAGCGCCAATGCCTTGATGACGAAATCATTGACCGACAGTTTCCAGAGAGGTGTTCCGTCGA
>JAEUMG010000208.1 GCA_016793355.1 Hyphomicrobiales bacterium
GCTTACCGCGTGCTGCGGATAGGTGCCGGTGCGTACGCCCTCGATCTCGAGCACGGGTTCCTGCGGCGGCGCTGCGGGCGGAATGTAAAGCGCCTTGAGATCGCGGCCGATCATCAGGCGGATCATGGCGTCATGGCGGATGTGGCCGCGATCGAGTTCGCCGACGACGCGGCCGTCGCGCAGGACAACTACGCGGTCGGCACATTTCTCGACCTCGTTGAGCCGATGGGAGATGAAAATGATGCTGACGCCCGCGGCCTTCAGGTCGGCGATGACCTGCAACAGGCGCTGCGTCTCGGTGATGGTGAGGCTCGAGGTCGGCTCGTCCATGATGATGAGGCGGGCATCAAGGGAGAGCGCCTTGGCGATCTCGACCAGTTGCATCTGGGCAATCGAGAGTTCCGAAACCGGACGCTCCGGGCCAAAATCGGTGCCGAGGCGCTTGAGAATGGGCGCTACGGCCTCGTTCATGGCCGCTCGGTCCACGAGCTTGAGCGGCCCGCCCCACAAGGGTTCGCGGCCGATCATGACATTGGCGGCTACGTCGAGATTGTCGAAAAGATTGAGTTCCTGGTGGACGAAGGCAATGCCCGCGGAAATCGCTTCATTGACGGTCAGGCGCGCACGTTCTTCGCCCTTGATCGCAATGGTTCCTTCGGTCGGTGCGATGACCCCGCCCATGATCTTCATGAGGGTGGATTTGCCGGCACCATTCTCGCCGATCAGGCCGATGACCTCGCCCTCGCGCACGGAAAAGCTGACGCGATCGAGCGCAACCACGCCGGGATAAGTCTTTACGATGCCTTTGAGTTCAAGAAATGCCGCAGCCACGAACCCCTACCCGCACCCACCATCGGATCGGGCCGATTATGGTATCAAGTGCCCTTCCGGGCAAGAAAATGGGCCGGCGCAAACCCGTCGCGCCGGCCCGCGTCGGTCTCAGCCGCCGGCGATGCGCGCCTTCAGTTCCGCCTCGAACGCATCGACATTGTCCTTGTCGATGATCTTGGTCGGAACGATGATCAGCTTGTTCTCGGGGATGACTGACTTGTCGCCTTCGAGATACTTGGCCATCAGATGCATGCCCTGATAGCCCCACTCATAGGGCTGCTGCACCACGGTGCCGGCAAATGAGCCTTCGCGGATCGCGCCGAGCGTGATCGGATCCTCGTCAAAGGCGATGACGGTGATCTGGCCGAGCTTGCCGGCTTCCTTCAGCACCTCGTAGATGCGCGGCGGATTGTAGGAGTAGAAGCCGACCATGCAGTTGATATCGGGATTGGCGGCCAGCGTGTCCTCGACATTGCGTTTGGCGCGGGTCTGGTCGATATCGTCGCCGCGGACGTCGACGAGTTCGATCTTGGAGCCCTTGATCGCTTCCTTCATGCCCTCGATGCGCTCGCGGGCGTTGTCGGCGCCCGGAAGGCCGACGAAGCCCATGCACTTCGCACCATCGGGCAGTGCCTTAAGCGCAATCTCCCCGGCCTGCCTGCCGGCATCGGTGTTCGAGCTGCCGATGTAGGCGATACGGTTGGAATCGGGCGCATCAGAGTCGGTGGTAAAGAGCGGCACCTGCGAGCCGACGCGGTTCAGCGCCTCCGTCGAGGTCTTAGGGTCGACGGCGCTGACCATGATGGCATCGACCCCGGCGGCGACGAGGTCATCCATCAGGCGCTGCTGGATTGCGGCGGCGGCCTGCTCGGGATATTTCAGCGACAGCTCATAGTTTGGCAGTTCGCCCTGCGCCTTCTTCACGCCGGCTTCGGCGAGTTTCCAGAAATCGGACGCGCCGTTGACGACGAAAGCAAGCTGCTTCTTCTCCTGCGCACCGGCGGATGCGCCGAGTGCACATGCGATCGCCAAGGCGGTCGCTCCCATCATTAGCTTTTTCATGCGTAGCTCCACATTTTGGTAAAACCGGTTCGACCCATCAAGCGCGACGAGCAGAGACAAAAAGTTTCACGGGAAGAAATCGTGCGCCGCTCGGGCAACGCCGCATCCGTCAGCGGGATGGCGATGGCAGCCGACCGGCAGTCCACGCATCTCTGGCATCCTCCCATGACGGCGAGCCGGG
>JAEUMG010000215.1 GCA_016793355.1 Hyphomicrobiales bacterium
CGCGATCGAGTTCCTCGAGCGTCAGCAGGTCCTTCTTGGGCAGAAAGGTCATGTTCTCCGCCATGCAATAGACACAGCGGAAATCGCAGCGGTCCGTCACCGACACGCGCAGATAGGTCACATGGCGCCCGAAAGGGTCGACGAGCGGCACAGCGCCGGCTGCCGCCAAGTCACGAAGCATCTTTGTCATGAACGGGACCCAATGAGAGCGCGGTGGCCCGACCTTGCGATCGAGCCGCCGCCTGTCTGCCTCAGGCCGTGTACTCCCACGACTTGAACGAAGCGCCGCGAACCGAAGACGGCGCATCGGAAATCTTGCGGATATTCGCCCAGGTCTGTTTGTAGTTGGGCAGGATCAGCTCATTGACGCCGGCATTGATCACATTGCCCTGTGCGCCCGAATCGGCGCCAAACAGCATGAAGGTCTCTTTCCGCCGTGCCGTCGGCTCCGGATACACCATGGCCTGCGTCGCACCGACATCATTGAAGACCTCGACGAGATCGCCCGCCTTGACCCCCAATTCAGCCATGTCTTCAGGATTGATCTGAATGTAGGGGAACGGGAACCGGTCGCTGACAAAGTCATTGTCCTTGTCGAGGAACCAGTTCTGCCAGTTGATGTTGGAACGGCCGTTATTAATCAGGAAGGCAAAATTGTCCCTCTCATAGGCCTTGCCGGCGGCCTGCAGGCCACGCCACTCGCCGCCGCAGAACAGTGCCTTGCCGTCTTCGCGACCGTGGCGGGTGAACTTGCCGTCCGTGTAAAGCCGCTTGGTGCCGACGAGCTGGCCGTTCTCGAAACCGACGACCGGCTCCTGAACGCCGTTATTGCCCATGGCCCGCAAACGCTCATAGGTCACGTCCGGATTGGCCGAATGATAGCCGTCCATAAAGGCGTCTTCCTCGGTCTTCCAGTCATAGCCCTTGAACTGGTCCGCATAGTCATTGCGGCCCTGTTCGCGAAGGACGCGCTCAAGATTCTGGGCAATCGCTGCGGCGATGAGGCAATCGGGTTTTGCCGACCCCGGGCCATCCATGTATTTCTCGACCAGGCGCAGGCGCCGTTCGCCATTCATGGAGGTGAGATTCATCTCGCCCGATTCGACGGCCGGCAGGATGACATGGGCGGCCTGGCCGATCTGGCTGTGGATGATGTCCACATTGACCGAGAACAGGCCGCCGGCATTGATGGCGCTGACGATGGCATCGACGAGTTCCTCGCGCGTAGCGCCGGCGCGCGCATCCATGGCTTCCTTCACCATGTTGGTGCGGCGGTTGTATTCCCGCTTGAACTCCGTCGCGTTCAGGGTCGTCTTGTAGTGGTCATTGGCCCAGATGTGATGCACCTTGCCCTGACCGGCGATGATCAGTTGGTCGACATAGGGTGCCGGCCGGCCGACATGGGCGTCGGATGGCCGGAAATAGCCCTCCTGATGTCCGCCCAGACGGCAGCAGCCGCCGCCTTCGCGCCCGATATTGCCCGTCGCCAGCGCGATGTTCACCAGAGCGCCGATGGTGCGATAATTGTCATTGCCCCAGATGATGCCCTTTTCGTAAGCGGTCACGCATTTGCGCCGCGAACCGTCATCCTTCGGCTTAGCGATCCATTCCGCCGCCTTGACGATGTCGGCTTCCGGCAGGCCGCAGATCTTGGCACCGTCGGCAAGCGACATCCTGCATTTGGCACGCGCCATTTCGAAGCTTCCCAGCGCAGCCGGGTGAGCTTCATCGAGGGCTTGCGCCACATCGCCCTGGAATGTCGAATTGGCGATGAAGTCCTTGTCCACCCAGCCCTGATCGGCAATGTAGGTGAACAGCGTATTGAACAGCGCAAGGTCGCTGCCCGACGCGATGGCGAGATGCAGCACATTGTCCTTGCCGGCCTCGACTTCGCAGGCATTGACCGTCACCGTCCGGCGCGGATCGATGATGACCACCTTCGCCCCTTTGCGGATGCCCGGAACCATATGGTTGAGGAACAGGTTGGTCTGGGTCTCCAGCGGGTTGGCGCCGACCAGCATGATGGTGTCGGTCAGCTCATAATCCTCATAGGCATAATTCAACTCATCAATGCCCATGTCGCGGGTTGAATGAACTTCCGAATTGTAAGCCGGGCGGTTGTGGATGCGGCAGTTCTTCACCTTCATCGACTGGAAATAGAGCTTGCCGGTGCCCCAGGTATTCTCATAGCCGCCCGCCGAGCCGCCATGGTCGAACATGGACACAAACAGTGCGTCCTCATTGTCCTTGTCGATGACGCGCGCCGTCACGCGGGCCACGAGATCGAGCGCATCCGCCCAGCTCGTCGGCTGCCAGGTACCATAGCGCCACACCAGCGGCTCCTCGAGGCGCTGCTGCTGCGTGCCGGTCACGTCGGAGCGGCGATTCTCGGCCATGCGCGCGCCGCGCACCGAACCAAGCCCGGAATTGACCACGCACTCCTTGTCGGGCTTGATCACGAGATGCACGTCGTGCCCGTCCTGCTTGACCACGTTGTACATTGAGGGCGAATACCAGGCCTCGGACTCGGGCGGCTGCTGCTGCGTGAGATCGGCGCCCATTGCATTTTCATTGGGCGCGGTTCCGCCCTGCTTGTTCACCGGCCAGGTATAGGCATTGTACCCGCATCCGACGATGCAATAGTGGCAGGTCACGTTGTGCTTCTTGGCATCCGCGGGGATGATCGGCAGGCGATCGACATGTCGTTTGAAAGCCATGATACCCTCCCTCAGAGCACGTTGGACAGACGGCCGTAGAGCAATTCATCGATGCCTTCGGCATAGATGTCGCCCTTGTCGTCGACGCGCAGCATGTATTGCGGCAGATTCTGCGTCGCCTGGCCCCAGGTCTGCTGGCCGCCCGCCTCGCAGTCGAAGACCGAGTAATGACCCGGACAATTCAACGTGCGCCGCTCCGCGTTATAGCTCAGCGGGAATCCCTTGTGCGGACACACGGTCGAGAAACCGACGATATCGCCGTCGGGACCAACTCCCCCCTCAACAGGCTTGCCGAGCTTGAGGAGCACACCCGGCGCATCGGCATCGGGGTAGGCGACGTCCAGCGGCTCGTTGGCCGCAAGATCCTTGACATTGCCGAGACGGCTGGACGGGTAGTCGATCAACGCCCCGTTCGACGCTGCCTTCGCATCCCGCGCCGCCACGCCGACAATCGGCAGGGCAGCGGCAGCGGCAATACCGCCGCGCAGGAATTGCCGGCGGCCG
>JAEUMG010000284.1 GCA_016793355.1 Hyphomicrobiales bacterium
ACGCTGTAGCCCGGGCGTCGCGGCGAACCGTCGGGCGGATTGCCGCCGAAGGCTTCGCGGGCAATCTCGGCGATGCCGCCGATCGAGCCGATGACCGAGGCAGCCTCTACAGGCAGCATCAGGACTTTCTGGTTGGGCGACTGCGCGAGCGTTTCCAATGCCTTGATGTAGTTGTTGGCGATGAAATAGTTGATCGCCTGGACATTGCCGGAAGCGATTGCTTCGCTCACCATCGTCGTGGCTCGGGCTTCGGCCTCGGCGGCACGTTCGCGCGCTTCGGCATCGCGGAACGCCGCTTCGCGGCGCCCCTCCGCCTCAAGCACGGCCGACTGCTTTTCGCCTTCCGCCTTCAGAATCGCCGCCTGGCGCAAGCCCTCGGCTTCGAGAATCACCGCGCGCTTGTCGCGTTCCGCCTTCATTTGCCGCGCCATCGAATCGACGAGGTCGCGCGGCGGGGCGATGTCCTTGATCTCGATGCGGTTCATCTTGACGCCCCAGGCCATCGCCGCCTGATCGACGACGCTCAACAGGCGATGATTGATTTCGTCGCGTTGCGAGAGAAGATTGTCGAGATCCATCGAGCCCATGACTGTGCGGATATTGGTCATGGTCAGTGTGAGGATGGCATTTTCGAGGTCGGTGACCTCATAGGCCGCCTTTGCCGCATCGACGACCTGAAAGAAGGCGATTCCGTCCACCTTCACCATGGCATTGTCGCGCGTTATCACTTCCTGGCTCTCGACGTCGAGCACGCGCTCCATCATGTTGACCTTGTGCCCGACGCGATCGATGAACGGGACGATCAGGGCAAGCCCGGGCTCAAGCGTTCGGATGTAACGGCGGAATCGTTCGACGGTGTGATTGTAGCCCTGCGGGACCAGGCGGATCGCCCGCACGAGATAGAAAACGACAACCGCCAACAGCACCAGTACAGCGATACCTGCGCCTTCGAACATCGCCTGCCCCTTTACGATCGAATCGAGCATCTGCACTTCTTTGGAAGCCTAACATGTCTGGCTCGAAAGCCGAACCACAAGACGCTACCGGATCCAGCCCTGTAACTCTTGGCGGGTGATCGCGGCAATCATGCCAATCGATTGGGGACTGTCATTGAGACAGGGAACCAGCGAAAATTTCTCGCCGCCCCGTTCTTCGAAGCTTTCCTTCAGCCCGATGCCGACTTCTTCCAAAGTCTCGACGCAATCAGACGCAAAGCCCGGCGCGATCATGACCAGTTTCTTGACACCCCTGCCCGGCAAGGCTTCGACCGTGTCCTGGGCATAGGGCTTGAGCCATTCAGCCTTGCCGAAGCGCGATTGGAAAACAATGTTCAGCCTATCGTCAGTAAGGCCCATCGCCTCGCGCAGGAGCCGTGCCGTCTTCTGACAATGGCAGTGATAGGGATCGCCTGCAAGAAAGTAGCTTTCTGGCAGGCCGTGGAACGAGGCGAGGATGAGATCTGGTTCCCATCCCAGTCCCTCGAGATGCGTCCGGAGGCTCAGGCTCAGGGCGCGGATATAGTCCGGATGATCGAAATAGGGCGGAACGGTGCGAATGGCAGGCTGCCAGCGCATGGTCTTGAGCGCGTCATAGGCGGCATCGAGCGCGGTCGCGGTCGTGCTTGCGCTGTACTGCGGGTAGAGCGGAAACAGCAATATCCGGTCGCAGCCCGCTTCCTTCAGTGCCTTAAGGCGTTCGCCGACCGGCGGGAGACCGTAGCGCATGCCCCAATCGACGACGATCTCCGGAACATCGCGCAAGGCGCGCGCCGTTTTCTCGGCCTGAGCCCGGGTGATCGTCTTGAGCGGCGATTCATTGCGCTCCTTGTTCCAAATCTTCGCATAGGCACGGCCGCTGCGCGCCGGCCGCATGGTCAGGATGATGCCGTTGAGGATCACCCACCACAGGGCACGATTGGCCTCGATGACCCGCCGGTCGGACAGGAATTCCTTGAGATAGCGCCGCATCGACCAATAGTCGGTGGCCTCCGGCGTCCCGAGATTGATCAGCAGAACGCCGACCTTGCCGAGAGCAATATCCGGATGCCCCGGCGGCCTGGTGACGCGGTCTTTTCTCATCGCTGTGTCCGACATGCCCTTCCGTCTGCTCCGCGGACCCAATTTCGCCCTGCGACTAGGCCAAAATTAACTACACTGCCAGCGGGAATCCGCACCTTAAGCGGTGTTCAAGGATCGGTTTGGTAAATGACCGCGAGCGAGATTGCTGCGGATTTTAGACGGAATGATTGCCACAGTGGTGCCAAAACCACCCCTCCAAAGCCGGCCGCCGGAGCCTACGCGCCCCGCGGTGCTGGTGGATTTGGACGAGGGCGACGTTCCAGCCGAGCTTGACGCCGGCCGCTTCCGCGCCGGTCAGGTCGAATCGGTCCTGCGCCATATCCCGATCGTCACTGTCGCCAATCTCGCCTCGGCGGCTGTCCTCTTGTGGCTCGGGTGGGATACCGGTCTCCGCCCGACGCTCCAGGCATGGGCTCTCGCCGTCGCGATCCTGACACTGTGGGTCTACGCTTACTGGGTGATCACGCGTCTAAACCGCCCCAGGAGCCTCGAGGCGGACGCGCTCCGCACTGTCGAATTTTACGCGTGCCTGTTCGGCGCGGCCTGGGCCATAATGCCCGCGGCGACTTTCGTTGGGGCATCCCCCGAATTGCGCACCGTGGTCTATGCGGTGACGCTCGGTGCCGCCGGCATTGGAACCCTGGCCATAGCGCGCGTCCCCTCCGCTGCGGTGATCTTCTGCGGCATCATCTGCAGCGCCCTGGCCGTCACCGCGCTGCGCATTCCCAACAACGCCAGCCTCGTACTCGCCGTGATGACCCTGATCTTCATGGCGCTCTCGATCGGAATTGTCCTGTCCATGCATCGAGCCGCGGTCGGGCACGCACTCGGCACGAGCAAACTGGCCCGCCAAAGCGAGATAATCTCGCTCCTGCTGAAGGAATTTGATCGCGAGCCCGGCGACTGGCTGTGGCAGACCGATCGCCAGGGCCGCCTCATCTTCGCTTCTGATCGCCTTGCCGAAGTCACCGGAAAGCCCGCCGACAGCCTGATCGGCCAGACCCTGCGTTCCATTGCCGGGGCCAGGCCACAGGACACCGGCTGGCCAGACTTGGCCGACGCACTCGCGCGCCAGGCGATGATCCGGTCGGTCGAGGTGGCGACAGGGGGCAACGCGCCAGGCTGTTGGCAACTCACCGCCCGGCCGCGCTATGGCGATGCCGGGGAATTTCTCGGCTACAACGGTGTAGGCCGCGACGTTTCCAATGAGCGCCGCTCCAGGGACGAGCTTGTTCACGCTAAGGAAGAAGCCGAGCGTCTCAACCAGGCAAAGACGCGCTTCCTTTCCGTGATGAGTCACGAGTTGAAGACCCCGCTCAATTCGATCATCGGCTTTTCCGAGATCATGGCCGAAGCGCGGGAAGGACCGATCGGCACGCCGGCCTATTCCGACTATGCCGAAATGATCCACGCCAGCAGTCTCCAGCTCCGCAACATCATCGACGACGTCCTTGAGATCTCGCGTATCGAGAACGGCACCGTGAAGATCGTCGATGGTGACGGCGACGCCATGGAGGTGGTCGAGGTTGCGGTCAACCAGAGCACTCCGGACGCCGCGGCGCGGAATATCGTCATCGACATCGGCGCTGCGCCAAGAGCTCATATCAAGGGCGACAACGTGCGCATTCAGAAGGTGCTGGCAAATCTGATTGCGAATGCGGTCAAGTTCTCCAAACCAGGCGCCGTGGTCTCGATCGCAATCGAGCGAAACGACGACGCAGGCCTTGCCTTCGCGGTGCGCGATACCGGCATCGGCATTGCACCTGATGACATGGACCGGATTTTCGAACCCTTCGTGCAGGCGGATGATACAGCGGCACGGCACTTCGGCGGTATCGGGCTTGGGCTTGCGATCTCGCGCAAGATTGCCCGACTGCACGGCGGCGATATAGTGTTGGAAAGCGAGGCCGGCGTCGGGACGACCGCACGCCTCACCCTGCCGCCCGAACGGATAACCTGGTTTGAGGCCTGATCTCAATGCATTTGCGACCTCCCGAACTGCCCTTTATGGGCGGTACCGCCGCAACGTCTCCTGCAGGCTATGATGCCGCGATCTTCGCAGCACCGCACGGCACGCCCTACCCCGAGCACGATAATCGAATCCATGCCGGAACCGCGGCAGCCTTGCGCAACGCTTTGCGGGACGATTCGGCCTGGATTGAAAACTGGGACTTCGATTTTGGCGGACGCCTTCTGGGCGAAAAGGAATTCCGCCTCGCGGACTTGGGAGATCTCGAAACGCGACCGGAAGACGGCCCGGGCAATCGTATGCTCATCCGCGAGTGCACCAAGGCGATTCTCGATGCCGGCGCCGTTCCGCTGATGATCGGTGGCGATGACTCAACGCCCATCCCTTTCATCGAAGCCTTCGCGAGCCATGCACCGCTGACCATTCTCCAGATCGATGCGCATATAGACTGGCGCGAGGAACGGTATGGGGAGCACTACGGCTTTTCCAGCACCATGCGTCGCGCCTCTGAAATGAAGCATGTCGACAGGATCGTTCAGGTCGGCATGCGCGGCATCGGCAGCGCTCGCAGAGCCGAGGTCGATTTCGCAAAGGCCTGGGGTGCGCAGTTCGTCACGTCTCGTGAGGTATTGGATGACGGGATCGCCGGCGCGATCGCGAAGATTCCGGACGGCGCACGCTGCCTGATCACCGTCGACTGCGACGCACTCGATTCATCCGTGATGCCGGCGGTGGCCTATCCGACGCCGGGCGGCCTGACTTACAATCATCTGACAGGGCTCATCCAGGGCGTTGCGCGCAAGGCGAGGATCGTCGGATTCGACCTGATCGAGTTCGTTCCCGGCCGTGACGAGAGCGGTATGGCAGCCTTCACCGCAGCTCGCATTGTGAGCAATGTGATTGGAACGCTCGCTAGCGCATATCCCGCCAAAGTGTAGGCACTTTGGCGACAAGGATATGCGCCAATACACTTGGTTTTGGCGCGTTGCCTTTTCGGCGAAGCGATTCCACTTCGCCGGGAAACGCTCTAAAGCCTGATCACTCGGCGGCAAGCGCCGGCTGCACCGGACCTGCCGGCTGCTTCTCGAAGAGTGCCAGAAGCTCGCCTTCACGCTCTTTTGCGGCCGCAAGATGATGGTCCTTCACATGTCCATAACCCCGGATCAGATCCGGAATCGATGCGATCTCCGCGGCAGCGGCAATATTGTCAGGCGTGAGTTTCGGCAACAACCGCTCCACGGTCGCACGATACTCGCCGATCAGCGCCCGCTCGCGCTTGCGCTCGGGGCTGCGGCCGAAGGGATCGAACGCCGTTCCGCGCAGGAACCTGAACTTCGCAAGCGTCTTGAATGCGCTCAACATCCACGGCCCGAACGTCATCTTGCGTGGCAGCCCCGTCGCCGGATCGCGACGCGCAAGGATCGGCGGCGCCAGATGGAATGTCAGCCTGCCGCCTTTGAACCGGCTCCGCAGCACCTTCGCATAGGCCTCATCGGCATAGAGACGGGCGACTTCGTACTCATCCTTGTAGGCCATGAGTTTATAGAGGTAGCGCGCAACGGCGGTCGTCAGCATGTTTGAGCCAGGGGCCACCGCGTTCTCGCGCGCCCGCACCCCTGCAACGAATTGCCGGTAGCGATCAGCATAGGCGGCGTTCTGGTATTCAGTGAGGATCGCGGCGCGGCCATTGATGAGATCGTCGAGTGTCTCGACGGGCTTTGCCGGTTCGCGCGGTGCGAGGATCGCCTCTACCGCCCTGAGGTCATGCGCGGCACGGCGCCCCCACAAAAAGGCGTTGAGATTCATCTCGATCGCCGCGCCATTGAGCCTGATCGCCTGTTGCACAGCCTCGGCTGAAAGCGGGATCAGGCCGAGCTGATAGGCATAGCCTACCACGAAGAGATTGGTGGCAATCGAATCGCCGAGCAGCGCGGTGGCGATGCGCGTCGCCTCGATTGCGTGCACCCCATCCGCCTTGCAGCGTGCCGCAATCTTCATCTGCAACTGCTCGCCCGGAATCTTGAGGTCGGCATTGCGCGTGAACTGGGCCGGCATGGCTTCATGCGTGTTGATGACGGCATTGGTGCGTGCGCTCGAAGCCGTCGCCAGGACCCGCTCGGATGCCGCAGTGACGAGATCGCAGCCGAGTATGAGATCGGCGCCCCCGGCAGCGATGCGCACCGCCGCGATGTCTTCGGGCCTGGCGGCGATCTTCAGATGCGTCACCACCGCGCCGTTCTTCTGGGCGAGCCCGACCATGTCGATCATGTCGGCGCCCTTGCCTTCGAGGTGAGCGGCCATGCCGAGCACATGGCCGACCGTTATCACTCCCGTGCCGCCAATCCCCGTGACCATGATCGACCACGGCGCGTCGAGCTTCGGCAGCATCGGCTCGGGCAGGACCGGGAACACCGCACCGTCGGCGGCTAGCTTCGGCGCCTCGAGGCCCTTGATCATCTCGGCGCCTTCGATCGTCACGAAGCTCGGGCAGAAGCCCTTGAGGCAGGAATAGTCCTTGTTGCAGGCCGATTGATCGATCTGCCGCTTGCGGCCGAACGTCGTCTCGACCGGCACGATCGCCACGCAATTGGACTGCACGCCGCAATCGCCGCAGCCTTCGCACACGGCCTCGTTGATGAAGACCCGCTTGTTGGGGTCGGGATAGGCACCGCGCTTGCGCCGCCGCCGCTTCTCGGCCGCGCAGGTCTGGTCGTAGATGATGACGCTCGTGCCCGGCACCTCCATGAACTCCTTCTGGAGCGCCTGAAGGTCGTCGCGATGATGGAAGGTGACGCGCGGCGGGAACTGCGCGCCTGCATGCCTGTGGGGTTCGTCGGACACTATGGCGATGCGCTCTACGCCTTCGGCGCGCATCTGATTGGCGATCATCGGCACATTGAGCGGGCCGTCATGATGCTGCCCGCCGGTCATCGCCACCGCGTCGTTGTAGAGAATCTTGTAGGTGATGTTGACGCCCGACGCGATCGCCGCGCGAATGGCAAGGATCCCGGAATGATTATAGGTGCCGTCGCCGAGATTCTGGAACACGTGTTTGCGCTTCGAGAACGGTGCCTCGCCGATCCAGTTCGCGCCTTCGCCGCCCATCTGGGTGGAGCCTTCGGTGTTCCGCTCTGGAATGAACTGCACCATCCAGTGGCAGCCGATACCGGCATAGCCGCGCGCGCCCTCGGGCAGCACCGTGGACGAATTGTGCGGGCAGCCTGCGCAGAAATAGGGAATGCGCGTCACAAGATCGGGCTGGTTCGAAATCCGGGCCTGCGCTGCCTTGATCGCCGCGACCTTCGCGGCAATCTGCGGCCAATCGCCGGTCTTCAGAATACGCTCGCCAATGGCGATCGCGATCTGGTTCGGCTCCAGCTTTCCGTAAGCCGGGAACAGGTGATTGTCGGCCTCGTCCTTCTTGCCGATCACCAGCGGTCGCGTCGGATCGTTGAACAGCAGCTCGCGGACATGCGTTTCGATGAGCAGCCGTTTTTCCTCGACACAAATGACGAGATCGAGACCGCGCGCGAATTCATAGACGATGTCGTGATCGAGCGGCCAGACCATTCCGACTTTCAGAAGCCTGAGGCCGATCTTCGCCGCCATCGCCTCGTCGATGCCGAGTTCGTCGAGCGCCTGGCGCACATCAAGATAGCTCTTGCCCGCCGAGACGATGCCGATCTTCGGATTGGGGCCGCCGCGAAACACGATCCGGTTGAGCTTGTTCGCCCTGGCGAAGGCGACGGCCGCGAAGCGCTTGAAATTGTGCAGCCGCTTTTCCTGGTCGAGCCGGTCGTCGGCCGGGCGGATATTGAGTCCGCCCGGCGGCATCTTGAAATCAGCCGGAATGACCGGGCGGATGCGATCGAGCCCCGCCTCGATGACGCCGGTCGACTCCACCGTGTCATGGACGCATTTGATGCCCACCCAGCAGCCCGAGAAGCGCGACAGCGCGTAGCCGTAAAGCCCGAAATCGAGAAGCTCCTGCAACCCGGCCGGATTGAGGATCGGCATCATCGCATCGAGGAGCGCGAATTCCGACTGATGCGGCACGGTAGAGGATTCGGCACCGTGATCGTCGCCCGCCATCGCGAGCACGCCGCCATGCTTGGACGTTCCAGCCGCATTGGCATGACGCAGCACGTCGCCGGAGCGGTCGACGCCCGGCCCCTTGCCGTACCAGATGCCGAACACGCCATCGAAGGCTCCTTCGCCGCGCATCTCGGCCTGTTGGCTGCCCCAGAGGGCAGTCGCGGCCAGGTCCTCGTTCAGTCCGGGCTGGAACTTGATATGCATCGGCTCGAGCTTCGCCTGGGCGCGCTCGAATGCCTGGTCGACGCCGCCGACCGGCGAACCGCGATAGCCCGTGACATAGCCTGCCGTGTTGAGCCCCGCCGCCTCGTCTATCGCCTTCTGCATCAGCATCAGGCGCACGAAAACCTGGGGGCCGCTGATATAGATGCGGTCCTTGGTCAGGTCGTATTTGTCGTCGAGCGAGACAGGGCTCGTCATGGCCGCGGACGCTCCTTTGCGGACGGGAATCTATGTAACATCCCTTGACCGCCGGTTAAATGCCGCTGCCACCCCTAGGCCTTGAAAAACAACAGAAACTTCGGAGCACCGCAGCATTTTCTCATTTCATGACAATCCCGGCCTCCTTCGCGCAATGATCGGTCTCGCCCAGGTCAGGAGCTGCCGGTGCCGTCTTGACGCTTTGACAAAGTGGTGCGCACTGGCACCAGAATGAGCAGCAGCAAACAGCATGTGACTGCCGACTTCGTATCAGCGCCGTCACTCAGCGAGGCGACCGGCGTCTGGGTGAAGATCGGTGTTTTGTCTTTTGGCGGGCCCGCCGGCCAGATCGCCATGATGCATCGCGTCTTCGTCGATGAGCGCAAATGGCTGAGCGAAGAGGAATACTTCGCCGCCCTCAATTTCTGCATGCTGCTCCCCGGCCCGGAAGCCATGCAGCTTGCGACCTATACCGGCTGGAAACTCCATGGCTGGAAGGGCGGTCTGATTGCCGGCGTGCTCTTCGTTCTGCCCGGCGCGCTCGTCATTCTCGCCTTGTCGATCCTCTATGCCCTGCTGGGCCAGCTGCCCTTGGTCGAAGCGCTCTTCTTCGGGATCAAGGCGGCGGTTCTGGCGATTGTCATCGAGGCCCTGCTGCGTGTCGCCCGCCGTGCGCTCAAATTTGCGAGCGACTGGTGGACAGCAGGCCTCGCCTTCTTGGCACTTTACGTCCTCGATGCGCCTTTCCCGATCGTCATCGCGCTCGCCGCCGCATTCGGATATATGCGGACCCGTTTCAGCGTCTCTGGCCACGTCACATCGATCCCCATCGACTGGCGCACGAGCGTGAGGACGGCCGCATTGTGGCTTGCCCTGTGGTTCGTGCCCATCGCGATACTGATTGCGGGCTTCGGCCGCCATCACGTTTTCAGCGAAGTGGCGCTCTTCTTCTCCAAGCTCGCGGTCGTCACCTTTGGCGGCGCCTATGCGGTCCTAAGCTACATGGCCCAGCAGGCGGTCGAGAATTACGGCTGGTTGTCGCCAGCCGAAATGGTCGACGGCCTGGGTCTTGCCGAAACCACGCCGGGCCCTTTGATACTCGTTACGCAATTTGTGGGCTTCATTGCCGGCTATCGCGAAGCCGGCGGACTTTGGGGCGGCGTCGCCGCGGCCATTATCACATTGTGGGTGACGTTCGTCCCCTGCTTCCTGTGGATCATGGTGGGCGCGCCTTACATCGAGCGCTTGCGCGGCAATCCCCGGCTCTCCGGCGCGCTTGCGGCGATTGCCGCCGCGGTCGTTGGCGTGATCCTCAACCTGTCTCTCTGGTTTGCCCTGCATGTGCTCTTCGCCAAGGTCGAGCGCGCCGGCTGGGGATTCGTAAAACCGTGGCTGCCCGACATTGCCACTCTCGATGTCGCGGCGCTCAGCCTGAGTATCATCGCTGCCTTGGCCTTGCTGCGCTTTCATCTCGGCATTCTCGGTACACTTGCCCTTTGCGCGGCTCTAGGAATTGCCTGGAAGGCGGCGATCTAGTTTTCGTCCTCTCCCGCTTGCGGGAGAGGAAAGGGGCCCATTGCGCAGCAATGGGAAAGGTGAGGGGAAATCCGTCACTTGCTCCCCTCATCTCCCCCATGCCGCTTATGCGTCATGGGGCCCCTCTTCTCCCGCAAGCGGGAGAAGACAGAGTCGCTGCCCTACCCCCACTTCCAGAACTCGTCGCCCTTCTTCGCATAGGCGCGCGCCAACACCATCATGTGCACTTCCGACGCCCCGTCGACGAGCC
>JAEUMG010000327.1 GCA_016793355.1 Hyphomicrobiales bacterium
TACCAGGCGCCGAAAATGGCGAAGACCGCACCGAGCGACAGCACATAGTGGAAGTGCGCGACGACGTAATAGGTGTCGTGCAGCGAGCGATCGGCGCCGGCATTGGCCAGAACCACGCCGGTGACACCGCCCACCGTGAAGAGGAAGATGAAGCCCATCGCCCAGAGCATCGGCGTGCGGAATTCGATCGAGCCGCCCCACATGGTGGCGATCCAGGAAAAGATCTTAACGCCGGTCGGAACCGCGATGATCATGGTCGCGGCCACGAAATAGGCCTGCGTGTCGACATCCAGGCCGACCGTATACATGTGGTGGGCCCACACGATGAAGCCGACGACGCCGATCGCCACCATGGCGTAGGCCATGCCGAGATAGCCGAAGACCGGCTTGCGCGAGAAGGTCGAGACGATCTGCGAGACGATACCGAAGCCCGGCAAAATCAGGATGTAGACTTCGGGATGCCCGAAGAACCAGAACAGATGCTGGAACAGAATCGGGTCACCGCCGCTGGCGGGCACGAAGAAGCTCGTGCCGAAATTGCGGTCGGTCAAAAGCATGGTGATGGCGCCGGCCAGGACGGGCAGCGACAGGAGCAGCAGGAAGACCGTGACCAGGATCGACCAGACGAAGAGCGGCATCTTGTGCAGCGTCATGCCTGGCGCGCGCATGTTGAAGATGGTCGTGATGAAGTTGATGGCGCCGAGGATCGAGGACGCACCGGCAATGTGAAGGGCGAGAATGGCGAAATCGACGGAGGGGCCGGGATGGCCCGCATCGCCCGACAAGGGCGGATAGATGGTCCAGCCGCCGCCCGCGCCATGGGCGCCGGCCGGGCCCTCGACGAACATCGAAATGAGAAGCAGCATCAGAGCCGGCGGCAGAAGCCAGAAGGAAATATTGTTCATGCGCGGGAAGGCCATGTCCGGCGCGCCGATCATCAGGGGCACGAACCAGTTGCCATAGCCGCCGATCATCGCCGGCATGACCATGAAGAAGATCATCAGGAGGCCGTGGCCGGTGACGAAGACGTTGAACATGTGCTTGCCGGCGTCGAGCGCTTCGGCGGCGGGCGTGCCGTAGACCATGGAGGCGAGGCCGGGGAAATACTGGATGCCGGGCTCCTGCAGTTCCATGCGCATCAGGATCGACAGGATGCCGCCGATGATTCCGGCCACGATCGCGAAGACCAGGTACATCGTGCCGATGTCCTTGTGGTTCGTCGAATAGACGTACCGTCTCCATCCGGTCGGGTGATCGGCGTGTTCGGCGTGGGCTGCGGCGTGTGCCATCTCGATTAAATCCCTGTATGCGTCCCGTTGGCGGCCGTCGCCGGCCGTCTGAGTTACTGACTTTGCGCGAGCTTGTTCTTCGACGCCTGAAGTTCTGCGATGTATTTCTGCGCCGCGTCAGCGCCGGCGGTCTGGAAGGTCTCGACCCATTTCCGGTATTCGTCCTCCGAGACCACGCGAACCTCGATCGGCATGAAGGCGTGGTTCTTGCCGCAGAGCTCCGAGCACTGGCCGTAATAGGTGCCTTCGATCGTCGCCTGGAACCAGTCTTCGTTGAGGCGGCCCGGAATGGCGTCGATCTTCATGCCGAATGAGGGGATCGTCCAGGCATGGATGATGCCTTCGGGATCGGAGGTCACGATGAGCTTGACGATCTTGTTGACCGGCACCACGACGGCGCGGTCGGTGGCGAGCAGCCATGGCTCGCCCGGCTCGAGCTTGTCCTTTTCCTTCAGATAGGCGGTGAAGGAGACCTTGGCGGTCCCGTCCTCGTTCATGCCGAGGTCGGGATACTCATAGGTCCAGTCCCAGGACGGATTGCCGATGACCTTGATCGTCATGTCGGCCTTCGGAATGTCGCGCTGGAAATAGAGCAGCCGGAACGACGGGATGGCGATCACCACGAGGATGAGGATCGGCACCACCGTCCAGACGATCTCGATGAAGGTGTTGTGCGTCGTCTTGGAGGGCTGCGGATTGCTCTTGGCGTTGAATTTCACCATCACCGCGATGAGCAGAGCGAGGACAAACAGGGTGATGACGGTGATGATCGGCAGCAGGAGACCGTTGTGGAACCAGTGGATGTCCTCCGCCACGGGACTTGCCGCGCCCTGCAGCCCTATCTGCCACGGCGTGGGCTGGCCGAGGGCTTCCGCCATCGCCTGTCCTGACGTCAGCGCAATCGCCGCTCCGCCAACAAGGTTCATCAAGACGCTCTTCGACCTCATCATTCCCCCAAATCCGCACCCGGCCCGAACAGACCGGTCCGGCGACCCGCAGGGTGCCGGAATCCGGACGGATTGTGAACCATATTCGCGGCAGGGCCGCAACGGAGCCGGGCGCGGCAAAACGTCGTGCTGAATCGCCGGCGATGACGAACCGGAATTCCGCCTCAATTCTCTCCGAACACACCGCCCTCAAGCAAGGCGCGGGCAGCCGGAAGGCGCGAATCGGATGTTGTCGAAGCGCGGCGGCGCGGCTATGAGGCCGCGTGCTCCCCGCCTTC
>JAEUMG010000331.1 GCA_016793355.1 Hyphomicrobiales bacterium
CCAGGCGCGGCTCGGCGCGAGTCCGTGATACCAGCGCGTCACCGGACCCATCAGCCACCACACGCCGAGCGCGATCAATATGCCGGCATAGGCATCGATGGCGTAGTGCCAGGCGAGATGGACGGAGCCGAAAAGAATGACGGCCAGATTGACCGAGAACAGGATTCCGAGCCAGCGATGCAGCCGGAAGCCGACGAGCACGAAGATCGTCGCCATGGCATTATGCATCGACGGGAAGGCCGATATGCCAAGCGCGCGCGGCAGTTTGCCGGTATAGCCGTCCCACAGCAATTGCTGGGCATCGAGCGCCCAGATTGGCAGTCGCGAATTGACGCCATGGAGATAGGCCATCTGCGCGGCGAAGGGATCGTCGGGAAGATTGAGCTGCCCGTAGTAGCAGGGACCGGCGGAAGAAAAATAGAGCGCCAGCATGCCGCCGCCGACCCACCACGCACCCATGTAGGTGAGGAAGAAGCGGCTGCGCAATTGCGTGAAATCGGGCCTGAACCCGAACCAGAACCACAATCCGAAAAGTGCGAGAAACCAGAAATTATATCCGCAATTGATGGCGAAGGTCACCCAGTCATAGCCGAACACCGGCTGCAGCAGCCGCCACGGATCCACCCCGAAATGCAGGCTGCGGTCGAAAGCGGCCAGCGCCGCGTCCCAGGCGAAGGGCTTGATCTGCGGAATGGCCGGCTTCAGTTCGAGCAGCGCCTTGTTGAAGACGAGCATGGCGGCGACGATCGGCAGGCCGTTGGCGATACGCTGCGGCGAACGGCAGAAAGCGCGGATATCGGCGAGGAGCGCCTTGCCCGGACTGGGCGGCTTGATGATCAGCGCGAATTGCACGAGGCGGAAGACGAAGAGCGCAAACAGCGCGGCCGGCAAGGTGATGACGGCGGTCGAATAGACCAGTGCGCCGAGCGGCGCCGGTTGCGCATTGACGAGGTCGCGCATGAACCAGGCATTGCTGGCGAGGAAAGCGACGGGGATGACGAAGAAAATCCACTGCGCGGCGAAACTGCGGGCAAGATCGGCAGCAAAAGCGGCAAGGCCCGATGGCAGGCGCTCGACTGTCGAGGTGGTGATATCGCTCATATTGCCCCACGCCGCCGGCAATGGCGTGGAGCGCACGCTCGCAGGCGGACCTTGCGATCGCGTTAAGGGAAATCGCCACAGTTTAGATGGATGCGGCATTAGGGCTTGGTTAACCATGCTCCGGGCGATTGCACGGGGCGCGGCCTATGGCCTAAACCTGCGCTAGCGAGGAGCGGAAAGACTCCGGATGGGAGGGTTCAGTGAGCAGATATCGTGAGGTCTATGAGGGCTGGAAGGCCGATCCCGAAGGCTTCTGGGCCAAGGCTGCTGCCGAGGTCGACTGGTTCAAGCCGTGGGACAAGGTCTTCGATCGCGTCGACGGCCTCGACCGCTGGTTCGTCGGTGCCGAATGCAACACCTGCTGGAATGCCGTCGACCGCCATGTGAAGGCCGGCCGCGGCGAACAGCCCGCCGTCATCCATGACAGCGCGATTACCGGCACAAAACGAACCATCACCTATGCCCAATTGCAGGACGAAGTTGCGACACTCGGTGCGGTGCTCACAGGTCTGGGTGTCGGCAAGGGCGACCGCGTCATCCTCTACATGCCGATGATTCCGGAATCGGTGATCGGCATGCTCGCCTGCGCCCGCATCGGCGCCATCCACTCCGTCGTCTTCGGCGGCTTCGCGCCGCATGAGCTTGCGACCCGCATCGACGACGCCCGGCCGAAGCTGATCCTCTCCGCCTCCTGCGGCCTCGAGCCCGGGCGCTTGATCGCCTACAAGCCGCTCCTCGACAAGGCGATCGAACTCGCAAGTCACAAGCCCGATGGCTCGATCATCAAGCAGCGGCCTGAGGCGAAGGCCGAACTCGGATCGCGCGATCATGATTGGGACTCGCTCGTCGAGGCAGCGCGCAAGGCGGGCGGGCGCGCCGATTGCGTTGCCGTCAAGGCGACCGATCCGCTCTACATCCTTTACACGTCCGGAACGACCGGCCAGCCCAAGGGTGTGGTGCGCGACAATGGCGGCCACATGGTCGCGCTCAAATGGACGATGAGCAACATCTATGGCGTAAAGCCCGGCGAGGTTTATTGGGCGGCCTCCGACGTGGGCTGGGTCGTCGGCCATTCCTATATCGTCTACGCGCCCTTGCTGCATGGCTGCACGACCATCCTGTTCGAGGGAAAGCCGGTCGGCACGCCCGATGCCGGCACTTTCTGGCGCGTCGTCGAAGACCACAAGGTCGCGGCCCTGTTCACCGCGCCCACCGCCTTTCGCGCCATCAAGAAGGAAGACCCCGACGGCGCCTTCATCGCCAGGCACGACATATCGCGTTTGCGCACGCTGTTTCTGGCCGGCGAGCGCGCCGATCCCGACACGGTCAAATGGGCGGAAGAGAAGCTCAAGGTTCCCGTGGTCGATCACTGGTGGCAGACCGAAACCGCTTGGTCGATCGCCGCCAATCCGGTCGGTCTCGGCATGCTGCCGGTGAAGTATGGATCGCCGACCGTGCCCATGCCGGGCTACGACATCCACGTCCTCGATGAGGCCGGCCACGAGGTCGAGCGCGGCAAGCTCGGTGCGATTTGCGTCAAGCTTCCTCTGCCGCCCGCCTGTCTTCCGACCTTGTGGAATGCCGATGAACGTTTCCGCAAGAGCTATCTCGAGCATTTCCCGGGCTATTACGAGACGGCGGATGCGGGTTTCATGGATGAAGACGGCTATGTCTACATCATGTCCCGTACCGACGACATCATCAACGTCGCGGGCCATCGCCTGTCGACCGGCGGCATGGAGGAAGTCCTCGCCGCGCATCCCAATGTCGCCGAATGCGCGGTGCTCGGCATTGCCGATGAGATCAAGGGCCAGATACCGATCGGCTTCGTGGTCCTGAAGGCGGGCGTCGAGCGATCCGCCGCCGAGATCGAAAACGAGTGTCGCCAGGCGATCCGCGACCAGATTGGCGCGGTCGCGTCGCTGAAAGCCGCGATGGTCGTACCGCGATTGCCGAAGACACGCTCCGGCAAAATCCTTCGCGGAACGATGCGCAAGATCGCCGACGGCGAAGAATGGAAGATGCCGGCGACGATTGACGATCCGGCGATCCTCGATGAGATCACCACGGCGCTCAAATCCAAGGGCATTGTGCATTAGGCCCCTGGCCCGCATAAGATAGCGTTTCGTAGAATCCGCGAGGGTGCGATGGCGACAGATTTCACCGGCAAGATCGCTGTGGTCACGGGCGCCGGCCGTGGCCTCGGCGCGGCCTTCTCCGTCGTGCTCGCCGATCTTGGTGCCGAGGTCGTCATGGCAGGCCGCAATCCGGAGAATCTTGCGGTCGCGGCCGAATCGATCCGCCTGCGCACAGGCAAGCGTCCGCAGACATTGCCGCTCGATCTGGCCGATGCCGGCCTGGTTACGCGCACCGCCAAGAAGATGCGCGATGAAATGCCAAAACTCGATATTCTCATCAACAACGGTGCGCAGTGGCTGCCGGGATCGATGACCGATCACGACGCGCACGACATCGTGACGACGATCAATTCGGCGATCACCGGCACATTGCTCTTCACGCGCGGATTGATTCCGCCGCTCGAGCGCTCGGGAGCCGGCGACATACTCAATATCGTATCGGTCTCAGGCCTGCCGAACGTGCCGATGCAAGGTGCATCGGTTGCCTTCGTCGCGGCAAAGCATGGCCAGGCCGGCATGACGGACGCGCTGCGCGAGGAACTGGCCGGCCGGCCCATCCGCGTGAGCGCGATCTATCCGCCCAATCTCGAAGACATCTCGCCGCTCGATTCCACGGCCTGGCTCGCGCCGCGCCCCGCCAATTCGCTCGCCACCAACCGCGATGTCATCGAGGCCGCGATCTTTGCCCTCACGCGCCCGCGTCATGTAACGCTGTCGACGATCGTGATCGATCCCGATCAAGGTGGAATTCATACCCGTTAGCCAGGCTCACGGTGCTCCCCAAACTCACCGTTTGGTACAATACCAAATGCCCCATCTGCGACGGCGGCATCGATTGGCAGCGGAACCGGCTTCTGCGCGCGGTTCAGGCCGACGCGATCGAATTCCACGACATCAATCTGGAGCCGGGCGCACTTTCGCGCTTTGGCGCCGATATCGAAGCCGTGCGACGGAGGCTGTACGGGCTGGACGCGAACGGACACCTCTTCATCGGCGCCGACTGCGCGATTGAGATTTGGCGGCGCACGCCTGGCGATCGATGGCTCGCCAGCCTGTTGGGTTTTCCCGTAATGCGGCACGTGGCCCGATTCATCTATGACCGTTTCGCCTCGCTGCTCTACGCCTGGAACCGCCGCAAGGGCCATTGGTAGCCTGCCGCCGAACCGCACCGGGTGATGGCAGCTATGCCGCAGGATGGTGGCTGGCTGGACGAACTCCGGCTATCGCTGACGCCCCCGAAAGCAAACCGGTTTATCAATGTCGCCTTCCGCAACGCCATCGCAGGCCCGCTCGGCCATTGCGGTCATATTCTTCCTGCATGGCCTGGTCTGGGGCTCGTGGGTCCCCCACATCCCCCTCGCCAAAGAGCGGCTCGATGTCGGCACCGGCGTGTTCGGCATCGCCCTTCTTGCCATGGCGGGTGGAGCCGTCCTCGCCATGCCGATCGCCGGCGGCCTCATCAATCGGTATGGCAGCGCGCGGATGACGGTCGTCAGCACCGTGCTCTTCGCCCTCGCCCTGTTCCTGCCCGCCGCCGCGCCGACCCTGCTGCTGTTCATCCTTGCCGCGATTGCCTATGGCGCGACCGTCGGCAGCATGGACGTTTCGATGAACGCGCACGGGCTTGCGGTCGAACATGCGCTCAAATCGCCGGTCATGTCGTTCTTCCATGGGGCGTTCAGCATTGGCGGGATGGTGGGCGCGCTGGCCGGCGCTGCGCTGCTGATCTATCTGGCGCCGCTCGTTCATATTGCACTCGCCTCGGCACTGTGCCTGATCGGGCTTTTATGGGCAGGAAGGCGGTTTCTGCCCTCCTCCGTGGACCAGGGACTGTCCGGGGAAAGCTTCGCCTGGCCGACCCGCGCCACGATCGGGCTCGGTCTCCTGTGCTTCCTGACATTGATGGCGGAAGGCTCGGTGATCGATTGGGCGGCGATCATGCTGCGCGATCGCTTCATCCTCGAAGCGAACACCGCCGCCCTGGGCTATGGCCTGTTCTCGGGCGGCATGGCCTTTTCGCGCTTCACCGGCGACTGGCTGCGGCTCAAATTCGGCGCCGTGAGGCTGGTACGGATCAGTGCATGGCTAACGGCGATCGGCATGGCGGCGGCGGTGAGCGTGCCGGAGCCAGCCTGGGCCATCGCAGCCTTCGCGCTGGCGGGGATCGGTCTCGGCAATATCGCGCCGGTCCTGTTCGCGGGAGGCGGCAGACTCGAACCCGATGCCCCCGGCCGCGGCATCGCCGCGGTTGTCACGCTCGGCTATACCGGCTTCCTTGCCGGTCCTCCCCTCATCGGGCTGACAGCCGAGGTGACGGGCCTTCCGGCAGCGCTCGGATTGACAGTCATCGCCGCCCTCATCATTGCTGTGGCGGCCCGGGCGGTGCGCGCCGCCGATACTTATTGAGGTACGAATGAAGCTGAGGGTCAAGATTGCGGTCGTCACGGGCGCGGCGCGCACCCCGCGCGGGCGTATTGGCGAGCCTGCAGGGATCGCCGCCATCGCGGCATTCCTTACATTCGACGATTCAAGCTCTATGCCCGGCCGGATGCTCAATGCCCATGGCGGCCGCCTGCCCTTGAACCAGACCGTTCCGGCCCCCGCATGATCCGTCCCATCGCCGCGGCCGATTTGGCGGAGATCACTGGCTTGCGAACCTCGGTGAAGGAAAACCACCTGAGCGTTGAGGAAATGGCCGAGCGCGGCATAACGCCGGCCGGCATCCTGGCCGATCTCGACTCGGGCGACCTCGGCGGCTGGCTCGAGGAGCAGAATGGTGAGATCCTCGGCTTCTCGATGGCCGACAATCGCGACGGACAGATTTTTGCGCTTTTCACCAAGCCCGGTTGCGAGGGACGCGGTGTCGGTACACGCTTGCTCGACGTCGCAACCGAATGGCT
>JAEUMG010000347.1 GCA_016793355.1 Hyphomicrobiales bacterium
CTGTAGCGCGCGCCATAGAGGATGGGTGTTGCGGTGCTCACGCGGCGAGGAGGCTTTCGAAGAGCGGCCGGCAGTCGGTCGCGCCGTGCAAAGGTTCGATCATGTTTTCGGGGTGCGGCATCATGCCGATGACATTGCCCGTTTTGTTGACGATGCCGGCGATATCGTTGGTCGCGCCATTGGGGTTGCCCTCGACATAGCGGAAGACGACGCGGCCTTCTCCCTCGAGGCTGCTGAGCGTTTCTTCGTCACAGACGTAATTGCCTTCGCCATGGGCGATGGGGCAGCGCACGACATCGCCCTGGTTCAGTCGGTTGGTGAAGAAGGTGCGGGTGTTCTCGACACGGAGCTTCACCTGCCGGCAGACGAATCTGAGCCCGGCATTGCGGATGAGGGCGCCGGGGAGGAGGCCCGCTTCGGTGAGAATCTGGAAACCGTTGCAGACGCCGAGGATCTTGAGGCCCCTGGCGGCCTTGGCGCGGACATCATTCATGATCGGCGAGCGTGCGGCGATCGCTCCGCAGCGCAGATAGTCGCCATAGGAGAAGCCGCCGGGAACGACGACGAGGTCGACGGGCGGCAATTCGGTTTCGGCGTGCCAGACGGCAACGGGCTTTGTTCCCGTGGTCGCTTCAAGCGCCTGCATCATGTCGGTTTCGCGGTTGATGCCGGGGAAGACGATGACGGCGGATATCATGGGAGGTCGCGTCCAGACATTTTGCAAGAGCCTTCGTGAGCTCCTCCATGGCAGGCCTTGAGCCTGCCATCCAGACTGGATGGGCGGGTCAAGCCCGCCCATGGAGATGAGGAGCAGGTCATTCTAATGATTGATCCACCAGGCCAACGCGACGCTCGACCCGTTCCAGCCGGTCGTCAATACGATCGAGACGCCGGTTGACGCCTGCAAGGCCTTCTTCGACCGCGGTGACGCGAATCTTCACGTCGCGCACATCCGCCCTGAGCTGCGCAAGATCGTGCTGAATTTGCTTCAGCACTTCGAAGATCAACTCGTTGTTGACTTCCGCCATCGCGTTCCTAAGCCAACTCGATCTCGTAATTCTCGATGACGGTGTTGGCGATGAGCTTGTCGCACATCGCCTTCACCGTCGTCATCGCCTTCGATTTGTCAGTCTCGGCGAGATCTACCTCAAAATACTTGCCCTGCCGCACGCCTTCGACGCCGGCAAAGCCCATGGAGCCAAGCGCGCCCTGGATCGCCTTACCTTGCGGGTCGAGCACGCCCTTCTTGAGCGTGACCTTGATACGCGCCTTCATGCTCAGTCCGTCTTGACCAGCTTGGGGCGCGAGCGTTCGGGCTGTTCGACTTCAATGATGAGCCCCAGGCGCCGCGCGACCTCCTGATAGGCCTCCATGAGGCCGCCCATGTCGCGCCGGAAGCGATCCTTGTCGAGTTTGTCCTGGGTCTTGATGTCCCACAAGCGGCAGCAGTCGGGGCTGATCTCGTCTGCGAGCACGATTCGCACCATGTCATTCTCGTAAAGGCGGCCGAATTCGACCTTGAAGTCCACGAGCTTGATGCCGATGCCGAGGAAGAGCCCCGACAGGAAGTCGTTGATGCGAATCGCCATGTGCATGATGTCGTCGATCTCCTGGGGGCTTGCCCAGTTGAACGCCGTGATGTGCTCCTCGGAGACCATGGGATCGCCGAGCTGGTCGTTCTTGTAATAGAATTCGATGATCGAGCGGGGCAGGGCCGAGCCTTCCTCAAGCCCCAGGCGCTTCGACAGCGAGCCCGCCGCGACATTGCGCACGACGACTTCGAGCGGGATGATCTCGACCTCGCGCACCAGTTGCTCGCGCATGTTGAGACGCTTGAGGAAATGCGTCGGCATGCCGAGTTCGTTGAGCCGCGTGAAAATGAGCTCCGAGATACGGTTGTTCAGGACGCCCTTGCCGTCGATGACGGCTTTCTTCTGGGCATTGAAGGCGGTCGCGTCGTCCTTGTAGTGGACGATGATGGTGCCGGGCTCCGGACCCTCATAGAGGATCTTGGCCTTGCCTTCATAGATGCGCGTCCGCTTGGTGTTCATCTTGACTATCCTCATCAGGCAATCCTTTTGGGCCTTGGCAGCCTACATGCTGCAAGACCTGAGTCTTACGCAACTTGTTCCGAAAATATGACGCCAGTTCAATATGGCCATTGGCGCCTTTTTACAGGAGGGGTGTGCGCTGCACAATCCCGGAGGTCCAGGTTGATTTGGGGCGCCGCGATGGCTATCTGTCGGCCAGGAAATGGCCAACGGGAGAGCCCTGATGACGACATTCGACAAGCGGGAAGAGGGTTTCGAGCGGAAATTCGCTCTCGACGAGGAGCTGCGATTCCGGGCCGAGGCGCGCCGCAACAAGCTCCTCGGGCTCTGGGCGGCCGAAAAGCTGGGCCTGACCGGCGCGGACGCTGAAGCTTACGCCAAGGAGGTGGTGCAGGCCGATTTCGCCGAGGCGGGCGATGAGGATGTTTTCCGGAAGATCAGGGGCGATTTCGACGCCAAGAAGGTGGCACAGACCGATCACCAGATCCGCCGCACAATGGAGGAACTGCGAGCGCTCGCGCTCGAGCAGCTCCGCGGCGAGGCTCGTTGACGGGTGCGCTTCGATCTGAGAGCCAGGCTCAAGCAGGATAAGCCATTCTATTTCATCTGGGCGACGATGCCCGGAGCGATTCTGGCGGGACAACTGGCGCGCCTTCCGTATGAGGGCGTGTGCATCGACATGCAGCACGGGCTATCCGGCTTCGGCGATGTGGTAACCATGGTTCCCGAGATCATTGCGGCGGGAAAGCCGGCAATGATCCGCGTCTTGTGGAATGAGCCGGGGCTGATCGGCCAGGCGCTCGATGTGGGCGCGGCGGCGATCATCGTGCCGATGATCAATTCGGCGAAGGAGGCCGCAGCGCTCGTCAAGGCGGCCAAATACCCGCCGATGGGCATGCGTAGCTGGGGCGGCTATGCCGCCGTCCAGGCGGCCGGCGTGGTGCCCGCGGCGTATCTCGCCGAGGCCAACGCGGGAACCTTGACCTTCGCAATGGTCGAGACCCAGGAAGCGCTCGACAATGTCGATGCAATCGCGGCGACCCCGGGCCTGGACGGCTTGTTCATCGGGCCTAACGATCTCGGGATATCGCTCGGTCATGGACTCAATGCCGATCTCACAATTCCGAATCTCGATGCGGCGGTTCGTAAGATCGGCGCGGCGGCTGCGAAGAACGGACTGATCGGCGGCGCCTTCGGCGGCAATCCGACTAATTGCAGATATTTCGCCGAGCGCGGGTTCCGCTACATTGTCGGTGTGACGGAGGTCGGCCTGCTCGCGGCCGGCGCCAAGAGCCTGATCGCCGCAACAGAACAGATTTGACCCCGGGCTCGGGGCAGTGGACATTGCGGCCGGCACAAGGAAGGCGTCCATGGATCAGCATACACCGATCGCGGAGCGGCGGGAGGCGGTTCTCGACAAGATCGTCGAGATGTGTCTCGCCGCCGGGCCAATCTCGATCCAGACGGACAAGTACTTCACCAATACCGCAAAGATCGTCAAGGAGCATGGCGATGTCGAGGTGACATTCGCGCTCTTCATGAGGCGGCGCGTGGTGGCGGCCTTCGAACCGGCCATCCGCATCGTCGAGCGCCTCGCACCCGGCAGCCGCATCAAGCGATTCTTCAACGAGGGCGACCTCGTGCCTTCGGAAGTCAAGATGATGGAAATCACCGGCTCGATGGCGAAGCTCTCGGAGATCGAGACGCTGGTCCTTCAAAAGACGGGCTTTCCATGCGTTTCGGCAAACAACGCCTATGAAATGTGCCGCGCCATCCCGACGGCGGGTTTCATGGATATGCATGCCCGCCATGGCAGCGGCGCGGAAATGAATGTGCTCGCCTCCTACGGCGCCTCTGTCGGGAGCGAAGCAGCCAGGCGCGCCGATGCTAAAGTCAAGGGTTTTATCGGTTCCTCGCAGGATCTCACGGCACCGCTCTTCGGCGCTCCGGAAGGTCTCGGCACCATGCCGCATGCACTCGTCGGCTATACCGGCGGCGACGTGCTCGAAGCTCTGAAGCTTTTCGCCAGGACACTCCCCAATGCGCGGACGCTGGTGGCGCTCGTCGATTACATCGGCGAGGAGGTTTCCGACTCGCTTAAGTGTGCGCGCTGGTTCTACGAGGAGGCGCGCCTGCAGAATGCAGGCAAGACTTTCGGCGTTCGCCTCGACATTCATGGAGGCCGGTTCGCGCAAGGTCTCGACTACGAGAAATCGGTCGACGTGGTCGGCCAGTGGCTCGGCGTTTCCGGGGAATACAATATCGTGGAGCAGGTCCTCGGTCAGCGGGCCTTCCAGCTTGATCCGAATAACATCCTGGTCGACAAGGTGCGCCGCATCCTGTTCGGTACGGGCGTATCGGTCGCCTCGATCATCCATGTTCGCCTCGCGCTCGACGCGGCGGGCTACAAGGATGCCCAGATCGTCGCCTCCTCGGGCTTCGATCCGCAAAAGTGCCAGGTGATGGGGGCAGCCAAGGCACCAATCGACGTCGTCGGGACCGGCAGTTTCTTACCGGCAACACTTACCGAAACCTATGCAACCGCCGACATCATTGCCTATGGCGGGACCAAAAGAGTTAAGATCGGGCGCGAATTTCTATTCGACTGACTTAGAGATTTTTCACCGCTGCAAGCAATATAGTCCGCCAATCCCTTGCGCCCGGCGTGAAGATTTGTGATGGTGCAACCCGCCTTTGAGGCAATGAGGCTGGGGAAAATGACCATGTACAGCGTATCTTTGAAGCGGCTGGCCGGTTTTGCGGCAGGCATCCTGATTTGCGGTGCGGTTTGGACATCTGCGGCTCAAGCCAATGTTTCCGTCCGCATCGATATTTCCAACCAGACGATGACCGTCGACGTCGATGGCGATCGCTATGCGACGTGGAAGGTTTCAACAGCACGCTCGGGCTATTACACGCCGCGCGGGCAGTTCAAGCCGTATGTGCTCAAGAAGATGCACTATTCGCGCAAGTACGACAATTCGCCGATGCCGCACTCGATCTTCTTCCGCGGCGGCTATGCGATCCACGGGACGAACTACTTGAAATCCCTCGGGCGGCCGGCATCGCATGGTTGCGTCAGGCTCGCGCCCGGAAATGCCGCGGCACTTTACGAGCTCGTCAAGCAGTACGGTATGAAGTCGACGAAGATCACGATCACCAACTGACCGTGCTCACTCGCCGAAGACGCGTTTGAAGATCGTATCCACGTGTTTCACGTGGTAGCCGATGTCGAACAGGCCCGCCAAATCCGAATCGGACAGGCGGGCCTTTACTTCCGGATCAGCTTTCAGAAGACTGAGAAAATCGCCCTCGCCACGCCACACCGGCATGGCGTTGCGCTGGACCGCGGCATAGGCCTGTTCGCGGCTCATGCCTTTCTGGGTGAGCGCCAGCAAGACGCGCTGCGAGTGGATGAGGCCGCCGAGCCGGTCGAGGTTGCGGCGCATATTCTCGGGGTACACCACGAGCTTGTCGATCACGTCCGCCAGGCGGACAAGGGCAAAATCCAGGTGGATCGTCGCGTCGGGTGCGATGCCACGCTCGACCGAGGAATGCGAAATGTCGCGCTCGTGCCAGAGTGCCACATTTTCGAGGGCAGGGATGACGGCAGAGCGCACGAGGCGGGCAAGGCCGGTCAGATTTTCGGTAAGAACCGGATTGCGCTTGTGCGGCATGGCGGAGGAGCCCTTCTGGCCGGGCGAGAAATACTCTTCCGCCTCAAGCACCTCGGTGCGCTGCAGGTGGCGGATCTCCGTAGCGAAACGTTCAATTGACGAGGCGATCACGGCCAGTGTCGCGAAGAACATGGCGTGACGGTCGCGCGGGATGATCTGCGTCGATACAGGCTCGGGTCTTAGGCCCAGAGCGCGCGCGACATGCGCCTCGATCGCCGGATCGATATTGGCGAATGTCCCGACGGCCCCGGAAATCGCGCAGACGGCCACCTCTTCGCGGGCATGAACGAGACGCTGACGAGCGCGGGTAAATTCGGCATAGGCATAGGCAAGCTTGACGCCGAAGGTGGTCGGCTCGGCATGGATGCCATGGCTGCGGCCGATGGTGACGGTATCGCGATGCTCGAAGGCCCGCCGCTTCAGGGCCGCGAGCACGAGATCGAGATCGGCGAGGAGGATGTCGCTGGCGCGGGCAAGCTGGACGCTGAAACACGTATCCAGCACGTCGGACGAAGTCATTCCCTGGTGGACGAACCGGGCCTCGGGGCCGACGATCTCGGCAAGATGGGTGAGGAAGGCGATGACATCATGCCTGGTCTCGCGTTCGATCTCATCGATGCGCTGGGCGTCGAAAGCGGCTTGTCGGCCCCGGGCCCAGATCGCCGCAGCCGCATCGCGCGGGATGATGCCAAGCTCGGCCATGGCATCGGCGGCATGTGCCTCGATCTCGAACCAGATACGATATCGCGTCTCAGGGCTCCAGATCTGCGCCATCGCATCGCGGGAATAACGCGGGATCACCGTTGGCCCTCAGAAAGCGCGAAAGGTAATGATGGTGTAGGTATCCTTGATGCCGGGAATGGCGTGCACTTTCTCATTGATGAAGCGGCCAATGTCGTCGTCGCGGTCGAGGTAGATCTTGACCAGGAGATCATAGTCGCCGGCGGTTGAGTAGACTTCGGAGGCAAGCTCGGCATCGACGATCGCGGTTGCGACGTCATAGGCTTTGCCGAGCTCGCATTTGATCTGAACGAAAAAGGCCTTCACCGAAAGATTCCCGCTGGATGCGGGCCATGCTTCCCAAGGATCGAAGCCCGGGTCAAGTCCAATCAAGCGACCTGCCGCTGCCTCCACAACGACGAAGGCCCGGAGCGGGGCTCCGGGCCTTCGAAGCGATTCTGAAGCCGCTACTCGGAAAGGTACATGACCTTGGCGAGTTGGTTTTTGATGACGCCGAAGGCGGCGGCCAGTTCCTGGTTGTTGTCGGTGTTGAAGTAGTATTCAGGGCCGCTGGCACAATCCTCAAGGCGCTTTTCGGAGGCGGCGTCGGCGATGTCGTTGAGGTCGAAGGAGACAGTAACGACGCGGACGCCGGCATTCTTCATTGCCGTACACAGGGCCGCGGTATTGGCTTCGGCAGCCGCCACCGTCCACTTGCCGTTCGCCCCATAGCCCGGGCTGGTCTGGGCACCGTCGGTCAGCAGAATGACGGCCTTGAGCGTATCCTCCTGGCCCATGGCGACGCCCTGCGTGTAGGGCGCGTTCGGGGTCAAAAGGTGATAAGCGATTTCCATGCCCAGCGCGATGTGCGTGTTGCCGATGGGGTACATCGTGTTGAGCTGCGCCTTCGTCGAGGCGTGATCCGTCGTTAGCGGCTTCACGTTGACGCTGTACTTGCTGTAATTGGAGCAGGTCGCCGAAGTGGACTGGCCCCAGCGGGTCTTGTTATTGGTGCTATTGGTCGTGCTCGGCGTCGTGGCCTCACGGTTATAAGGATACTTCCGGTCCTCGATGCAGTAAGTCCCGTTGGATGAGCTGCTCTGTCCGTCGATATAGTATTTCGGCATTGTCACGCGCACGGACTCGGAGAAGGGGACGAGACCGAATTTGACGTCGTTGTTCACGCCTTTCTGCGTCAGGTCGTCGATCAGCTTAATCGCGGCCTCACGCATCGATATATACTTGCGAACACCATCGACTTTGTCATACATCGACCACGAGAAGTCGACGACCATGGCAATCTCGCCCTTGTGAAAGTCCGAGAAGACCGGCAGCGACACCGTGGCGCTGGCGCCGATTTTGCCCGGTGCGTCCGACTGAACTTCGCTAGCGTCCGGGCCGCCGCCATTCATGTTCATGATGTTGCCAAAGGCGCTTTCAACAGTGCCGCTTGCACTGACCTTGATGAGATTTTGCGCCTTGTCGACCTTCACCTTCACATCGAGCGTTCCAGGCTTGAGTGCAGCCGGGAGGTTCTTGTCGATGTAGTTCTTGGCGGTCGCTTCGTATGTGGTGCCGCCCAGGGCGTAGGTGTTCGCTGCGGCCAGGGCGGCTGAATCAACCGCAGCCTGCATTTCCGTGCGCGCCTTCGACATGTTGAGGTATTCGAGCGTCGCGCCGGCTGCGAGAAACATCGGAATTGCGGACAGCCCAAAGATCATCGACACATTGCCTGCCGAATCCTTCAGAAAATTCCGCAGCGGATTTGAGGATTTCGTTTTCATGACTGCAATTGCTCCGAGCTGTCGCGCCTCGTGCGTTGCAAAACCGTCCGCACACCGAGTGCGTATGGCATTGTGCCCTTGCGCAAGAGTAAACTGGTTGAGTAGAATTTTAGCGAACCTGCCTTCACTGAACACGGTCCATCATGCGGAGACGAAGAAGGTGCCGGGGTCAGTCGTCACTGTCCTGCATGGACCGCACTGGGTTACCATCGCAGAAGGCTTCCGGATCGGCCGCGAATTCGGCGTTCAGCTGCTCCAGTAACGGAGCGACATCCTCGGACGTGACATGGATATCGAGAAACTCGTCGTCGATGGCGCCCTCATCGCTTGACGCAGTCGGCATGACGCAAAACTGCTTCATGAACAGCTTGTGATAGGCGTCCGAAAGCGACGTGGCCGCCGCCGGCACGGTCAGAAGGCCGGCCGCTACCGCAAGGGCGAAGCCAGCGGGTATTAAGTTCTTAAAGGCACTCGGCAGATACGACGCCGTCCTTGACAAAACCATGGATTGCTACTCCTGCTGAAACCCAACCGCAAGTCGGAGTGGGTTAGTCGGAGGGGGAAGCTAGCACCCAAGTTTCAAATGGTTGTTGACGAGATTCCTAAGAATTTAGCGATTCAGGTAATGTTCGCCGCAAAGAAAAGCCCGCGCGGCGAGGGCTGCGCGGGCTCTTGCTCAAGCCGTTAAGGGCTACATCTTGCTGGGATCTTCGGCGTACTTGCCGTCCTTCCAGACGTACCATACGTATTTGGCATCCTTAATGTCGCCCTTTTCATTCAGCGACAAATCGCCAAGCACCGTATTGACAGTGTTACCGGCGCGGAGCCATTCGGCGATTTTCTTGGCATCGGTGGAACCGACCGCCTTGGCCGCCTGCGCGAAAGCCTGCATCGCGGCATAAGTATAGAGCGTATAGCCCTCGGGGTTGTAGCCGGCGTCCTGGAACTTCTTCACGACTTCCTGGGCGCTTTCGAACTTTTGCGGATCGGGAGCGAAGGTCATGAGGGTGCCTTCGCCCGCCGGGCCGGTGATCGTCCAGAATTCGTCAGTGACGAGAGCGTCGCCGGAGACGAGCTGGGCATTCGAACCCTGCTCGCGCAGCTGCCGCAGGATAAGCCCCGCTTCAGTATGATAGCCGCCGACGTAGACGACATCGATGCCAGCTTCCTTGAGCTTGGAGACGAGCGCGGTGTAGTCCTTCTCACCGGCGGTATAGGCTTCGTACATCGCTTCCTTCACACCGGCAGCGTTGAGTGCCTTCTGGGTTTCGTCGGCGAGGCCTTTGCCGTAAGCGGTCTTGTCGTGGATGATGGCGATCTTCTTGTCGCCGTAGTTCTTGGCGAGGAAGTTGCCGGCGACAATGCCCTGGGCATCGTCACGGCCGCAAACGCGCGCCACGTTCCAGCCGCCCTCGTCGGTAAACTTCGGGTTTGTGGAGGCCGGCGAGATCTGCAGGATGCCTTCTTCCTCGTAGACCTTGGAAGCCGGGATCGACGAGCCCGAGCAGAAATGGCCATCGACGAACTTCACGCCCTTTGACACGAACTGGTTCGCGACGGCCACGGCCTGCTTCGGATCGCAGGCATCATCGCCAACATTCAGAACCAGCTGTTCGCCATTGATGCCACCGGCGGCGTTGATATCGGCAACCGCCATTTCGGCGCCGCGCTTCATCTGCTCACCAAAGCTTGCATATTGGCCCGAGATGGGTCCCGCGACGCCAACCTGGATGTCGGCCCAAGCGGTCGATGTCGCAAGCGCCGCGGCAAAGCCAAGAGCTACGCCGGACAGCAAGAGTTTCTTCATTTGTTTCTCCCTTGAAAAAGCGGCCTCACTAGGCCTTTTGGGGGGCTCTTTACCCCTTAAGGGCGGTTCTAGCCTCTTTCAGGCAGGCTTGGGAAGGGGCACTCAATTTCAGGTCGAGGCCCTGCGGCTGCGCCAGCTCAAAGGCCCCGAGCGCTCATAGAGCCAGGGATACTGGCGGGTCATCTGGGCGGCGCGCGTGGACTGGTAGCCGAGAAGCGCTGCGGCGACCAAAACTGCAGTGTCGGTGATGAAATAATGCAGGCTAAGCAGGTCGCCATCGAAGAGTGAATAGTGAAAAAACCTTAACGCGGCACCGAGGGGTATCATATAGACGATGGGCATCCAGATCGGCCGCCACTTCGAGGCCAGAGCGCGTCCGGCGAGGAAGGCCGCGCCGCCGCCAATGATCACCGTCATGATGAGAAAGATCGAAAGCTTGTCCTCGACGAAGAACGACATGGCGTTCAGTGACCTCCCTCGAGATAGGCTGCACGGATCTCCTCCTTGGCCAGGAGCTCCTTGCCGGTGCCGGTCATGGTGATGCGGCCGTTGACCATGACGTAGCCGCGATGCGCGAGCTTGAGCGCATGATAGGCATTCTGCTCGACGAGAAATACGGTGAGGCCCTGGCTGGCATTGAGATCGCGAATGGCCGAGAATATCTGCTTAACGATCAATGGCGCGAGACCGAGCGAGGGCTCGTCCAGGAGAAGCAGACGCGGGCGCGCCATCAGCGCGCGAGCAATCGCCAGCATCTGCTGCTCGCCGCCCGAGAGCGTGCCGCCGCGTTGCGTCTGGCGCTTTTCGAGAATCGGAAACATCTTGAAGACGTTCCCGAGGTCCTCGTCGAAGTGGTTTGGGTCACTCACCGCGGCGCCCATTTGAAGGTTCTCTAGAACGGTCATGCGCGGGAAGATGCGACGCCCCTCAGGGGACTGGGCAATACCGAGCCGAATGATCTCGTGGGTGGGCATCTGCGTGATATCAATGCCGGAAAAGCTTATCTTCCCGGCGCGGGCGCGAGGCGTGCCGCAGATGGTCATCATGAGGGTCGACTTGCCGGCGCCGTTGGAGCCGATCAGCGCGACGATTTCCCCCTTCGCGACATCGATGTCGACGCCCCTCAGGGCCTGAATCTTCCCGTAGAAGGTCTCGACGCCGCGGACCGTGAGCATGGCTTCGCTCATGGCCGATCTTCCTGCTGGGCGGCACCAAGTGCCTCGGCGACGATGTCGGCGGGCGCTTCCTCTTCATCGACGCCCAGATAGGCGCGAATGACCGCAGGGTCGGCCCTCACTTCGGCGGGTGAGCCATCCGAGATTTTCTGACCGTAATCGAGCACCACAATGTGATCGGAAATTCCCATGACAACGCTCATGTCGTGCTCGATCAACAGCAGCGCTATCCCTTGCTCCTTGCGGATCGACAGGAGGAGTCGATTCAAATCCTCGGACTCGCGCGGATTCAGCCCGGCGGCAGGCTCGTCAAGGCAGAGCAACAGCGGCTCCGTGCACATCGCCCGGGCAATCTCGAGCCGGCGCTGCGCGCCGTAGGGCAGATCGCCCGCCGGATCATCGGCGCGCTCGGAGAGCCCGACGCGGTCGAGCCAGAATTTAGACAGTTCAATTGCCTCGCGTTCAGCGCGCCTGTAGGAGCCTGCACCAAATATCCCGGCGAAGGTGTAGCCTGATGCGATCATGAGCCGGTTGTGCTGTGCGACCATGAGATTCTCCAGCACCGTCATGCCGGCAAACAGGCGTATATTCTGGAAGGTCCGGGCTACCTTAGCGTGCTTTGCGATGCGGAAATCGTCCATCCGCTCGAGCAAGTATTCGCCCCCATCAGGATGGCGTAGCGTAATCATGCCTTCGGTCGGTTTGTAGAATCCTGTGATGCAGTTGAAGACAGTGGTCTTTCCGGCACCGTTTGGACCAATGAGGGCGGTGATGTCGTTGCGCCCGGCCGTGAATGAGAGATCGCCCACTGCAGTGAGGCCCCCGAACCGCATGGTCAGGTGGTCGACCCTGAGAATCGGATCGGAATCTGCCGCGGCCATCAGCCGTGCCCTTGCGCCACGAGATCGGCGGAGACGGCCTTCTTCTCCTTCAGATAGACGGTCGGCTCTCGCCGCGTGACGAGCCCGCGCGGACGCCAGCGCATGATCAGAACCATGGCGAGGCCGACGGCAAGCATGCGGTATTGTACCGGGTCGAACCCGGCAGGCATGACCGCGACCAGAAAGTCCAGTTCGCGAAAGAGTTCAAATGCGCCGATGATCACGATGGCAGCGACCACGACGCCCAATTGGGAGCCAAGCCCCCCAAGAACGACGATGGCGAGAATGATCGCCGACTCCATGAAAACAAAAGACTCAGGCGATACGAAGCCCTGGCGGGTGGCGAAGAAGGATCCGGCGAAGCCGCCGAACATGGCGCCGATCGCGAAGGCGGTGAGCTTTGTGCTCGTCGTGTTGATGCCCAGCGAGCGGCAGGCGATCTCGTCTTCGCGCAATGCTTCCCACGCCCGCCCGACAGGCAGTGCCCTCAGCCGCATGGTGACGAAATAGGTGAGGAGCGCGAGCGCAAGAATCACATAGTAAAGGAAGATTATGCGCTGGATTGGCGCGTATTCGAGCCCGAAGGTCGCGGCGAATCCGTTCTCGTCATTGGTGAAAGGAATGCCGAAGAAGGATGGGCGCGGGATGTCGGAAATACCGTTCGGGCCGCCGGTGAAGTCGTACCAATTGATCAGGATCACTCTGATAATCTCGCCAAAGGCGAGCGTCACGATCGCGAGATAGTCACCGCGCAAGCGCAATACCGGAAAGCCCAGGATGATGCCCCAGAGCGCTGCGAGGAAGCCTGCGATCGGAAGAACCAGCCAGAACGCCCAGGGAATGATTCCTTCGCCGAACCAGATCGGGAAGTAAATCGTCGAAAGCAGAGCGTAGGAATAGGCCCCGACCGCGTAGAACGCGACATAGCCGAGATCGAGGAGACCCGCGAGGCCGACGACGATGTTCAAGCCCCAGCCGAGCATCACGTAGGTTAGCATCAGGATACCAAGATCCATGACGCGGCGGTCAATGCCAGGGATGAACGGCAGGATAATCGCTGCAATGAGAAGGGCGATGCCGAAATACCGCCCGTAGGCGCTCGTGTCGCGGAGCGCCTTGCTCGCGGCGGCGCCGCCGTTCTTCTGCGCAAAGGAAACATAAATGAGCCATACGCCGCCGAAAAGGAAGATCGGACCAATGATCGTAAGCCAAGCAATGACTACGGGCGGCAGAAGCGGCAAGCCGACCACAGGCAATTGGCCGGCGGCGAGCGAAAGGAAGATCATCAGGGCGCCCGCGACGGCGGCAATGATGCCAACCCGCAGAGCGTGAAGCTTCAAATAGGACGAAGCAGCTCCAACGCCGAAGAGGTTGATCAGAAGTCGGCCGGCTGCGACGATCGCCACGAGCGCGGCGACCGTGCCCCAGCGCTGCTCGAGCGCCAAGCCATTGCCAATTGCAACTGTTTTCAGCCCAACAATCGGGCCGAAAATGGCAAATGCGATGACTGCTGTTATCGCCGTGTCCTTCAGGATGGCGGCGGGGTCGAGAGGGTTTTGCGTCGCGGCTGCGCCGACCTTCTCGACCATGTCAGACCTTCTCGACTTCCGGTTTGCCAAGCAAGCCTTGCGGCAGGAAGATGAGAACGATCGCCAACATCGCGAAGGCGGCAACGTCCTTGTATTCAACGGAGAAGTAGGCCGACCAGAAGACTTCGATCATGCCGATTACCAAGCCGCCAAGCATGGCACCGGGGAGCGAACCGATACCGCCCAGAACAGCGGCGGTGAAGGCCTTGATGCCGGCCAGGAAGCCGACGAAGAAATCGGTCACGCCGTAGCGCAGGAAGAACAGCTGGCCGGCAACCGCGGCCAGGGCTGCGCCGATGACGAAGGTAATGGCGATAGTCTTGTTGACGTCGATTCCCAGAAGCGCCGCCATCTTCATGTCCTGCTCGCAGGAGCGCTGGGCGCGGCCGAGCGCGGTGCGGGTGATGATGAGCGTGAAGATCGTCATCAGGACCAGCGTCGTGAGAATGATGATGATCTGCATGTTGGACAGGCGGACAACAAAATCGCCGCTATGGACGAGCTCGTGGCCTCCTGTGACAATTGGCTGTAACGGCTTGGGCCGGCCGTCCTGCGCGACCCGGACGTACTCCTGCAGGACGATCGACATCCCGATCGCCGAAATAAGCGGTGCCAGGCGGAATGAGCCGCGTAGCGGCCGGTAGGCGACCCGTTCGATCGTCCAACTGTATGCCGAAGCAAGCATCATGGCGATGGCCAGGACGAGGATCAACGAGACGATTATGGTCAGCGTGCCGCTGTCTCCAGATATGCCAATGGCGACAATACCAATAAGGGAGATGAATCCACCGACCATGAACACGTCGCCATGGGCGAAATTGATCATGCCGATGATGCCGTAAACCATCGTGTAGCCGATGGCGATTAAACCGTAGATTGAGCCGAGGGTCAGCCCATTGATCAGCTGCTCTAGGAAATACTCCATAACCCCTCGCCGTTCGCCCCGCAGAACATTCGCGAACTCGTCAAGGCGGCTCGCGTTAAGACTTGGTTTAGACCGCGCCTTGGGCAAAGACAAGCGGCCCTGGCAGGGCTACCAACAGCCTAAAGTTTGGGCAGTATGATGAAATTACCCCTGACAACTGCTGTCAGCTGCATATTCAAAACCAAAAAAATCTCCTAAGTCCCCTTTTACAGGGCGGGGGGAAGGCACTATTTACTCCCGAATGTTGCGCCGCATCATTTACTTTTTCCTGGTTACCGTGATCTTCGGCGGTCTCGCCGCATTGATTGCTTGGTATGCCTTTGATTTCAAACCTAAGATGATCGCCCAGGTCATCATGAGTTCGCCGCCGCCCGTCGAGACGATTTCGGCGGAGGCAGCGCGCGAAGAAACCTGGCAGCCGCGAATCCTGGCACTCGGCACATTGACGGCGGTCAATGGCATTGATGTTACCCCGGAAGTGGGTGGCGTCGTACGTGAGATCTATTTCGAGTCCGGGCAGAAGGTGAAAAAGGGCGACAAGCTCGTTCAGCTCGACACCGACACGCTCGACGCGGACCTTCGTAATTTTGAACTGCAGTTGGAGAATGCCCAAACGGAGCTGGACCGCCGCAAGAAGATCTTCGACAAGGGCTTCGCCGCCAAGGCCGATCTCGATACCGCGACCGTGCTGCGCGACCGCTTGCAAGCCAATATCGATCGCACCAAGGCAGAAATCGCCCAGAAGGCGATTTATGCGCCCTGGGACGGAACCCTGGGACTGCGAAAGATATCCGTCGGCAAGTATGTCGCAGCCGGAGATCCGTTAGTCTGGTTGCAGAGCGTAGACCCGATCTTTGTCGATTTCACCGTCACTGAAGCCGACTTCGGCCGTCTCAAGCCGGGCCAGGCAATCAACGCAACATTTACGGCCTATCCGGGCGAACAGTTTCGCGGCGAGATCGCAACGACAGATGCCAAGATAGACGCTTCAAGCCGCATGATCACCGTGCGCGGGCAGCTGGCCAATCCTGGTGGTCGGCTCGTTCCCGGCATGTACGCCAATGTGGCGGTAGATGCCGGCGAGCCGGAGAAGGTTGTGACGGTGGCGCAGACTGCGGTGACTTACAGTCTCTACGGCGACAGCGTATTCGTCCTCGCCCCGCCAAAGGGCGAAACCGGCGAGGGCAAGGATGAAGTGTTCGACGTTGAACGCCACTTCGTCAAGCTCGGGGCAATCCGTGAAGGGCGCATTCAGATCGTCGATGGGCTGAAGAGCGGCGACCGGGTGGTGATCGCCGGGCAGAACAAGATCGATCATGGGTCCAAGGTGCGCGTTGACAATTCCGTCGCACTCAACGCGCCCGCCGACCGGTCGACGCAGTAGCGAGATGACGGGGAACCGATGAGCTTTACCGACATCTTCGTCCGCCGCCCGGTGCTGGCCACGGTGGTCAGCCTGCTCATCCTGCTCGTCGGGTTGCAATCAGCCTTCAAGCTGCCAATCCGTCAGTATCCCAAGGTGTCCGATACGACGATCACGATTACGACGACCTATCCGGGCGCCAATGCCGATCAGATCAAGGGCTTCATAACCACCCCGATCCAGCAGGCGGTGGCGAGTACCGAAGGCATTGACACACTGAAATCGTCTTCGGCGCAGAATGTATCGACCATCACGTTGAAGCTCAGGCTTGATGCCGATGGCGATCGCGCCCTGGCGGACGTTCTTTCAAAGGTGAACGAGATCAAGGGTGTCCTGCCGCAGGAGTCGAACGACCCGGTGGTGAAGCGCACAACGGGCTCACCTTATGCACTGATGTATATCGGCTTCAACAGCAAGACCATGACGTCGTCGCAGATCAGCGACTATCTCGACCGGGTGGTCAAGCCGCAGCTGCAGGCGATCAACGGAGTCGCCTCGGCTGAGATCCTTGGCGGTGCGACCTTTGCGATGCGCGTCTGGCTCGATCCAGACAAGATGGCGTCTTTCAGAATTACCCCGCTGGATGTGGCGAACGCGCTCGCCAACAACAACTTCACGACAGCGGCCGGGCAGGTGAAGGGCGATTTCGTCCAGCAGAACATCAATGCGCAAACATCGCTGGAGAAGCCGGAGGATTTCGCCAATCTGGTCGTGGCCAACCGCGGCGAGACGATCATCAAGCTCGGCCAGATCGCCACCATCAACCTTGGCCCGGAAGATTTCGATTCAAGTTCATCCTTCGACGGCCTGAAGGCCGTTTTCATGGGCATCAATGTCACGCCCGATGCAAACCCGTTGACGGTCATCCAGGCGGTCGCGGATGCAGTGCCCGGCATTCAACGGCAATTGCCGGCCGGGCTCGAAGCACAGATCGCCTATGACGCGACGAAGTTCATCAATTCTTCGATTGAGGAAGTCAGTAAGACGCTGATGGAAGCGGCAGTGATCGTCATTGTCGTGATCTTCCTGTTTCTCGGCAATGTGCGATCCACGATCATTCCCGTCGTAACGATACCCTTATCGCTGGTTGGCGTTGCCGTTCTCTTGCTGGCGCTCGGTTATTCGATCAATCTGCTGACGCTGCTTGCCTTTGTGCTTGCCATCGGGCTCGTAGTCGACGACGCAATCGTCGTCGTCGAGAATATTCATCGTCATATCGAAGAAGGCATGACTCCTTTCGATGCGGCCCTTAAGGGGGCGCGCGAGATCGCGGGGCCGGTCATCACGATGACACTGACCCTGGTGGCGGTCTACGCGCCGATAGGGTTCACATCGGGCTTGACGGGTGCGCTATTCCGGGAGTTTGCGTTTACGCTTGCAGGTGCGGTGCTTGTGTCCGGTGTCATCGCTTTGACGCTGTCGCCGATGATGTCGTCGAAGATTCTGAAGGGACACCAGAAGCAAAGCTGGTTCTCGCGCGGAGTCGAGCGCTTTTTCGGCGCATTGCGGCGGGTCTATTCGCGCATGCTCAACGGCGCTCTCAAACAGCGGCCGGTCTTTGCCTTCATGCTGCTGATCATCGTCGCAATGACGGGTATTCTCTATATGGCGATCAACAAGGAACTGGCGCCTGCCGAGGACCAAGGCGTTCTGTTTGCCTTCGCCAATTCGCCAGAGCAGACAAACCTGGACTACCTCACGACATATACGGATCGCGCCAATGAAATCCTGCGCGAAATCCCGGAACGTCAGAACATCTTCACAATCAACGGGCTCGGCAATACGCATTCGGCTTTCGTCGGACTGATCCTCAAGCCATGGGGTGAGCGCGAACGTTCGGACAAGCAGATTATTGCGGAGTTGCAACCCAAATTCTCCGGCATATCGGGGATCAAGACATTTGCGACGGCGCCTTCGGCTATTCCCATCGGCGCCGGCGAAATGCCGGTCGAATTCGTCCTCAAATCTCCGGGCGACTACCGGCGCCTCTCGGATGTGATGGACAAGCTCGACGCCGAGGCGAAGAAGAGCGGGCTCTTCATATTCACCAACACGGATCTGCGCTTCGAGACGCCGCAGATCGAACTGGTTGTCGACAAGGATCGCGCCAACAAGCTGGGCGTGACGATGCAGGACATTGGGACAACGCTTGCGACATTGCTTGGCGGCAATTACGTCAATCGCTTCAAGATCGACGGGCGCAGCTATCAGGTTATCCCGCAGGTGCCACGAATGCATCGCGATTCGACCGAAGAGCTATCGCGCTATTATGTGAGGGCCACCAACGGGGAGATGGTGCCGCTGTCGTCGTTTATCACAATTGCCCAGTCCGTTCAGCCGAACAGCCTGGCGACGTTCCAGCAGCTCAATTCCGCGACTTTCCAGGCGGTGCCGTTCCCTGGGCGCACGATCGGCGAGGGCATCGCGTTCCTCCAGCAGAAGGCGCAGGAGCTCATGCCGCAAGGCATGACCTATGACTTCCAGGGTGAGAGCCGGCAGTTCGTGCTCGAAGGCAATACTCTTGCGATCACCTTTCTCTTTGCGCTGATCGTTATCTATCTCGTGCTCGCAGCGCAGTTTGAAAGTTTCCGAGATCCGTTCATCATCCTGATCGGCCTGCCGGCTTCGATGTTCGGCGCACTGTTTTTCCTGTTTATCCTGGGCGAGATCAATGGCGCCACTCAGGGCATGCTGCCAATCAACCTCGGGTCGGGCACAATCAATATCTATACACAGATCGGTCTCGTTACTCTGATTGGCCTTATCTCGAAGCATGGCATCCTGATGGTCGAGTTCGCCAACAAGCTTCAGGAGGAGCAGGGCTACGACAAGGTCTCCGCCATCAAAGAGGCGGCCGCCGTCCGTTTGCGACCCATCCTGATGACGACGGCTGCGATGGTGATTGGCGTCGTACCCTTGCTCATTGCCGAAGGTGCAGGCGCCACGAGCCGCTTTGACATCGGCCTTGTGATCGCGGCGGGGATGACTGTTGGCACGCTATTCACGCTTTTCATCACGCCGGTCGTTTACACCTATGTAGCTGCAGACCGCCGTCCGGCCGCGGCGCGTGTTGCTGCAATCATTCCTGGCCCGCCGTCTCCGCCGCCAGTAAAGGACGAGGCACCCGTAGTGGCCAAGGTTGAGCCGCCCCAGCAGCTCGCGGCCGAGTAATCAGGATAGGGCGGCGAAGCCAGCCTTTAGGCGGTCAAGGCCCATCACGATGTCGCGTTCGCTTGCGGCGAAGGACAGCCGGATACAGCTGTCATCGCCAAAGGCAGAACCGGGTACGGCGGTCACGCCGTGGGTCTCCAGCAACCAGTCACAGAGAGCGTCGACAGTCCCGACTTCGCGGCGGCGTCCGAGAAACGCGGATACATCTGGAAACGCGTAGAAGGTGGCCGGGATGGGCGCCATCTTGACCCCCGGAATCTCTGCGAGGCCCCTTGCTACGATGTCGCGACGGCGGCGATAGCTCTCCCGCATCCGCACAACCTCGTCACGCGGAGCCTCTAAAGCGGCAATCGCTGCGCGCTGCACGAACGAATTGGCCCCCGCCGTGAAAGCGCTCTGCATGCGCGCCATGGAGCGGGCGATCGGTTCGGGTGCGGCGGCATAGCCGAGGCGCCAACCGGTCATCGCGAAGCTCTTCGAGAAGCCATTGACGGTGATCGTGCGTTCGAGCATCCCGGGCAGCGCCCCGAAGGAAATCGCTTCCCCTTCGAATATGATGTACTCATACATCTCATCCGACAACACCATCAGGCGCGGGTGCTGAGAGACGACGTCGGCCAGTGCTTGCAGTTCCGCCTTCGTCCAGACAGCTCCGGTCGGATTGTTGGGCGAGTTCAAGATAAGCAGTTTGGATTTCGGCGTCAGCGCGTCGGCCACCTGCCGAGGCGAGACCTTGAAGTCCTGCTCGACGCCCGCCGAGAGGGTTCGCGGCGTTCCGCCTGCCAGTTTCACGGTGAGTTCGTAGGAGACCCAGAAAGGCGCCAGCAGGATTACCTCGTCGCCGTGCTCGATGAGCGAGAACACAGCATTGGCGATCGCCTGCTTCACGCCGTTGGCCATGACGATCTGGCCCGGGCTGTAACAAAGGCCGTTCTCAGCCTTTAGCTTGTGCGCAACAGCGGTGCGCAGCTCAGGTATGCCGGCGACGGGCGAATAATGCGTGAATCCCGCCCGCATTGCGGCGGTCGCCGCCTCCTGGATGAAGAACGGCGTATCGAAATCCGGCTCACCAAGGGTCAGGCTGACGACGTCGCGGCCCTGCGCACGCAAATCGCGCGTTTTCTGGGACATCCGGATAATCGCGCCCTCATCCGAGGCGGATGCGCGGGCAGCGAGGAGCAGGGCTGAATCGAAGGTGGGCATGGCGCGGCTCTATGCCATGTGACGCTTGCGGCGTCGAGGTCGGGGCGGCTATATCCGGTGCAACCCGGCCCCGCGCCGAACAGGATTCGCATGACCCGTTTTCGATGGCCGGCGGCGCTAGCCGTATTGTTGCTCGCAGCCTGCTCGCAACCGAAAGAAGTCGACATCACGCGCGGCAGCCAGAAGGTGCAGACCGCGTCGCGCAGCGAGCCGATCTTCTACAATGGCAAGCACTACAATCTCCGCTACAGCTACAATGAAACACTCAAGGTCTTCGATATGAAGGTCAATGGCACGACCGCTACGATGAAAGCGGGAGACCAGAAGGATGCCGAGGCGATCGCGACATCGGCACTGGGGCACTTTGCCTGCCCGGACGGCCAGAAGGGACGGCTGTCGAACACGCCCAAATATGCCTCCGGTACCTGGAGCCTGCAGGCACGCTGCGGCTGAGCTGTTCTCTGCTTCAGTTGAATTTGCGATCGATCCAGTCGCGCGTGCGGAAGTAGCGTCCGATCCAGGGCAGAAACCAGGTATTGCCCGAATAGAGCGGATGGTCGGGAAATTCCGGCCGGTCGAAAGCATTGGCGCGGTTCACCTTGCCGGCGATCTTGCGAGCGGTCTCATGGCCAAGATAGGTCATCATGGCGACGCCTGAGCCGTTGCAGCCCAGAGCGTAGTGCAGATTGTCAAGCTTGCCCATATGCGGGAGTTCGTCGAGTGTGAAGGCAACGTTGCCGGTCCAGGCATGGGTGACCTTCGAGCCTTTGAGCTGCGGAAAGCGGTCGGTCATGAAGCGGTAGAGTATCGGCGCGGTTTCAACCGGATCGGTGTGGCCAAACTTGGCGCGGCCGCCGAAGATAAGGCGCTTGCCGTCCGGAGACATCCGGTAATAGGTGAGGACACGACGCGTATCGGCGATGGACCGGTTATTGGGACTGATACTCTTGGCGATCTCCGGAGGTAGTTCCTCGGTGGCGATGATGTAGGAACCAACGGGGACGACGCGCCGCTGAAGCTGGGGGGTAACCGCGCCCGTATATCCATTGGTGGCGATGATGACATCGCCGGCTTCGATCGTGCCCCGCGGCGTTTCGACCAGCCAACCGCCTCCGTTTTGAGTAAGGCGCGTAACCGGCGTCTTGCTGGCGATACGGACACCGCGAGCCTCGCAGAGGTCGAGAAGACCTTTAAAATAGAGAGCAGGGTGGATGTGCGCGGCGCGGGTTACAACCATTCCGCCAAAGTAGTAGTCGGATCCAATCTCTTCGCGCTGGCGTTCGCGCGGCACGGCGAAAGCTTCCGACTTCGCATGCTCATTGAGCAATGCCACTTTCTTGGCCATCGCATCGTAGTGACTTTGACACCAGGCTCCCAGGAAGTATCCGGCCTTCGTCCAGTTGCAGGCGATGTTCTCCCGGGCGATCAGGTTTTCAATCAGCGTGAATGCTTCTGCCGCGTCGTTGAGGAAGGGTGCGGCTTCCTCGGTCGACAGAGCCTTGGCCAGATAGCGCTTGCCGACATTGACGCCGCCCGAGACCATGCCGCCATTGCGGGTGGAGCCGCCGTAACCCGGCTCGTTGGCGTCGAGCACGATGCATTCCAGGCCCTCACGATTGAGTTCGAGTGCGGCGGAGAGTCCGGCATAACCTGCGCCGACAATCGCGACGCGTGCCTGCTTCGGCAGGTCAAAGGCCGGCAGCGGATTTGGCTCATACGCCTCCCACCAGAAGGGCCGCGGCTTGAACTCGCGGTGGAAAATCTCGGAAGCCATTGTGCATCTACGCCTTTCGTAGGGGGTTGATGGCGAGCAGTTCGTGTTGACCCTTTTTCGTCACGCCGATCGGTCTCGCGGCCGAAACCGATACGGGGTTGATGGCGAGCAGTTCGTGTTGACCCTTTTTCGTCCCCTGTGCACTATCCCAGAAAACTGCAAAATCAAACTGCCACAGGGAGGAACCTCAATGTCAAAATCTGCAAAGCCCGGCCGCGCCAAATCTGAAGGTGCGTCGCGGCGGAAATTTCTCAGGGCTGGCGCACTGTTTCTGGTCGGGTTGAACTACGCCGTGCAGCCGCCTACAACCGCCCATGTCTGGACCGCAGCGAACTATCCCTTCTTCTGAGGGTTTGACAATCATCTTTGCATGACGTCACTCGGCGCTTATCTCGGCCATGCACCGGCAGAAAAGCGCGGCACGATCATGGAATTGTTCTCGTTCTTCACCTATGTGTCAGTTGGCTTGGGGGATGCGATTTACGGGACCGTCTATGCCAATTTCGGATTAGTCGCGGTATCACTCGCGGGCGATAGCCACATTGTGGGTCGGCGCGATTATCGTCATGCTGTTCCGTCCCAATCAGCCGCTTGGCTGAGCCGGCATCTCGGACGCTTCGGCGAGAATCCATTCACGAAAGGCCTTGACAATTGGCGAATCCGCAGTCTCGAGCGGCGTGATCACGTAATAGGCAAATTGCGGCGGCGCCTTGAGGGCGAGCTCGAACGGTTTGACCAGCCTTCCGGAGGCGAGATCGGCAGAGACGAGTGCGGACTCGCCCAGTGCCACGCCCTGGCCTTCGATTGCTGCCTGCAACACGAGAGCGGTCTGGCCGAAATGCAGACCGCGCGTGTCATCGAACTCCCGGATGCCGGCGGCAAGCATCCACATCCGCCAGTTGGGCCAGACGGCGCCCTGGGCCTGATAGTCGAGATGAATGAGATTGTGGTGTAGTAGATCGCGCGGCTCGCGGATTGGGTGACGGCCGGTAAGAAGCTTCGGGCTGCAGACCGGAAAGACCATCTCCTGGAAGAGGCGATCGACACGGAGGCCCGGATAGTCGCCGGTGCCGAAGCGGATGGCGATATCGACATCATCGCGGTCAAAATCGAGGACCGATTGCGAAACGTCGATCCTCACATCGGCGCCGGGCTGGAGCGCTAGAAATCGATCGAGGCGCGGGACCAGCCACTTGGCGGTGATCGAGGGCGAGGCAGTTACGTTGAGCCTGTTCTGCTTCTGCAACTTTCGGATGCGTTGCAGGGCGCCGTTGAGGCCGTCCAGCGCATCGGAGACGGAAACACGCAGAATCTCGCCCTCACGTGTGAGGCGCATACTGCGGCTTGTGCGCTGGAACAGCGAGACGCCGATCTGGTCCTCAAGCTCCTTGATCTGGTGGCTGACGGCCGCGGGGGTGACGGAAAGCTCCTGGGCCGCCTTCGTGAAGCTCAAAAGGCGGGCGGCCGCGTCAAAGGCCTTTATGGCGCTTAATCCGGGGAGGGTGCGGAGCATAAATATCTACAAGGAAATTTTGAAGGTGATGCGAAAACTAGTCGTTTGAATTACTTAAAGCAAGGGGATATCTGTGAATACAAGCCAATCGCACTCTTAGCAGAAGTTTAAGATCATGACCCATAGTCCCTATTCCCCTCTGGTAGCCCAGTTCCGCTCCGAAACCGACAGCACCAATGCGCTCCGGAGGCTCGTGACGAGGCTCTTCGGCGGCGCGCCTCCGCGCCCAGTCAGCGCGGCTCCCAGCCGGGAACGGGCGCATATGGCGCAGCCCGACGGGTTGGCCATGCTCGAGCGCGAAGTCGATCGCATCCGGCTGCAGAGCCGGCACTGGCTGATGTAGAGAGGCTATCTGCCGCGCCAGACGGGCTTGCGCTTCTCGGCAAAGGCGCGCGCACCTTCAAGCTGGTCTTCGCTCGAATAGAGCTTATCGACCGTTTTCAGGCGGCGCTTGGTGACCAGATCGAAGGCCTGCTGAATCGGCAGATGGCTGGTTTCGCGCACGGTTTCCTTGATGGCGGCAAAAACGAGCGGCGGCCCTTCCGCAAGTTGGCCAGCGATTTCTCGTGCACGTGGCATCAACTCGGCGGCTGGAACCACCTCGTTGACGATGCCCCAATGCTTCGCCTCCTTCGCATCGAAGCGCCGGCCGGTAAAGAGCATTTCCATCGCGACATGATAGGGGATGCGGCGCGGCAATTTGATCGTTGCCGCGTCGGCAAGGGTACCTGAGTTGATCTCGGGCAGGGCGAAGGTCGCGTGCTCGGCAGCGATGATGATATCGGCCGAGATCATGATCTCGAAGCCGCCGCCGAAGGCGAGGCCGTTAACCGCCGCTATCACCGGCTTGTTGAGGCCGGGCAATTCCTGGAGGCCGCCGAAGCCACCGACACCATAATCGGAGTCAGGTGATTCGCCGGCCGCCGCCGCTTTCAGGTCCCAGCCCGGGCAGAAGAACTTGTCACCGGCTGCGGTAAGGATCGCGACGCGCAATTCCGGATCGTCGCGGAAGGCCGCAAAGGTATCGCCCATGATGCGGCTGGTAGCCGCGTCGATGGCATTCGCTTTGGGCCGGTCGATGGTGACTTCAAGGATCGCGCCGCGGCGTTCGATATTGAGGGGAGAGGTCACGCGGCTACTCCTTCCTAATCTTGATCAGCGCATCGACGGCGACGGCACCTTGTCCGGGCGGCAGGACGAGGAGGGGGTTCACGTCGACTTCCTCAATTCTCGCCGCATTGGCTTTTGCAAAGGCGGCAATGGCCTCGATGGCTTTGACGACACGGTCCCGATCGCCCGACTTGCCGCGGAACCCCTCGATGAGTTTCCACACCTTCAGGGACTTCAATGCACGCTCAATTTCGGCGCGCGAAGTCGGCAAGAGCAGGGTGACGGTATCCTGCAGCAATTCGGTCAGAATTCCACCGGCGCCCACGACCAGAGCCGGGCCGAATTGCGGATCTGATTTCAGCCCGATGATAAGTTCGGCAACAGCGCCCGTCACCATGCGCTCGACCAGCAGATCGGGAGCAAGGATCGCCATGCGGTTGGCAGCGGCGGCGACATCCGCGTCCGATCTGAGATTGAGCGCGACACCGCCAGCTTCGGTCTTGTGGGCGATGGCGGCCGACGACACCTTGAGCGTGACCGGATAGCCAAGTTCGCGGGCGACCGCGACGGCGTCTGCAGCCTTGCAGACACGCCCTTCGGGAACGACCAGGCCATGGGATTTGAGCAGCGACTTGGCGTCGAACTCGCTCAGGACAATGGCTTTCCCTCCACTCGGCTCGATATGTTTAAGCGCAGGCGGCTTGTCGCGGCGTGCCCAATTGCGGCCAATGAAGGCCGCTGACTCGAAGGCGGTGAGGGCATCATCCAGCCCCACCATGGGTGCGACATTGGCGGCAGCGAGATCCGCTGCAAGATCGAGCGGCATGCATTCCGGCAGGCTTGCGACCATTGCCGTCCTTGCCTTGGTGAGATTGGCGGCATTGATTAGCGACTTGGCCGTCACCAGCCAGGTATCGGGGCTCATCTTCGGGTTTGTCGGAATATCCAGGATCAGCATGCCGACATCGTAACCTCCGGCAAGGACGGCCGAGAATGTGGCGGTGAGCTTCTCCTCGTCATTCCAGATGAAGGTATGGTAGTCGAGCGGATTGTCGATCGACACATACTCGTTGAGCGTCGCGGCAACCTTCGGCTTTGTGCAATCGTCGAAGGGCGGGAAAGTCACATCCTTCTCGAGCGCCATATCGGCTATGAGCGCGGCCTCGCCCCCGGAACAGCTCATCGAGACAATCCGATTGGATTTGAGCGGACCGCCATGATGCAGGAATTTCAACGTCTCGACGAAAGCGGTGACCGAGGTCATGCGGGCGATGCCATAGCGATCGAACAGGGCGTCGTAGAGCGTGTCAGCTCCGGCTAGGGACGACGTATGGCTCATCGTGACCTTGGCACCTTGTTCGGAGCGTCCGGTCTTGAGTGCGATCACCGGCTTGCGGTTGTCGCGGGCGGTCGCCGCGGCGCGCGCAAAGGCCTCAACGTCCTTCAAGCCTTCGATATGGAGACCGATCGCGGTAATACGTTCGTCGAGGGACAACGCTTCCAGCATCTGCGCCATGTCGACATCCGCCTGGTTGCCAATCGCATAGATTGTAGCGAGCGGCAGACCGCGCCGTGTCATGGTGAAATTGCAGGCGATATTGCCGGACTGGGTGATGATCGCAACACCGTCGGAGCGTGGGTCGACGCCGTGCTCGTCCGGCCACAGGGCGGCACGCGCCATGCCATTCACGAAGCCGTAGCAATTGGGACCCATCAGCGGCATACCATCCGCCGCCGCCAGCAACTCGTCCTGCAGATGCATGTCGCCGGTTTCGGCGAAGCCCGAGGCATAGATTACCGCACCACCGCAGCCTTTGGTGCGCAAGGCTCGCACCACCTCGATCGTGGGCTCGCGTCGCACGGCGATGAATGCGGAATCGGGGATGCCGTCGATTTCCTCTACCGAGCGAATGCAAGGGATGCCTCCCAGATCGTCGCGTTTGGGATGGATGGCCCAGATTTTCCCGGTGAACCCCAGATCGCGGGTGCGGGCGATCGCCACGTCGCATTCACCACCGCCAATGAAGGCAATGGAGCGGGGCGAAAGCAGGCGAAAAAGGTCGCGCGTCATCTTCTTGCTCGGAGCGTTCATTCAACCCCCAAGTGGACGCAGCAGGCTGCGGGAGATGATGTGGCGCTGGATCTCGCTGGTCCCTTCCCAGATACGCTCGACGCGGGCGTCGCGCCAGATGCGCTCAAGCGGCAAGTCGGACATCAGGCCCATGCCGCCGTGAATCTGGATGGCTTCATCGGCAACGAAGGCCAGCATCTCGGTCGCCTTTAGCTTGGCCATCGCCATGTCCATGTCGGTCACGGTCTTGTTGTCGAATTTCCAGGCGGCTTCGAGTGTCAGAAGCTCTGCTGCTTTCAATTCCAGCGCCATGTCAGCGAGCTTGAATGATACACCCTGGAACTTGCCGATCTGTTGGCCGAACTGGACACGGTCGACGGCAAACTGCTTGGCATGTTCGAGTGCGCGCTCGGCGCGGCCGATACAGGTTGCGGCGACCTGGAGGCGGGTGGCACCCAGCCAGTCATTGGCAACTTCGAAGCCCTTGTGCACTTCGCCGAGGATTTGCGACTTGTGTACCCGGCAGTCGTTGAATTCGAGGATGCAGTTCTTGTAGCCGCGATGCGACACGTTCTTGTAGCCGGGACGCACGGTATAGCCGGGCGTGCCCATGTCGATCAGGAACGCGGTGATCAGTTTCTTTTTGCCCTTCGGCGTGTCCTCCTCGCCGGTTGCCGCGAAGAGGATGACGAAGCTCGCTTCATCGGCGTGGCTGATGAAGTGCTTTGTGCCGTTGATGACATAGTCGTCGCCGTCCTTGCGGGCGAAGGTCTTCATGCCGCGCACGTCTGAGCCCGTGCCCGGCTCTGTCATCGCAAGGCAGTCCGATTTCTCGCCGCGCACTGAGGGCAGCAGGTAGCGTTCACGCTGCTCGCCCTGACAGGCCATCAGAATATTCGAAGGCCGCGCAACACACGTCCAATGCAAGGCATAGTTCGCCTTGCCGAGTTCCTTTTCGTAAAGAACCCAGGTCAATGTATCCAGCCCGGCACCGCCGACTTCGCCCGGCATGTTGGCGGCATAGAGCCCGGCCTCGATCGCCTTGTGCTTGATCTCGTCGCGAAGCTCCGGACGCAAATGCCCGGTTTCCTCGATCTCGGCTTCGTGCGGATAAAGCTCGTTGACCACGAAGTCGCGCGTGGTCCTGACGATCATTTGCTGTTCATCGCTTAGTGAGAAATCCATGGCTCAACTCATTCTGTAGGTTTCGGTATGGCCGTCGAGACCGATCGCCTGGCCCGAGATCATCTTGGAGGCGGGCGAGGCAAGAAAAAGACACAGGTCAGCGATCTCCTCAGGCTCGACAAATCGCTTGATCGATTGACCCTGGAGGTAGCCGGTTTCGACTTCCCCGAATGTCACGCCGCGCTGCTCGGCTTCGGCAGCGATGACGCGATTGATGCGCTCGCCACGGACCGTGCCCGGGCAGACGCAGTTGCAACGGACGTTGAAGGGACCAAGCTCGATGGCCAGTGACTTGGTGAAACCGACGACCGCCCATTTCGCGGCCGCATAGGGCGACCGACGCCCATAGCCAACCATGCCGGCCATGGATGAGATGTTGATGATCGAGCCCGCGGCTTGCGCCTTCATGATGGGAGCGGCGCGACGCGCGCAGAGAAAGTGCGAGTCAAGACAGACTTCGATGCATTCGCGCCAGTCGGCATATTCAATGTCGTCGACAAGTGCGGTCGGCCCTTTGATGCCGGCATTGTTGATCAGGACATCGAGGCCGCCGAGATCGTCGAGAGCATCGTCGAACCAGGCCTCGATCTCGCCTTCGCTCCGCAAGTCCACCTGGGTGGCGGCAATTTCGGGATTTTCATCGCGAAACGCCGCCAGCGCGGTTTCATTGACATCGCAGACATGAACCTGCGCGCCCTCATCGGCGAAGGCGCGGGCGATCGAACGCCCGATGCCGGCTGCTGCCGCGGTGATCATGACTCGCTGCGATGACATTTACGTTCTTCCCTTCCTCTCTTCACCCTCCTCCTTGTGGGGAGGGTCAGGGGTGGGTTTAGAAAACCGTGCGGGCTTACGGATTGGCTGTCGGCCCCCCACCCTTAATCCCTCCCCACGAGGGGGAGGGAAGCAAGTCCTACTTCATCTTGACTTCCATCACCCGGCCAAGCTCGGCCGGCTTTGGCAGGTTCTTGTGAGCTTCCTTGACCGCCGACAGCGCTTCGAAAAGATCGGCGCGCATCGGGGAAACCTTGCCGGATTTCTGATCGACATGGAGCTGCATGATCTCGTTGGTCGCGACGAGTTCGCCCTTCGTGTCGAGCATGCGATGGAAGAGGTGCATGCGCTTCTCGTCGCAACCGATGAGCTGCGTCTCGATCGCAAACGTGTCGCCGGCCTTCATTTCACGGAAGTAGTTGAGATGGGTTTCCGCCGTGAAGAAGGTCTGCCCCGTGGCGCGATAGGCTTCGTCGTCGCCGATGTAGCGGAAAAACGCATCGAGCGCGTCGCCGAAGGCCAGGAGGTAGTAGGCATCCGACATGTGGCCATTGTAATCGACCCAGGCGGATTGGACGATGCCGCGATGGCGTGCGACCGGAGCAGCAATCTTCGCTCCCCTGGTCCAGCGCGTGGCGCGTTTGCGTGCAGATTCCTCTTCGCGCTGAAGGACGAGACCGGCGCCGACACCATGCTGTTTGAACAGGTGCATCATGTCGACGAGCACGTCATTGCGCTTGGCCTCGATCTCGGCAACCGTGCGGCCATGGGCCTGGGCTTCGCAACCCTCGACCAGCCGCTTCTCGAGCGTGTCGTTCCATTTTGGGAAGGGAAGATCGGTCCAGGGCAGTTCGAGGGTCGGGTCGAACTGCTTGATGAAATCACGCATGCCGCCGGGGCCGCCCGCCAGATGATAGGTCAGGAAAGAGCCCATGAAAGCCCAGCGCATGCCGGCCGAATAGACGATCGAGTCGTCGATATCCTCGGTGGTGCCGATGCCCTTGTTGAGGATGTGGAGCGCCTCGCGCCAGAGTGCTTCCTGGAGGCGGTCGCAGATATAGCCGTCGATCTCCTTCTTGAGGCGCAGCACATGCATGCCGATCGATTCGAAATAGACGCCGGCGCGGTCCATCGCGTCTTTCGAGGTCCTTTCGCCGGGGACGGTTTCGACCAATGGCAGCAGATAGACCGGGTTGAACGGGTGGCCGATGATCACGCGCTCCGGATGCTTGCATTCGGATTGAAGGCGCGTGGGCAGGAAACCGGAGGAGGACGAGGCGATGATAACGTCCGGCCGGGCAATGGCATCGATGTCTCTGAAGAGCTTGATTTTGAGCGCCTCGCGCTCAGGCGCCGCCTCGTGCACGAAGTCGGCGCGCGACGCCATCGCGGCAAGATCGGTGGTGAAGATGAGCTGGCCGCGCTTCGGATTGGGATCCTGGATGAGCTTCAGCATGGACGGCCAGGCGACATCGATCGCCGCGCGGAGTTTCGCTTCCGCCGCCGGGGCAACGTCATAGGCGACGACGTCGAGGCCGCGCACCAGCAGTCTTGCGGCCCAGCCAGCACCGATGAGGCCGGTGCCGGCGATGCCGACGGTTTTGACAGTGTCCATGGGACTACTTCTTCTTCAGCTTGAGGATGTCGCGCGCTTCGTCCGGGGTGGCGATCTTGGGGCCGAGCAATTCGATGAGCTTGACCGCCTTTTCGACGAGCGTACCGTTCGAGGCGTAGACGCCCTTTTCCAGCCAGAGATTGTCTTCGAGGCCAACCCGAACGTGGCCGCCTAGGATTACCGCCTGCGCCACCATCGGGAATTGATTGCGGCCGATCCCGAAAGCCGCCCAAACGGCATTCTTCGGCAATTCGCCGACCTGGTAGGCCATGGTCTGCGTGTTGCCCGGCGCGCCCCACGGGATGCCAAGGCAGAGCTGGAAGAGCGGCGGATCGTCGATCAGACCTTCAGTGCAGAGCTGTTTGGCGAACCAGAGGTTGCCGCTGTCGAAGATTTCCATCTCGGGCTTGACGCCGTAGGACTGGATGAGCCTGGCCTGCTCGCGCAACTGCATGGGCGTCTGGACGACAATGCCGTTGCCGTCGCCGAAATTGAGCGAGCCGCAATCGAGGGTGCAAAGCTCCGGACGCAGTTCGGCAACGTGGAGAAGGCGTTCAATCGGACCGACGAGGTCGGTGTTGTTCTCGTTGAACTGACGCGGGGTTTCGCCCGCTCCGATTTCGAGATCGCCGCCCATGCCGGCGGTCAGGTTGATGATGACGTCCTTGTTCTTGGCGCGGATGCGCTCCATCACCTCCCGATAGAGGTGGACGCCGCGCGCGCCCTTGCCGGTTTTGGGGTCGCGGACATGGCAGTGAACCACGGCGGCACCGGCCGACGCGGCCTCGAGCGCTGCATTGGCGATCTGCTCCGGTGTCACCGGAATGGCCGGATGCTTGCCGACGGTGTCGCCGGCGCCGGTCACCGCGCAGGTAATGATGATCTTTGGATTCATCTGGGTCGCTCCCTTGCGAAGGGCCCACTACTAAACCCGTGGCGGCCCTGTATTTGACAATTTCCGCCAATCATTTGATTATTTGCGCTATGCTGGTCCGGCGCCACGATGTGGCTTTCCTTCTGATCCCACGATTCTCGATGATTGCATTATTCAGCGCGCTTGAGCCGCTCAGGGTGGCCAATCGCTTTGCCGAGGACATTTTTTCCTGGCGGTTCGTGTCCATGGACGGTGAGGGTGTTGCCGCATCCAACGGCATTCCGGTGTCGGTGTCCTCGGGATTGGAGGGAGTGGGCAAGCCGGATCTGCTGGTCGTGTGTTCGTCCTACGAACATGAGATCGGAATGGTTCAGCCGGTGCTCAACGAGATCAGGCGGGCGGCGCGGAATGGCAGCCTCCTCGCTGCGGTCGATACAGGGGCATTCCTCCTGGCAGAAGCTGGCGTCCTGAATGGCTATCGGGCCACCTGCCATTGGGAGACGCTGCCCGCATTCCGCGAAACCTACCCGAATATCGACGTCGCCGAGACGACCTATGTGCTCGACCGCGGGCGTATGACGGCTTCGGGCGGTGCCAATGCTCTCGACATGATGCTCGACTGGCTCGCTGCCCTTGAGGGCGAAGCGTTGGCGGCGAAGGTGGCCGATACACTGGTCCACACTCGCCACCTCAACCACCCCGGCGAGGCGCGGATACCGGCGGGCTCACGTTATCGGGTTTCCGAGCCTCGGGTTGTGGCCGCCATCAGGCTGATGGAGGCGCATATCGAGGACGTCCTCACCATGCGTGATATTGCGGTAGGGGCGGGCGCCTCGGAACGGCATCTGGAGCGGTTGTTCCGCGCGCATCTGAGCGTCACACCCAAGACCTTCTACAGCCAGCTCAGGCTCGAACGCGCGGAACGGCTGCTCACCTATTCGAGGATGAGTGTGCGCGACGTGGCCCTGGCTTGCGGCTACTCATCGCTTGCCCTTTTTTCCCGTGCGTTCAAGGCGCGCTTCGGACGTGCGCCCTCGCTTATCCGCCAGCCTGCCACTTCTTGATCGCCTCGAGTGGCCAGAGCAGCATGATGATGTTGAGGGTAAGATTGTCCCGGATCATATAGCCCACGAAGAGTTCCAATGCGACGGCGAGGATGATGGTGACCCACACGGGCAGCCAGGCGGCGAGCAGGAAGCCGGCGACCATCGCCAGCGTGTCGAAGACGGAATTGATGACACTGTCGCCATAATAGTCGAGCGAGATCGTCACCTCGCGATAGCGGTTTATGATGAAATCGGTGTTCTCGAAGACTTCCCAGGCCCCCTCGATCAGGATCGCGATGACGAGCCTGAGGCCAATCGGCCAGCGCCGCAAGAAGAGCCACAGCACGCCATAAAATATAAAGCCGTGAACAATGTGCGAGGGCGTATACCAGTCGGTCAGATGCTGGGAGTTTCCCGAGCTCTGTACGACACCCTCCCAGATCTTTACATAGCCGCACTTGCAGATGGGTTCGCGCCCCATCAAGAGCAGAGTGATCGCCAGGGAGACGATGGGGAGGGCGGCGATCAGGTAATAGCGGCGGGCGGGAATCACCCCGCCATATTACACATCCGCACCCGGAATCCGTACCAACCGGCAGCCGGAAATTTTCCAGGTTCCATTGGCCTGCCGCTCGAAAGAATAGATCGCCGTCCAGGTCCGGCCATCGAGATCGACAATGGTCACTTCCTGAGCCGGGCTGCCCATGTCATCGAAGGCATCACCGAAGCTAAAGGACCTCTGCCGGTAGACCGGCTGATAGCCCTGCCTGACCATGGACATGAAGATATCGGGTGTCGGGAACAGCTGCCTGATGACCGGCGCGGCGTGCGAATAGGCGCGCAGGCCATCGTCGGCATTGAAGGCGGCAATCTGGTCATTGATAATCTGCTGAAAAGCCGACTGATCTGCTCGGCTGATCTCACCCGCCTGTGCCGCCAAATTGGGCATCACAATTGCCAGCGCAAGCAAAAAGCGCAGCCATCCGGTTCTCGCCATCAACGGTACTCCATTGGACCGCTTACACTGGCTCATGCATAGCATAGATCGGTGTGACCGGTGCCCGGCAGACGACAAAATTCCGTGGGTAGTCCTTGACCTACCAATTGGAGCCGCGCAAGGATGCACGCGGCAAAGACGGGGGTTGCCGGCGCCTTACGCGCGCCGAAAGGCTCCGAAATCGTTCCGCACAATGCGGCTAGTTGGGAGGACATGTCGTATGCCAATTGTCTCTATGAAAGTTAACGGCAAGGAAGTGAGCGGCGAGGTCGAAGGCCGTACTTTGCTTGTCGAATTCATTCGGGAAGGTCTGGGGCTCACCGGCACGCATGTCGGCTGCGATACAAGCCAGTGCGGCGCCTGCGTCGTCCATGTGGACGGCAAGGCGATCAAATCCTGCACCGCGCTCGCGGTCGCCTGCGAAGGTGCCGAAGTGACGACGATCGAGGGCCTCGCGAAGAATGGCACGCTCCACCCCATGCAGGAGGCATTCCGCGAAAATCATGGGCTTCAATGCGGCTTTTGCACGCCGGGAATGATCATGGCAGCTATCGATCTGGTGAACCGCAAGGGAAAGAAGCTGGACGAGGCCACGGTTCGTCATGAGCTGGAAGGCAATATCTGTCGCTGCACGGGTTATCACAATATCGTCAAGGCCATCCAGGACGGCGCCTCGCGCATGTAAGCGCGCGCTCGTCCAGCATAGAAACGGGAGAGAAATCACATGAGCGAGACCGGCATCGGCGCGCGCGTCAAGCGCAAGGAAGACCACCGCTTCATTACCGGAAAGGGCCGGTACACTGACGACATAAATCTCAAAGGGCAAGTCTACGCATATTTCGTCCGCAGTCCGCATGCCCATGCGGAGATCAAGTCGATCAACACGGCCAAGGCGGCGAAAGCGCCGGGCGTGCTGGGTGTCTTCAAGGGCGAGGATGTTGCCGAAGACAAGATCGGCGGCCTGATCTGCGGCTGGATGATCCATTCGAAGGACGGCTCGCCGATGAAGGCCGGTCCGCATCCGATCCTGGCGGTCGGCAAAGTGCGCTATGTCGGTGACCATGTCGCCGTCGTTGTCGCTGAGACGAGGGAGCAGGCCAAGGCCGCAGCCGCGCTGGTCGAGGTCCAATACGGCGTCCTTCCTCACAATGTCGATGCCGCCAAGGCCAAGAGCGCCAAGGGGCAGGTTCACGAAGTTGCGCCGAACAATCTGGTCTTCAACTGGTCGCTTGGCGATGAGGCTGCGACGGATGCGGCCTTTAAGAAAGCCGCGCATGTCACGAGGCTTGAAATCGTCAATAACCGCCTGATTCCCAACGCCATGGAGCCTCGCGCCGCGATCGGTTCCTATGACACGGGCGACGATCACTACACGCTCTACACGACAAGCCAGAACCCGCATGTGGCTCGGCTGGTGATCTCGGCGTTCCATGGGCTGGCGCCTGAGCACAAATTGCGCGTGATCGCGCCCGACGTCGGCGGCGGCTTCGGCTCCAAGATTTTCATCTATGCCGAAGAGGTCGTCTGTCTGTGGGCCTCGAAGCGGGTTGGCGGACGGCCGGTGAAGTGGACGGCAGAGCGGACGGAAAGCTTCCTTGCCGACGCGCATGGCCGTGACCATGTCACACATGCTGAGCTTGCCATGGACAAGGACGGCAAGATTCTGGCGATGAAGGTCAACACCATTGCCTCGATGGGTGCGTATCTCTCGACCTTCGCCTCCTGCGTCCCGACTTATCTCTATGCGACGCTGCTGTCGGGCCAATACAACATTCCCTCAATCTATGCGGAGGTGGATGCGGTCTACACCAATACTGCGCCGGTCGATGCCTACCGCGGTGCAGGGCGGCCGGAGGCAACCTATGTCGTGGAGCGGCTCGTCGAGACTGCGGCGCGAGAGATGAGGATCGATCCGGCCGAGTTCCGGCGGCGCAACTTCATCACATCCTTCCCGCACCAGACCCCGGTGATCATGTGCTATGACGCCGGCGATTATAATGCATCACTGACCAAGGCGCTTGAACTTGCCGACTATAAGGGCTTTCCGGCGCGCAAGGCTGAAGCGGCGAAACGCGGCAAACTCCGCGGCATCGGCTTCTCGAATTACATCGAGGCCTGCGGTATCGCGCCCTCGGCTGCAGTCGGTTCGCTCGGTGCCGGTGTCGGTCTTTGGGAATCGGCGGAAGTCCGGGTGAACCCGGTCGGTACGGTCGAAATCCTCACCGGTTCCCACAGTCACGGACAGGGTCATGAGACGACCTTCGCGCAATTGGTATCGGACCGGCTCGGCGTATCGATCGATAACGTTTCAATCGTCCACGGCGACACCGACAAGGTGCAGTTTGGCATGGGTACCTATGGCTCGCGCTCCGGCGCGGTGGGTATGACGGCAATTGCCAAGGCGCTCGACAAAATCGAAGCCAAGGCAAAGAAAGTCGCCGCTCACGTTATGGAAGCGGCGGAAGGCGACGTCGAGTTCAAGGACGGCTCCTTCAGCGTGAAGGGCACCGACAAGAAGATGGCGTTCGGCGAAGTGGCACTTGCGGCTTATGTCGCGCACAAGTTCCCGACATCCGAAATTGAGCCCGGTCTCAAGGAATCGGCATTCCACGATCCGACCAACTTCACCTTCCCGGCCGGTTGCCACATCTGCGAAGTCGAGATCGATCCGGACACCGGCGTGACGCAGATCGCCAACTGGGTCGCCGTCGATGATTTCGGCTCGGTCATCAATCCGATGATCGTCGAAGGCCAGGTGCATGGCGGCATTGTCCAGGGTGTGGGCCAGGCGCTGACCGAAGGCTGCGTCTATGACAGCGGCTCGGGTCAGTTATTGACCGGTTCCTATATGGACTACTGCATGCCGCGCGCGGCGGACGTCCCGTCGTTCAAGCTGGCCTTCACGGAGACCAAGTGCCCATCGAATCCGTTGGGCATGAAGGGCTGCGGTGAGGCCGGTGCGATCGCGGCGCCGGCTGCCGTGATAAATGCGATCACCGATGCGGTTGGGGTCAAGGACCTGCCAATGCCGGCGACATCGCAAGTCGTCTGGAACGCCCTGCAACCCATGAAGAAAGCGGCCGAGTAAGGCTAGGGGAGGAAATAAACATGGAAAACTTCACCTATCATCGCCCGCATCACGCGACTGACGCAGTCAAGCTGATGAAGGCCGCCAAAGACGGCAAGTTCATGTCCGGCGGCATGACGCTTCTTCCGGCGATCAAACACGGCTTGGCGTCCCCATCGGACATTATCGATCTCGGAGGCCTCAAGCATGCCGGTGTTGCAGTGTCGGGCAGCGTGGTCACCATCAAGGCAGGCACGACGCATGCGGCAGTCGCCGACGATGCGGGGCTGAAGAAGGCGATTCCTGGCCTTTCGAAGCTGGCCGGGGGGATCGGCGATCCCCATGTCCGCAATTGCGGCACCATCGGCGGTTCCATTGCCAATGCCGATCCCGCCGCCGACTATCCGGCCGCCGTCGTCGGTCTCGCAGCGACGGTCCATACCGATCAGCGGAAGATTGCCGGGGACAAGTTCTTTACCGGCATGTTCGAGACCGCGCTCAAGCCCGACGAAATCATCACGGCAGTCGAGTTCCCGATGCCCAAGCGCTCTGCCTATGTGAAATTCCCGAACCCGGCCTCCCTTTACGCCATGGTCGGAGTGTTCGTCGCCGAGCTTGCCGATGGCAGCGTCCGCGTCGCCGTGACAGGTGCAGGCCCGAGCGTGTTCCGGGTACCCGACATGGAGAAGGCACTGGAAAAGGGCTTCTCACCCGACTCCATCTCAGGCGTCACGGTCAAGGCGGACGACCTCAATAGCGATATCCATGCCTCCTCCGCCTACCGGGCGCACCTTGTCAATGTGCTGGCACGGCGGGCGGTCGAACAGGCCAAGTGACGTTCAAACTTACGCATTGATTTCGGCCCGCGGGTGTGTGACTCGCGGGCCGATTTGCTATCGGAGATGACGATTGGTGAGTAAACTTCCCGCCTCTATCGACGAGACCGTCGCGCTCCTGGCGTCGCAACATTACGTCGCCGGCCGGGACCTTGGCACCGTTGTGTTCCTGGCCATGCGCATGGCCAGGCCGCTGTTCCTCGAGGGCGAGGCGGGGGTCGGCAAAACGGAGATCGCCAAGGTCATCGCCCAGGGTCTCGGCCGCTGCCTTATCCGGCTCCAATGCTATGAAGGCCTCGACGTCAACTCCGCTGTCTATGAGTGGAACTATTCGGCCCAAATGATCGAGATTCGACTCGCCGAAGCATCCGGCGAGCTCGATCGCGAGCGCTTGGGCAGTGACGTTTTCTCGGAGCGCTTTCTGGTAAAACGACCTTTGCTCCAGGCGCTTGAGTCACCGGCCGGCTCAGCGCCGGTCCTGCTGATCGATGAAATCGACCGAACCGATGAAGCCTTTGAGGCCTTTCTGCTCGAGGTTCTGTCGGATTTTCAGATTACCATACCTGAACTCGGCACGATCAAGGCGGAAGAGCCACCGATCGTGGTCATCACCTCGAACCGCACCCGCGAAGTGCATGACGCATTGAAGCGCCGCTGTCTCTATCACTGGGTCGGCTATCCGGATGCTGCACGTGAAATCGCCATAATCAGGGCGAAGCGCCCGCAGGCTTCCGCGGCTCTGGCACGCGAGGTCGTGGCCTTTGTGCAAAGCCTGCGCGGCGGCGATCTTTACAAGGCCCCGGGTGTAGCAGAGACCCTCGACTGGGTGTCGGCATTGCATGAACTCGATGCCGTCTCGCTCGATCCGCAGACGGTCAACGACACGCTAGGCGTTTTGCTCAAGTATCAGGATGATATCGTGCGCATGGAAGGCTCGGAAGCGAAACGCATTCTCGACCAGATCAAGGCCGAAATCCGCGCTGCCGCGCACGTATGATCACACCTGCCAACCAGAATGATGCATCGCCGCAGAGCAAGCTTGCGGTCAATATCATGCATTTTGCACGGGTGCTCCGAGAGGCCGGACTGCCGGTCGGGCCTGGTCACGTGCTCGACGCGCTCGACGCGGCCATGGCTGGCACGTTGCGATCGCGTGAGGATTTCTATTGGACCCTGCACGCCGTCTTCGTGAAACGGCGCGACCAGAAGGAGCTGTTCGACCAGGCCTTCCATGTTTTCTGGAAGAAACCGAAGATGCTGGAACAGCTTATGCAGCTCATGTTTCAACAGATCACACGTCCGGCCGATGACCGCGCCAGGAAGGCAGGCTTTCGGCGACTGGCGGAGGCAATGTTTGAGAAAGTCGAAACGCAAAGCCGGCGCGAGGAAAAGCCTGGCGCGATCGAACTCGATGCAACCTTCACCTCTTCGGCTGACGAAGTCCTTCGGACCAAGGATTTTGAGCAGATGACCTTGGCGGAGCAGGCCGAGGCGCGGCGGGCGATCTCGGCGATGCGGATTCATCGCACAGAAGTGCCGACCCGTCGCTTTCGTGCCGCAGCCCAAGGCAGCCGGATCGACCTGAGAAGCACACTGAAGGCGTCGCTGCGCGCCGGCGGCCACATGATTGCGCTTGAGCGGCGGGAGCGGAAATGGCGCGAGCCGCCCCTGGTTGTCATATGCGACATTTCAGGATCGTGCTCGAATTACAGCCGCATGTTCCTGCATTTCCTGCATGCGCTCATCAATGACCGCGAGCGCGTCCAGGTTTTCCTTTTCGGCACGCGACTCACCAATGTCACGCGCGAACTTGCCCGCAGCGATGTGGACGAAGCCATGAAGAAGGTCGTGGGCGCTGTGAGCGATTGGTCCGGCGGTACACGGATCGGGGCGGCGCTGCACGAGTTCAACTACCGCTGGGCCCGGCGCGTTTTGACGCAAGGCGCACATCTTCTGCTCATGACAGACGGGCTCGATCGCGACGATGCGGGCCTCCTGGAAGCCGAGATGACGCGGCTCAGGCTTTCGACACGGCGCATCATCTGGCTCAATCCACTCTTGCGCTATCAGGGCTTCGAGCCACGTGCGGCCGGCATCCGGGCGATCATGCCCCAGGTCGATGAGTTCCGCCCGGTACACTCGCTCGACAGTCTGACCGACCTGGCGCGTGCGCTTGCAGGGCCAAAGAGCGAGGCGCATGATCCCGCCCGTTGGATGCGCATGGCGCGTCAGGCTTGAGGAGGCGGAAATGGCAAATCCCGCGGCAACTGTATTGGAGCAGGCAAATGGCTGGTTGTGCGAGGGCCGGAAACTGGCTCTGGCGACCGTCATCGAAACTTGGGGTTCGGCGCCGCAACCTGTCGGGAGCCAATTGGTGATCGACGAGGAAGGTAGTTTCATCGGCTCGGTCTCGGGCGGCTGCGTCGAGGGTGCGGTGGTGACCGAGGCGATCGATGCGATTGCGTCGGGAAAGCCAAAAGTGCTTGCATTCGGAGTCGCTGATGAGACGGCCTGGGAGGTCGGTCTTGCCTGCGGCGGCAAGATCAGAATCTATGTCGAGCCGTTGGTTTAATGAAGCGGACGCTGCTCGATCGGTTGCTTGCGGCGCGGGCCGAGCGACGCGCCGTGGCCGTGGTGACGCAACTTGCTACCGGCGAACAGCGCCTGGTGCCACGCGAGAACGCCGCGGACGATCCCATGGCGGCGATACTCGATCAGGGATTCCGTTTCGATCAGTCCGGCGTGCACAGGATCGAGGACCAGGAGTATTTCGTTCAGATCTACAATCCGGCGCTGCGGCTGGTCATTGTCGGCGCCGTCCATATCGCGCAAGCAGTCATCCCGATAGCCCGGGGAACCGGCTATGCCGTCACGGTCATTGATCCGCGTGGCGCTTTCGCCACCGGTGCGCGTTTCCCGGATATCGAACTCTATCCCGAGTGGCCGGATGAGATTCTGCCGCGCATCGGGCTCGATGCCAGAACAGCGATGATCGCGCTGACTCATGATCCCAAAATTGACGATCCGGCGCTGACTGCGGCCTTGCGATCGGATGTCTTTTATATCGGCGCGCTTGGTTCCAAGAAGACGCAAGCCTCGCGGCGGGAGCGATTGGCCGCTCTCGGCTTCGCGCCGGCGGACCTGGCCCGTATTCACGGTCCGATCGGCATCGAGATCGGCGCCAAGGGGGCGCCTGAAATCGCAATCTCGATCATGGCGGAAACGACCCGCGTATTGCGGCTTGGTGGATGACGTGAAGTTCGGCCGCATACCACTCGATGAAGCGACCGGCGCAATCCTCGCGCATGGCGTTCGCCACGCGGCGGGCCTCTTCAAGAAGGGCCGCGTTCTGAGCGCAGCGGATATCAAGCTCCTTCACGATGCAGGACTAGACACCGTCTATGCGGCGCGGCTTGATTCCGATGACGTTCCCGAGGACGAGGCGGCGGGAGCCGTGGCCCGGGCCATCGCCGGCGTCGGCACAAAGTCCCAGGAGCCGTTCACCGGACGCGCCAATCTTCATGCGCAAGCGCCAGGCTTGGTCGTTATCGATTCCGATCGCGTTCGCGAGCTCAATCGCCTGCATGAAAGTCTCACGCTTGCGACTGCTGCCAATCATGAACGGGTCGCGGCACGGCAGATGGTGGCGACCGTCAAGGTGATTCCTTTTGCCGTGCCGCGCCCGGTTCTGACACGCGCGCTGGCCATCATTGGCGATGAGCCCGTAGTGCGCGTGGAGGGCTTCCGGCCACGCCATGCCGGGCTCGTCATCACGCGCCTGCCGCAAACCAAGCCCTCCCTCATCAAGAAGTCCGAAGCGTCGATGCGTGCCCGCGTTTCGGCTCTTGGCGGCAGTGTCGATGAAGTCGTCGTTTGCGACCACGCGGTCGAGCCGATCAAGCAAGCGGTACGCCGACTTCACACGAGCCGTCTCAATCCGATCCTGATCTTCGGCTCCTCGGCGATCGTCGACCGTGGCGATGTCATCCCGCAAGGCCTGATCGCTGCCGGCGGCGAGATCGTTCATCTCGGCATGCCGGTCGATCCGGGCAACCTGTTGATGCTCGGACGTCTTGACGGCGTTACAACGATCGGGGTTCCGTCCTGCGCCCGATCGCCAAAGGTGAACGGCTTCGACTGGGTTCTAGAGCGTGTGATGGCCGGCCTTCACGTGACTGCCCAGGACATCATGGATATGGGAGCGGGGGGGCTTCTGAAGGAGATCCCGACACGGCCTGCGCCACGCGAAGATGCCAAAGCGCAGAAGGCACCCATCATTGCCGCCATCGTTCTGGCTGCTGGCAGGTCGAGCCGAATGGGTGAGAGCAAGATGCTAGTCGATTTTCGCGGCAAGCCGCTCATCCGCGTGACGGTTGAGGCCGTCCTCGGATCGGCCGCCAGCCCCGTGGTCGTCGTCACCGGGAACCAGGCGGAGGACGTGCGCGCGGCCCTCGACGGACTGGACGTCGTAATCGCCGACAACCCTGATTATGCACAGGGGCTTTCGACGTCGCTGCGGACCGGGCTTGCCGCCTTGCCCGCTGACGTGGCAGGCGCGGTCGTCTGCCTCGGTGACATGCCGCTTGTCGAGCCTGCGGTCATCGACCGGTTGATTGCGGCCTTCAGCCCGGCCGAGGGCCGGCTGATCTGCGTTCCAACCTATGACGGCAAGCTTGGCAACCCCGTGCTGTGGGGGCGCGAATTTTTTGCGGAAATGAGCCAGCTTAGCGGCGATCGCGGCGCGCGCAGCCTGCTTGACGCGCATGGCGAGCAACTCGTCGAAGTTCCCGTCAGCGGTGATGCAATCCTCGTGGATATCGATACGCCCGACGTCCTGGAACGCCTCAGATCAGCCTGAGCTGACGCAGACTCGTTTCGCCGTCGCGACCCATGATGATATGGTCGTGCACCATCACATTCATGCCCTTGCCAAGCTGTGCGATGCTCTTGGTCATCTCGATATCGGCCGCGGAAGGGGTCGGATCGCCGGTGGGGTGGTTGTGGACCAGGATGATGGCGGTTGCGCCGAGGTTGTAAGCGCGGCCCATGACTTCGCGCGGATAGGCGGGGGTATGGTCGATCGTACCCTGCTGCTGCACTTCATCGGCAATCAGGTTGTTCTTCTTGTCGAGAAAAAGGATTCGGAATTGCTCCTTGCTCTCGCGCGCCATATGGCTCCTGCAGTATTCGATCACCTGAGACCATGTTGACAGCGCCAGAGGCTTTCGAACGCGCACGCGCGCTTGGCGCTTGCTGGCCGCATTGACGGTCTTCAGAAGTTCCACCACAACGTCCCCGACGCCGGCCACCTCTTTGAGCCGCTTTGGATCGGCGCTCAGAACCTCTGCAAAGTCGCCAAACTGGGCAATGAGCGCCTTGGCAAGAGACTTCGTGTCCTGTCTCTTGATCGCGAAGAACAGGAGGAATTCGAGCAGTTCGTAATCCTGCAGTCCGTCCGGGTTTTCCCAGAAGCGGTCTCGAAGCCGGCCCCTGTGACCTAGATAATCCGGCACGGCAGGCCTTTCTTCGAGACCCTTGGTCATCGGACGTCACACAGCCGGGGGCGGGAAATCCAATCCGTGCGGCGACAAGGTGAAGACCTCGCAGCCCGTTTCCGTCACGCCCACGGTGTGCTCGAACTGTGCCGACAGTGATCGATCGCGCGTCACCGCGGTCCAGCCATCGCTCAGTATCTTCACATGCGGCCGGCCGAGATTGATCATCGGCTCGATGGTGAAGAACATGCCGGGTTTGAGCTCCATGCCCTCGCCGGGGCGCCCGTAGTGGAGGATATTGGGATGGTCGTGAAAGGCGCGGCCGAGACCGTGGCCGCAAAAATCGCGCACCACCGAACAGCGCTCGGCTTCCGCATAGCTCTGGATCGCATGGCCGATGTCGCCGGTCCGCCCGTGGGGTTTGACGGCGGCAATGCCGCGCCGCAGCGACTCGTAGGTGACCTTGAGGAGACGTTCGGCCTTGCGGTTTATCTCTCCAATTCCGTACATGCGGCTGGAATCGCCATGCCAGCCATCGACGATCAAGGTCACATCGATATTGACGATGTCACCCTCGCGCAGCGGCTTCTCATTGGGGATGCCATGGCAGACGACGTGATTGATGGAGGTACAGATCGCCTTGGGGTAGCCGCGATAGTGCAGGGGCGCCGGCTGGGCGCCATGATCATTCGCGAATTCGGTGATGAGACGGTTGATCGCCTCGGTGGTGACGCCCGGCCGGACGAAGCCGGTCAGGAGATCGAGCGCTTCGGCCGTCAGGCGGCCAGCCTTGCGCATGGCGGCAAAAGCTTCGGGTCCATGCAGCTTGATCTGACCATTCTTGATGCGCGGCGATTCTGTAGCGGCAACGTAAGTCATCGCAATTCCCTTGGATCCCGTCACAAATAGGCAGAACCGCCGGATTTCGCAAGTTATGGCTGGCGTGTTTTGACAGCCGGCCTGCCCGGTGGCAGGAGTTTGCGACGACGGTTTACTTGGGAATTGAGGATGACTGCTGTTCCGACCGCCGCCGTATTGCTGATCGGCGATGAAATTCTGTCAGGCCGAACCAAGGACAAGAATCTGGGCTTTATCGCCGACTACCTGACCTCGCTCGGGATCGATCTCAAGGAGGCCCGCATTGTCCCGGATGTCGAGGCTGAAATTGTGGCCGCGGTGCGCGCCTTGAGCGCCCGCTACACCTATGTTTTTACGACGGGCGGCATCGGGCCCACCCATGACGACATAACGGCGGATTCGATCGGCAGGGCCTTCAATGTCGAGGTCGATCACGATCCGGCTGCGGTTGCGATCCTTCTCGACTGGTTCAAGCAGATCGGGCGCGAGCCGAACGAGGCGCGCATGCGCATGGCGCGCATCCCCAAGGGTGCCACTTTGATCGACAATCCAGTGTCCAAGGCGCCGGGATTTCAGATCCGGAATGTCTTCGTGATGGCCGGAATCCCGAAAGTCATGCATGCGATGATGGATTCAATTGCCCCCAGGCTTGCCCGCGGCACCAGGATCGAGAGCAAGGCGATTACCGTGCTCGGCGGAGAGGGCGATATCGCCAAGCCGTTAAAGGACGTCCAGGACCGCTATCCGCAAGTCGTCATCGGGTCCTATCCGTTTGAATCCGCTTCCGGCTTTGCCGCGCAGCTGGTATTGCGTTCACGTGATCCGGCGGCTTTGGCCGGTGCGTTTGCGGATGTGCGCGCAATGGCTGAACAGCTCACCGAAGAGGGAAGGGCGAGGGGCTGGTCCGTGGCAGAGGCGGAGACGCGCTCCAATTGATCTTCACAAGATGACGCTCGAAGAGGTCAGCCGTTGCCGCCCAGGTGAAGTTCTGACTGTAACGATGAACAATGCCGCGATCGAGGTGCAGGGCGCGGCCTATGGCCTTGCCGAGGTCATTGTCGACTGCTCCCGACACTCCTTCGGCGACGACATCGACAGGGCTTGGGACGGCAAAGGCCGCGACCGGGGTTCCGCACGCCATCGCCTCGATCATGACGAGGCCGAACGTGTCCGTGCGGCTCGGAAACACAAAGACATCGGCACTCTGCAGCATGCGCACCAGTTCGCGATCGAATGCATAGCCGGTAAAATGGGCCGCCGGATAGCGGCGCTTGAGGATCGGGAGGCTCGGTCCATCTCCGACGACGACTTTCGTGCCCGGCAAGTCGAGCTTCAGAAACGCTTCCAGATTCTTCTCGGGCGCAACCCGGCCGGCAACCAGCATGATCGGGCGGGGCAGGTCGAAATGGTCGCGCGGGCCGGGTTTGAACAGGTCATGGTCGACACCGCGGGTCCAGCTCTTTGCATTCGGAAAGCCGCGCCCTGTCAGTTCTTCGGCGATTGATCGCGTCGGGGTAAGGACGCAGCGGCTGGGCTTGTGGAACTGCCGGAGGAAGCGCCAGCTTGCCTGCGCGACGCCCGGGACCGGAATCCGCAGGGCAGTGTAGTCGGCAAGCTTTGTATGAAAGCCGGTGGTGAAAGGGACCTCATTTCGCAGGCACCAGCGCCGTGTGGCCCAGCCGATCGGGCCTTCGGTTGCTATGTAAATGGCGTCGGGTCGGGCGTCATTGATCTGCGCGCCGGCTTCGTCGGGCGTGAGGAAGGTAAGTCTTATTTCCGGGTAGAACGGCAATGGCCAGGTGCGCCGGTCGCCGCCTGAAAGGAAACGCACGTCGTGGCCGCGCTCCTTGAGTGCCAGCGACGTCCGTTCCAGGGTGCGTACGACCCCGTTAACCTGTGGTCGCCAAGCGTCGGTTGCGATCAGAATGCGCATGCGGGGCTCCGGCGATATGGAATTTGAGGTCGGCCCAGGCGATGATTTCGAAACGGCCGTCATAGTGTTCGACAAGGGCGGTGCAGCTTTCCACCCAATCGCCGTCGTTAAGGTAGTGGATGCCGTCGATGTCGCGGTTGTCGGGCGTGTGGATATGGCCGCAGATCACGCCTTGCGCGCCGCGCTGGCGGGCCTCGCGCACCACCGCGTCCTCGAAATGCGAGATGAACTCGACCGCCTTCTTGACCTTGTATTTTAGGTAGGCGGAGAGCGACCAGTAGGGCAGGCGAAAGAGACGCCTGATGCGGTTGAAGCCGGCATTGAGGGCGATCGACCAATCATAGGCCGTATCCCCAAGCTTGGCGAGCCACGGCGCGTAGCAGACGACGCCGTCGAACTTGTCGCCATGCAGTACGAGATAGCGCTTGCCGTTGGCGCCTGGATGAATCGTGTCGTTCAGGACGGAGACCCGGCCGAATCGCAGATTGACGAAATCGCGGAAATTCTCGTCGTGATTGCCGGGAATGTAGATGACCTTGGTGCCTTTGCGCGCCTTTCGCAGCAGCTTCTGAATGACGTCGTTGTGGAGTTGGTCCCAATGCCAGGTCTTGCGCAGCGCCCAGTTGTCGACGAGATCGCCCACCACATAGAGCCAGTCGCTTTCGGTCACCTTGAGAAAGCCCAGAAGACTTTCCGTCTGCGCCCGGCGGGTGCCGAGATGGATATCCGAAATGAAAATGGCGCGATAGCGCCGAGGCTGAGGAAAGTGCGCGTTCATCGGACCCGGACCGGTCTAATTAGGTCGCATCCTTAGACAGCGAGTCCGATGACGGCTTTACGACGATTACTTGACGGGACCCTTACATCGCGCGGGCCCGCTGCGAAACGGTTCTAGGCCGCCAGGGCGCGGCGTACCTTGTCGGTCAGGTCGCTGCGGGTAAACGGCTTGTTCACCAGTTCAACCGGCTCGGGCAGGCCCTGGATCTGGCGCACCGAGCCCGGCGCATAGCCCGACATGAAGAGGATCTTGAGCTGCGGATTGAGCTTGCGCGCGCGCTTGGCGAGCTCGGGGCCGTTCATTCCGCCGGCCATGATGACATCCGACAGGATAAGATCGATATCGCTGCGCTGCTCGATCAATTGCAGTCCTTCCGGTCCGTTTGCGGCTTGCAGTGTTTCGATCCCCATTTCGGAGATCATCGCGGCAGCCACTTCGCGCACCGCTTCATTGTCCTCGACGACGAGTACCACGGGTGCGTGGTCCGCTACTGTCGCCGAGTCCGGCGCCGCTTCCGTGAGGATGGCCTCGACAGGAATCGCTGCGGAGGCGAGTACCGGCAGATACAGCTTGACCGTCGTGCCGTGCCCCACCTCCGAATAGATTCGGATGTGGCCGCCCGACTGCTTCACGAAACCGTAGGTCATGGACAGGCCGAGGCCCGAGCCTGCCTCCGGGTCCTTCGTCGTGAAGAACGGCTGGAAGACTTTCTCGATATCGCCGGCCGGAATACCGCAACCTGAATCGCTCACGGCGATCTCGACATAGCGCCCTGGCAGAACCTCTTCATGCTGGTTGCAATAGGTTTCATCGAGGGTCCGGTTGGCCGTCTCGATGACCAGCGATCCGGCCTTTCCGGTCATGGCGTCGCGGCCGTTTATGGCAAGGTTGAGGATAGCGGTTTCGAGCTGCGTCGGATCGGCGCTCACCGGCCAGACATTGTCGCCGGGCATGATGGTGAGATCGACACGTCCGCCCAATGCATGGCTCAGCATGTCCTGCATGCCGGTGATCAGGCTGTTGATATCGATGGCCTCGTTCTGAAGCGTCTGCTGGCGCGAAAAGGCGAGCAGCCGGCGGGTCAGGTCGGAACCGCGATCGGTCGCATCGATGGCGGCGCGCAGGCGCTTGGCGGCACGTTCGTCATGGCGCACCAATTGTTCGACAAGCTGAAGATTGCCCATCACGACCATCAAGAGATTGTTGAAGTCGTGGGCGATGCCGCCGGTCAATTGACCGACCGCCTCCATCTTCTGGGCCTGGAGGTATTTTCGTTCGAGAAGCCGGCGGTCGGTGATGCACTGGCAGGTACCGAAGATCGCTTCGACGGTCCCGCCCGGACCGCGCTCGGCCTCGATGTTGCACTGGAAATAATGCTGTTCGCCGGAGGTGAGCTTGGCGGTGATCTCGAGCTTGGCTGGCGGTGCGCCAAGACGCGCCGACTGGATCGCATCGCGAAAGCGTGCCTGATCACCCGGGATGATCATTTGTTCGAACATGCCAAGCGTCGGCGGCAGGGCGGAACTCTTGAGGCCCAGCAGGTCGATCATTTCGGCGGAAAGCGTGGAACTGCCGTTATCGAGCCGGAGATGGAAACTGCCGATCCGGGCCGCGGCCTGGGAGCGTCGCAGATTCCGTTCGCTGAGGCTTATGCTTTCCAGCGCCATCATCTCGCTTTGAATGTTGCGACAGAGCCCCACGACCTTGGCCGGCTTGCCGTCGACCGGATCGCGCACCAGTCCCGCGACGGCCTCGATCCAGAGATATGATCCGCTCCTGGTGCGAACCCGGTATTTGGTCTGGAACAGATCGGCGCCGAAAGGCGCGTTGCGGATCTTTTCGTCAAGTGTCTTGTCGAGGTCGTCGGGATGGATACGGGCATTGAAATTGACGTAGTCGAGATCGCCCGCGCCTTCCTCGAATCCCAGCATTTCATAGATTTCGGGCGCGATCGTTGTCAGACGTGAGCGGTAGTCGTAATCCCACAAGGCATAGCCGCCGGAACGCAGGGCAAGCTGCAGCCGGCGCTCATTCTGGATCGCGGTTTCGGCTTCCGCCTGGCTGCCATGCCGGCCGATGAGAATCATGAATTCCCTCCCGCCGGCCTGCCACGACTGGGGCGTGAAATGGCTGGTGCGCACTTGCCCCAAAGGGGGCGCGAATGCGACCTCGACCCTCTGGGTGCCGGTGATATCGTCGGTCAGGTAGCGCGCAGAGATCGCTCCCGCGCCATATCTCGCAAGCTTCTTGCCGATCACATCTTCCTTGCGGCAGTTCCAGCGGGCGATGGCTGCGTGTGTGCAGGCGACGACTTCGACCTCGGGCAGGGCGACGATCAGCGTCTCGACATTGGCTATCTCGAAGGCGTTCGCGAGATCCGCGATCTGGCCGTCGGCCTTGGGCATGGGACCCCCCGGAAGTCTGCAGGTTCCGGGCGAATCTGGGCCCAAAAGGTGAAGCAAGGGTTGACCGCGAAACGCGATTGCGACTGGTTTCGCGGCACGGCATAAGCTGGGGTCCTGAGCGATTGGGGGGCGTGATGGACGATAAATGGCAAAAGAGTTTCCCGGTATCCTGGGACCAGTTTCATCGCGATGCCAGGGCTTTGGCCTGGCGCTTGAGCGGAACCGGCCCATACAGCGCCGTTGTGGCCATTACACGCGGCGGTCTGGTGCCGGCGGCGATTGTCGCGCGCGAACTCGGTATCCGCGTCATCGAGACGGTCTGCGTCGCTTCCTACGACTACGACAGACAGGGCCATCTCCAGGTTCTCAAGTCGGTAGGGTCGAGCGTGGTGGGGGCTGCGGGCGGCGAGGGGGTGCTGATCGTCGATGATCTCGTCGATACCGGCGCCACGGCCAAGACGGTGCGCGAGATGCTGCCCAAGGCGCACTTCGCCACCGTCTACGCCAAGCCGGCAGGTCGCCCCATGGTCGACACTTTCGTAACCGAGGTCAGCCAGGATACCTGGATTTACCTGCCCTGGGACATGGGATTGCAGTTCTCCCCGCCGATCCGGGACGGCGCCAAGGTTTAGACGCACGCATGGCCGCGTGGTGGAATGGTAGACACAGCAGACTTAAAATCTGCAGCTCGCAAGGGCGTGCCGGTTCGAGTCCGGCCGCGGCCACCAGTCAGGACAGTCTTCCGGGCCTGACGCGGGCTTGCCGGTCAGCTTGAGAACAAGACAGCATGGGAATTGATATGACCAAACTATCCGCGATGCGGGTCTATCGCTTGACCGAGGATGCAGCCGGCGAAAGTTCGTTCACGGATGGGGAACTGGTTCGCTCCCTCAATGATTTCGCGCCACCGGCTTTGCCGTTCTATACCTCCGCGATAGAGAAGGCGTCGGGCTATACCGCGATCCGCATTCCGGTCGGCTGGGTCGGGGAGCTGCATCGCTCTCCCTATCGCCAGATGATGTTCTGCTGTGCCGGGGCTCTTAAGGTGACGGCAACCGATGGAAGCGTGCGGACGGTCCAGGCGGGTGATGCCTGGCTCATGGCCGACAATCATGGGAAAGGCCATCGCAGCGAGGTGGTCTCCGCGGTGGCTTTCGATGCAGTCATCATCATTCTCGCAGGCCCGGAAAACTCTTCGTTCTAGCGGAAGCCCCGCCGGACGGGGCCGACTGACGGGACTGCGTCGACGGAGCCCTGGTCCATCGGCCCTGCTTTGCATCGAGAGAATGCGGATCGACACTTCCGGTTTCCGAAAACTCCATTTGCCCGCGACGGACATTCCGGGTACCATGAAATCATCGCTCGGCGGGGTGGCGTTGGGTCAATGGACGGGGCTAGGAAACGGGGCAGACCGGCAACCGGCAGGGGCGAGCAGGTCCAGGTCAGGCTGCAGCCCATGTTGTTGAAGCAGATCGATCTTTGGCGCGGCAACCGGGGCGATGCGCCAAGCCGGCCGGAGGCCATCAGACGCCTGATCCAGCTCGGGCTCGCAGCCCATCCGGCGCGCCGCCCAAGCCCGCTGCATCATTCACCCGAAGACCCGGACTGACTCGCCTTGTTTTCCGAATTTTAGGGTTAACCAAAGATTCATCGCGGGCTTTGCTGCATCGCAAAACACGTGCATAGGCCAAGGTCGCGAGATGGGGCATCTCGGTGGAAGACATGATACGAAGAGAACCTGTGATTAGCGAACGTGCGATACTCGCGTTCGTCGGATGCCTCGCCCTGATCGTCGCCGGAATGGCGGTGATGCGCTGGGTCATCTGAAGCACGCTGAGAATTGCCGAAGAAATGGCGCTGTCCCGATTGGAGCGGCGCCCTTTTCTTTTCCTGCAGGCACGGCACCTTAATCCGTATACAGAGTAATAATTGAAAATTCAGGTTCCCCGGCGCGCGTGGAAGCCCAAGCTGACGCACAATCAACTGCCACAATTCAAGCGTTGACCGGCCGGGGCAGGTCACGCTAGCCTCCGGCCAACCGTGAGGGGAATCGCGGGCAAGAGAGAGGGGGCGGTGGTCCAATGACCTTGCCCCCTCATTTGTTTTCGGCAGGCCTTCTTCCACGGATTCACGTTTCGGCAGTCTCGGCTATGATGCGCGCGGCGAATCTTGCCTGCGAGGTCAAGCGTGTCTCACGACCACCATCACGATCACGGCTTTGGCGGTCATGCGCATGGGCCGGCGAATTACAATCGCGCCTTTGCAATCGGCATCGCGCTCAATATCGGCTTTGTCGTCATCGAAGCGCTCTACGGTTTCATCGCCAATTCCATGGCGCTGCTCGCTGACGCAGGACACAATCTTTCCGACGTACTGGGCCTCGTCATCGCCTGGGGCGCGAGCCTCCTCGCCAGGCGCCCGCCGAGCGAGCGCTACACGTATGGATTGCGCAGCACATCCATTCTCGCCGCTCTTCTGAACGCGGTGTTCCTGCTGGTCGCGACCGGCGGCATCGCCTGGGAAGCGATCCAGCGCTTCGCCGAGCCAGCGCCGGTCGCCGGCCGCACGGTGATCATCGTCGCGGCGATCGGCATCGCGATCAACGCCATCACCGCCTGGCTCTTTGCTTCGGGCCGCAAGGGCGACATCAACATCAAGGGCGCCTATCTCCACATGGCGGCGGATGCCGCGGTATCGGCCGGCGTCGTGGTCGCGGGCGCGGTGATCCTGCTGACCGGCTGGGGCTGGGTCGATCCGGCCGTGAGCCTTGTCATCGCTGCAATCATCGTGTGGGGAACATGGGGGCTCTTCCGCGAATCGATGTCCATGACGCTCGGCGCAGTGCCCGCGGCGATCGACGCGGCTAAAGTCAAATCCTATCTCGCCGGGCTTCCCGGGGTCGCGCAGGTACACGACCTCCATATCTGGAGCATGAGCACGACCGAAACCGCGCTGACCGCTCATCTCGTCATGCCGGCCGGCACGCCGGGCGATGCCTTCCTGACACGGGTGGCCGAGGATCTGTCGAAGCAATTCGCCATCGCGCATCCGACGATCCAGATCGAATATGGCGACGGCTGCCGGCTCGCGCCCGACACTGTCGTCTAGCGATCCGGGACCCGCGTGGTGACCGCGATGAAGCGGCGGTCGGGGCCCTCGAAGCCCTGCCGGAACAGGCTCAACAGCACGGCGATGGTCGTCTCGCCGCTCTCGGGGGTGAATACGACCACGTCGGAAATCGCATAGTCGCGCGGGCAGAAGCGCGATTCGGGGATGGACTTGTCCTGGGCGATCACCCTTGTCTCGCCTTCGGGGCTCGTCAGTTCGAGCTTGAGGCCCTTGACCGGCCCCAGATTGTCGCACGCCGCGGCGGGCTCCGGCACGGTGATCGGCGTCAGGCGCAGGTTCCAGGCGCGCTCCGGCATGTTGAAGAAGGCGTTGAGGCGGAAGCGCACCTCGTAGGGATCGGCGGAGAGCTCGGTCGCCGGATTGCTCACCACCAGAAGGCCGCGCGGCTCGACTGCGAGCTTCTTCAGGATCGGATCGGCCTTGGCCCGGGCCTCGCCGCGCGCCTGGCTCAAGGGCGTCGCCTCGTCATCGATGCGCCTTCGGATGGGCGTGCCGTCGGCCCAGCTGTCGGTTGCGACATCGATTACGAAGATGTTGGAATAGGGAAAGCCCGAGCCGTCCTGGACGCCATATTCCTCGAAGGCGAAATATTTGCCGTCGGGCGAAAAGCCGAGGATATCGCGGAAGGCATAGTCGCCGGCCCTTGCCATTGGAACGGCGATGAGCAGGGCAAAGAGCAAAGTGAGGATGCGGGTCGCGATCATGGGTCCTTCCAATTCAAGGCGGTTGCCCTTTTGGGGCACATCTGGCCTATTCCGCCAGCCTCCGGGCTTCAAGGAGAAATCAATTCCGTGTCCGCACCCGAAACCAGCACTATCAATCTCGCGAACTGGCGCCTGCCGCCCTTCAACCGCACGAGCTTCACCCGCGTGCGCGAGATCATCCCCTCCGCCAATATCGGGGCCTCCGGCCAATCGGAGCCACTGCCGCGCGCCCATCACGACCTGAGCGGCCTGCCGGTCGCCTTGGCCTCGGGCGCCGAGACGACCATCGCAGCCTTTCTCGAAGAGACCTGGACCGATGCGTGGCTGGTCCTGCATCAGGGCACGGTCCTGCATGAATGGTATCGCAATGCCGAATGCTCGCGCGA
>JAEUMG010000374.1 GCA_016793355.1 Hyphomicrobiales bacterium
CCGGGATGCAGGCCGTTCTGATTCGAGTCGACACCGATGCCGAGAATGCCGCCATCGGCAGCCGCCTGCAGCACGCCGACGCCGGTGCCGCCAGCGGCATGATAGACGACGTCGGCGCCTTGCGCGATCTGCGCCTTGGTAAGCTCTCCGCCCTTGACCGGATCGTTCCAGGCAGCGCCCGTATCGCCGGTCATGTTCTGGAAGACGGTGGCGTCGGGATTGGTCGCCTTGACGCCCTGGACATAACCGCAGGCAAATTTGCGGATGAGCGGGATGTCCATGCCGCCGACGAAGCCGACCTTGCCGGACTTGGACGCCATGGCGGCGAGCATGCCGACGAGATAGGAGCCTTCATCTTCCTTGAAGACGAGCGACTGCACATTCGGCAGATCGACCACCATGTCGATGATCGCAAATTTGAGATCGGGATATTCCTTGGCGACCTTTTCGAGCGCGGCAGCCTGCGCGAAGCCCGCCGCGATGATCGGGCTGTAGCCCTGATCGGCGAAGTTGCGGAGCGCCTGTTCGCGCTGCGCCTCATTCGAGATCTCGAACTCGCCATAGGCGATGCCGGTTTCGTTCTTGAACTTCTCAGCGCCGTTAAAGATGCCCTCATTGAAGGACTTGTCGAATTTGCCGCCGATATCGAACACAACGGCCGGCTTGTCGTCCGCCGCCAGCGCCGTGGCGGAGAGGGCGACCGTCATGGCGGCGGCCGCGATGAATTTCCTGAGCATCAATCCTGTCTCCCTGAACCTTACGCCCTTGAACCGGGCCCTGAAATCCAGTTGACGACAGCGGACGGTCATTTTCAAGCGGCTTGTATGAAGCCGTCAGCGCCCTGCGGTAGTCCCGAAATCGATCGGCAAGGCGGCTCCGGTCACGGGCGCGAGGCCGGCGACCGCCAGGATAAAGGCGGCGATTTCGTCGGCGGTCGCGAAGCGGGTGCGCGGGCCTTGCGGGTAGATCGCCTTGAGCCTGGCAAGATAGCCCTCCGGATCGCCGCCGCCGAATTCCGTAGCCTGAAAGGCGAGCATGGGCGTGTCGACATCGCAGGGACAGATCGCGTTCACCCGGACGCCGCGCGGCGCCAGCTCCAGAGCGAGTGCCTTGGTGAGGAGCACCACGCCGCCCTTGGAGGCGCAGTAGACGGCGGCGCCGGCATTGCCCATGAGCCCCGCATCAGAGGCGATGTTGACGATCTGGCCCCCGGTCCTTTCAAGATAGGGGATGGCATGGCGGCAGGCGAAGAAAGTGCCTTTCAGGTTGATGTCGAGGGTCCTGTCCCACTGTTCCTCGGTCATCGTCTCAGACGGGCCTTCCACCCAGACGCCGGCCGCGTTGATGAGGATATCCAGCCGCCCGTGAGCCGCGATCGCACCCTCGATCATGCGCTTGCAGGCATCGGGACGGCGGATATCGGTTTCCAATAGCGCATGGCGGTTTCCCAACTCCCGGTTGAGCGACTGCAATTTCCGGAGGTCACGATCGGCGAGGGCGAGGCTGGCCCGCCTTTCGTGATATGCGCGGGCGGTAGCGCTGCCGATGCCGCCGGCAGCACCGACGATCAGGACCGTCTTGCCCGTCCAGGCATCAGTACCAGTCACTTTCCTGTCCCTTGAATTCGACGATGGAATTGCCGCCGTCGACGACAATCACCGCTCCCGTTACGTAACTCGCGTCCTCGCCAGCCAGAAAACGGACAGCCGCAGCCACCTCTTCAGGCCGGCCCGGCCTGCCGACCGGCGAAGCCTTGCCGGCGACGATCTCGGCTCTTGTCGACGAGGCCGTCTCGATCCAGCCGGGTAGCACGGCATTGCAGGTGATGCCGCTCTTGGCCGTATCGATCGCGATGGCCCGGGTCAGGCCGGTCATGGCGGCTTTTCCGGCGGAGTATCCGGCCGACTTCGGATTCGTGACAATGGGGCCTGTGACGGAGGCTATATTGATGATTCTGCCGTATTTCCTGCGGCGCATGAAGGGAATGGCGGCGCGGCTAAGATTGAAGGCGGTGGTGACGTTCAGATCCAGATGGCGGCGCCATTCATCATCCGAAACCTTATCAATCCTTGAGCTTTTTGCCCGATCGCCGGTCTGGATCATGCCCGCATTATTGACCAGAATGTCGAGCCGGCCGAAGTGTTTGACGACGCCTTTGGCGAGCGCGAGAGCTGCTTCCGGGTCGGTCAGATCGGCGATGAAGGCCGCTTTTTCGCGCGCCGACAGCTCGTTTTCGCGTGAAAAAATGCGCTCCGTCGTGGCCGAAATCGCGATTTTTACGCCCAGATTTCCGAGCACCTGGGCACAGGCAAAACCGATGCCCGAGGCGCTCCCGGCCCCCGTCACCAGGGCCACCCGCCCCTCCAGTCCAGCCATGCTCTGCCCTTGAATCCCTCTCTTCAGGCTAACATATTAGCGCATGAGTTCCCACCGGTGCCAGATGGGCCGGCGGGAAACGGCTGCTTCTCGAAGGGCAAGACATGTCACGCGTATCGGTATTTTCCAGTCCCCTGCTGCTCGGTTTCGACGAGGTTGAGCGCCTGCTCGACCGCGCCGCGAAGACCCCCGGGGACGGTTATCCCCCTTACAATATCGAGCGCCTGCCACCGCTTGCCGGAAAGAGCGACCGGTTGCGGATCACGCTGGCTGTCGCGGGGTTTGCCAATGAGGACCTGGAGGTCACGCTGGAAGAAAACCAGCTCACCATCCGCGGCAAGCAAAGCGAGCCCGAAGAGCGCGCCTATCTCCATCGCGGGATTGCGGCACGCCAGTTCCAGCGGTCATTTGTCCTAGCGGAAGGCATGGAGGTGATCGGCGCGGAACTTGAAAACGGGCTCCTGGCGATCGACCTCGAACGGCCGGAGCCGCAGCGCGTGATACGGAAGATCGACATCAAAGGAGCCTGAGACATGAATACAGATATCAAGAAGCCAGAGGTCTCGGCTCAGGACTTGGCAATCCTGGGTGGTGGCACGCTTGGTTATATCCGCGAGATCGGCGCGACCGACGCGATCAAGTTGCTGGGACCGAAAATCAATGTCCCGGATGACGCCAAGCTCTTCTGCCTCTACGCGGCGGACGGCACCCCCATGTCGATTTCCGGAACGCGCGAGGCCGCGGTCGCCAATGCGATGGAACATGAGCTTCTACCCGTGAGCGTGCACTAGGGCGCTCACGGACATCCGGTTTGCTGCTTACAATACCTTACCTGGATTCATGAGCCACAGCGGGTCGAGGGCACGCTTGACTTCGCGCATCGCATTTACGGTGGCCTCGCCAAACTCAGGTTCGAGATAGCTCATCTTTCCCTGACCGACGGCGTGCTTGCCGGTACACGTTCCCTCCATTGCCAATGCGCGTCCGACGAGGCGCTCAACAAAGCCTTCAGCCCGCTTGAGTGCACCTACGTCGCTCGGCGTGACGAGCACGCAGCAGTGAAAGTTTCCGTCTCCGACATGGCCGACAATAGGCGCGACCAATCCGGTTCGCTCGATGTCGCCCTTGGTTTCAGTCACGCATTCCGCCAGCCTGGAGATCGGCACGCAGACGTCGGTTACGATGACGTCCGCGCCGGGCATGAAAGATTTGTTTGCCCAAAAGACGTGGTGTCGCGCCTTCCAGAGCCGGCTTCGCTCATCGGGATGGTTCGCCCACTCGAACCGGCTGGTTGTATATTCGCCGGCAACCTCACCGAAGCGCTCGGATTGCTCCTTCACCGACGTATCGGTCCCGTGAAATTCAAGAAGGAGCATTGGCGTTTCCGGCAAGCCAAGCTTGGCATCCTTGTTGCACGCGCGGACTTGGACTTCGTCGAGAAGCTCGATTCTCGCAAACGAAATGCCGGCCTGGATTCCAGCGATCGCAGCATCGCAGGCTGCCGCAATGGATGGGAATTGGCAGACGCCCACCGAAACCGCCTCCGGAATGCCATGCAGCTTCAAAGTAAGCTCAATGATGACGCCCAGCGTCCCCTCGGCCCCGACAATCAAGCGGGTGAAATCGTACCCGGCCGACGATTTTCTGGCGCGACGCGACGTCGACATGATTTCGCCACTTGCAAGCACCACGTTCATGGCGAGCACGTTATCCTTCATTGTCCCGTAGCGAACCGTGGTGGTGCCGGAAGCGCGGGTCGAGGCCATTCCGCCCAGCGAAGCGTCGGCGCCGGGATCGACACAAAAGAATAGCCCCCGATCTCGCAAATGTTCGTTGAGCTGGTTGCGGGTGACGCCCTCTTCCACAACACAATCGAAATCTTCCGCGTGCACCGCGACCACTTTGTTCATGTCTTTGAAGTCGATTGAGATGCCACCAAATGGCGCGTTAACGCTGCCTTCGAATGACGTGCCCGTGCCAAACGGAATGATGGGTACGCCGCGGCACCTGCAGATGCGTATGATCTGCTGCACATCACCGGTCGACTGCGGATAGACGACAGCGTCCGGCGGCTGACAGGCGATCCATGTTGTCGTGTTGCCGTGCTGCTGGCACACAGCCCGTGAGGTCACGAGTCGATTTCCGAATGTCGCTGCCAGCGCAGCAATTGCGGCCTCCAGTACACGAGACTCTGGGCGAGCGCGGGGCATGTGGTTCACAGCCATAATCTCAATCGATCGCATGTCTTATGATAGTGCTGCCATCAATTTCGCCAACACTTCGAATGCCAGTAAGCGCCATCGTGACATTGAGTTCGCGGCGGATGACCTCGATGGCCGTCGCCACGCCGGCCTGGCCACCTGCGCCGAGGCCGTAAACGTAAGCTCGCCCGATGAGACAGCCTTTCGCTCCGAGCGCAAGGACCCGAAACACGTCTTGGCCCGAACGAATGCCGCCGTCGAAAAGTACCTCGATCTGGGATCCGACGGCTTCTGCAATTCCAGGCAGCATGGAGACCGTCGATGGCGCGCCGTCCAACTGCCGGCCGCCGTGATTGGAGACCACAATCGCGGTGGCACCAGCCTTTACGGCGAACTTTGCGTCTTCAACGTCGAGAATGCCCTTTATGATCAGCTTGCCTGGCCAGATGCTTCGTATCCATTCGACATCTTTCCAGCTTAATGTCTCGTCGAACTGATGCCTGATCCATTCAGCCAAGGC
>JAEUMG010000383.1 GCA_016793355.1 Hyphomicrobiales bacterium
CTCAATTCACCGCGCTGTCGTCGCGCGCATGTTCGATATAGGCCTGGTGTTCGCGCGACAGCCGGCACGCCGCTTCGACATCGCCGGCCCTGATCGCGTCGACAATGGGCTGGTGGCTTTCAGCGACCGCCATGAAATCGATGCTGCGCCCGAGCAACGTGATGCGCGTGTGGGTCTCGACATGGAGCGATTCCCACAATTTGAGCAGCAGCTGGCTGTCCGCGGCGGCAACGATCATGCGATGGAAAGCGACGCTGTGAAAGCCGAGCGCTTCGATATCGCCGCGCCTCGCCGCCTCGCGCATGCCGTCGACATGCGCCTGCAGCGGCGCGATATTGCCGCAAAGCCGCGGCGTCGCGATCCGCGCCGCTGCTTCCTCGAGCGCGCCGCGAACGAAGAAGATGTCCTTCTGCGCCGATGACTCATAGGCATTCACGAAGCTGCCGCGCCGCGGCTTGATGGTGACCAGCCCGGACATTTCGAGATCGCGCAAGGCCTCGCGCACCGGCACCTGACTGGTACCGAATTCGGCGGCGAGCTTCAGCTCGAGCAGGCGCTCCCCCGGCTCATAATGGCCGCTGACGATGCGGGCGACGAGAATATCGCGGATGCGGTTTCCGAGAAGGGCTGTATGCGGCATGAATCGAATGTCTATTGATTATTGATAAACGTCACTTTAGCATCGTTCGAAACGACAGGCCAGATATCACTGGCAAGGAATGGCGCAATGGGAGGAAAGTCGAATGTCAGTCGCCCTGCGCGCGGCCGCCAGTCCGCGTGAAGCCTGCAGGCACATCGCCAGGCGCGATGCGCGATTGATCGCCGGCGGCACGCTGGTGATGAACGAAATCAACAATCGGGAGACCGTCACCGCGTCATTGGTCGATCTCGCGTCATTGCGACTGCGGAGCATCAAGATCGCAAATTCGCGGGTAACGCTCGGCGCCATGACCAGCATGGCCGACATCGCCGCCCATCCCAAACTCAAATTCCTCAAACCCGTGGTCACCGCGATCGGCGGACCGGCGGTGCGCAACATGGCAACCGTCGGCGGCAATCTCCATGCCGAGGCCCCCTATGGCGACCTTGGTGTGGCACTCCTCGCCCTCGACGCCAGGGTGACGCTCGAGACGGCGAGGCAGCGCAAGACGATGCGGCTCGAGGATTTCTACGCGCAGCACCGGAAGCTCGGCGCTTACCTTGTGACGGCAGTCAACTTTGCGCTTCCCGGCGCGAACCGCTTCTTCTTCACCAAGGCCATCCGCCGCAAGCCGGTGAGTGCTTCAGTTGTGGCGGTGGCGGCTCACCTGCCGCGCAAGGGAAAGAGACTGGCCGGCCCTCGCATTGCTCTTGGCGCCATGGCGCCGCATCCGATCCGCGCCAAGGCGGCGGAGACGGCGCTCGACGGAAAGGCGCTCGATGAAACAACGATCGCCGCGGCCGCTTCGGCAGCAACCGAGGGCAGTGCGCCCGCCAGCGATCCTTACGCCAGTGCCTGGTATCGCCGCGAGATCGCGCCGGTTTATCTCGCCAGGCTTCTGGCACAAGCGGCGGGTCAGAAATCATGAACAGAATCCCGCTCCGTTTCCACCTCAACGACGCCGAAATCGGCGAATTCATCGACAGTGGCACGACGCTTCTCTCGCTTCTGCGCGACAAGCTTGGCCTCACCGCGACCAAGAGCGGCTGCAACCAGGGCAGCTGCGGCGCTTGCACTGTCCTCATTAACGGCGCGCCGCAGCTTTCCTGCCTAGTGCTTGCGGCGCGCTGCGAAGGAAAATCGGTGGCGACACTCGAAGGCGTGAGCGACAATGGCACGCTGCATCCGCTGCAGCGCGCCTTCATGGATGGATTTGCCGCGCAATGCGGCTTCTGCACGCCGGGCATGATCATCGCCGCCAAGGCCTTGCTCGACCGCAATCCGGACCCCGATCGAGGCGAAGTCATCGACGCCATCTCCGGCAATATCTGCCGCTGCACCGGCTATGAGCCGATCATCGATGCCATTCTCGCCGCCGCCGCCGAAATGCGCGGTGGCAAACGCAAATCGGCATGAGGATCGACCATGCTCGAATACAGTTCGAAATACTTCGCCGAGGAACGCAACCAGTCGCTGCATGAGGTCGGCGTCGAACGGCCGCGCTCGGACGTGCAGGGCCATGTCACCGGCCGCACGCAATTCTATGCCGACCGCAATTTTCCGGGCCTCCTGCATCTCAAAATGGTGCGGAGCCCGCATCATCACGCGAGGATCAAGTCGATCGATGTCTCGAAAGCCTTGAAGGTGCCGGGCGTCGTGCGCGTACTGACCGCCGCCGACATTCCGAGCAACATCTACACGATCCTGTGTCTCATCCAGGTCGAGCCCAATGACGAGCCGGTGCTGGCCTTCGACAAGGTGCGCTACAAGGGCGAGCAGATCGTCGCCGTTTTGGCCGACAGCCAGCGCGCCGCCCGCGAAGGCGCCGCCAGGGTCAAGGTCGTCTACGAGCCATTGCCCGCCGTCTTCGATGTCGAGGAGGCGTTGAAGCCGGGCGCCCCGCTCGTCAACGAGTATCACGGGCGCAACTGGTTCACCTATGAGGGTCATCACTGCCGCCGCGTGCGTCATGGCGATGTGGAGAAGGCCTTTGCCGCGGCCGATCATGTGATCGAGGAGAAGTACCAGTCCTCGCCGATCGAACATGCGCCGACCGAGACGACCGGCTGCATCGTCGTGCCCGACAGCAACGACCGTTTCACCTGCTATTCAAATACCCAGGCGCTCTATTTCACCCTCGACAATTCCGCGCTCATCCTCAAATCGCCGTTCCACAAATTGCGATTGGTCGGCGGAACCGTCGGCGGCGGCTTCGGCGGCAAGGTCGACGTCATCGTCGAGCCGATCGCGTTCCTCGCCGCGATGCTCGCCAGGCGCCCGGTCAAGTATGAATTCAGCCGCGAAGAGGAGATGCAGGTCTCGTCGCCGCGCGCCGCCGAGCGCATCTACATCAAGGACGGCGTGATGAATGACGGGCGCATCATCGCCCGAAAGGTGCGCCTCTATGTCGATGCCGGGGCCTATTCCAGGCATTCGCCCTATGGCACCACCAAGGCAGCCGCGCACATGCCGGGCCCCTACACGATCCCCAATGTCTGGGTCGATTCGCATTGCGTCTATACCAACCGCACGCCGTCATCCGCCATGCGCGGCTTCGGCGTGACGATCGGCGATTTCGCCCTCGAAGTGCAGATGGACAAGCTCGCGCGCCTCATCGGCATGGATCCGATGGAGTTCCGCATTCTCAATGCCTATCGCGACGGCGACCTGAAGGCCCACGGCAAGGAAACCACCGGTGCCGCCCTCGTCGAATGCATACAGGCGGCTGCGCAATTGGCGGATTGGCCCATCGGCGAGCGCTACAAGGCGATGTCGTCGCAAAGGAAGGGGGCCTGAGCCATGGCGAAGCAGCGCGGCCGCGGCATGGCCTCCGTCAATTACCCGACCGGCATGAATCTGGGCGGCGATCCTTCGCAGGCGCTCATTCACGCGACGACCACGGGCAGCTTCGTCGTCACGCTCTCGAGCGTCGATCTGGGGCAGGGGCTCAAGACGATCATGGCGCAGATCTGCGCCGAGACGCTCGGCATTCCGACCGACAATGTCATCGTCGATACCGCCGACACGGACACCGGCCCGCATTGCATGGGCACATTCGCCTCGCGCGGCACGCATCGCATCGGCAATGCGATCATCATGGCGGCGAAGGAGGCCAGGGCGGTTCTGCTCGAAGTCGCCGCCGAGGAGCTGGAGGTCAATGCCGCCGATCTCGAGACCGACGGCAAAGGCAATATCCAGATCAAGGGCAGCCCCGGCAAATCGATCTCGGTGCTCGAGACCGCGCTCGCCGCCCATTTCAAGCATGGCAGGACGATATCGGGCCGCGGCATCTTCCTGCAGCCGCGTTCATACCCCGAGCCCGAGACCGGCAGGATGACGCCCGCCACCTGCTATGCCCATGCCTGCACGGTTGCCGAAGTCGAGGTCGATACCGAGACCGGCGAGGTCGCGGTCCTCTCATTGAAAAGCGCCTATGAGGTTGGCCGCGCGCTCAATCCGCGCATGGTCGAGCAGCAGATCGTCGGCGGCGCCTGGATGGGCATCTCGCACGCGCTTTACGAGACGACCGAGCCCTATTATCCCGACCGCGCCCACGGGCCGGTCGACTTCAACGAATATCTGATGCCGGGACCCGGCGACCTGCCGAAATTCGAAAATGTCGTCATCGAGCGCCCGGCCCCGGACGGCCCTTATGGCGCCAAGGGCGTCGGCGAGATGACCGCCAATTCGCCGATCCCGGCGATCGCCAATGCGATTTACGACGCGGTGGGAGTGAGGATCGACTCGCTGCCCATCACGCCCGAAAAGGTCTTGCGCGCCTTGAAGGCGCAGGCCGCCTGACAATCCCCAACCAGCGGAGTACCAATGCACAAGGTCATGATCTTTCTGAAACGCCGCCAGGACCTGAGCTTCCCCGATTTCAAACACTGGGCCGAGAACCAGCACACCAGGATCGCGGCGAAGCTCCCCGGCATTCGCGGCTATCGCATGAATGTGCCGCCGGCGGAAACCGCGGGTGCGCCTTATGATGCGGTAAGCGAAATCTGGTTCGACTCGGCCGAAGCCCGCGCCGCCGCCATGGCAAGCGATCAAGGCAAGGCGGCGGGCGACGATGCCGCCGCCCATTGCGCCAGCCGCACGCCATTCCCGGTCGATGAGACGATCGCCGTCTGACGCGGCGGGCACGCCGGAAGCGCTCGCGGCTGCGCTCGCGAGAGAGGCCTATGTCGCCGATGAAGGCCTGAGCACGGCCGCTTTCCTGGCGTTGAAACTCGGCAAGCCCTTGCTGATCGAGGGCGTGCCGGGCGTCGGCAAGACCGAGGCGGCCAAGGCGCTTGCCTCGGCCTTGCGGCGAAAGCTCGTCCGGTTGCAATGCTATGAAGGCATCGATGCCGCGCATGCGCTCTACGAATGGAATTATCCCAAGCAACTGCTGGCGATCCGCAAGGAGAAATCGGATTCGCTCGATCTTTATACGGATGATTATCTGATCGAGCGGCCTTTATTGGCGGCCTTGCGCGCGCCGGAAAGGAGCGTGCTGCTGATCGACGAGATCGACCGCGCCGATCATGAATTCGAGGCGCTGTTGCTCGAATTCCTCTCCGACTTCCAGATCTCGATCCCCGAGCGCGGCACGATCAAGGCCAGGATGCCGCCGGTCGTGGTCCTGACCTCCAACCGCACCCGCGATCTTCACGAGGCCTTGCGGCGGCGCTGCGTCTATCACTGGATCGACTATCCCGATCGCGAGACCGAGGCGCGGATCGTCATGCTGCGGGCGCCGCAGGTCGCGCATGCGGCGGCGCATGCGGCGGTAAATGCGGTCCAGGCCCTGCGCAATCTGGCGCTCATCAAGCGGCCGGGCATTTCCGAGGCGGTCGAATGGGCGACCGCCGCGGATATCCTCAAGTCGCAGGGAGCTTCCCTCGATGATGCCTTGCGCCGCTCGATCGGCGTGGCGCTCAAGGAAGAGGATGATCTTGCTTTGGTGCGCGACGATCTTGCGGACCTCATCGCCGGTGCGGTGCGGTGACGGTCGATACCTTTCCGCAAGCCGCGAGGGCCCTTCTCGAATTCCCGCAAGGCCTGCGCGATCATCGCTTCACGATTGGCGGCGACCAGGCGCTCGCCTTCATGGCGTCTGCACCCTTGCTCGCGCCCTTGAACCTGCGGCGCTTGCATCGCGCCGCGCATGCGACCTTGGCGCCGCCACCCGAACGTCATGCCGAGTTCGACGCGCTGTTTCACCAATACTTCGCTGGCGATGGTGCCGGCGTCGTGGCGGCGAAGAGCCTGCCCGAGCACGACGCGCCGGTCAGCGAAGGCGTGGGCGCTCATCAGGTGATGGCGGAACGCCGCAGGCTCAATGAGTCCGGCAAGGGCGCGACGGAGAGCGAAGCGCTTGGAATCCGCCGTCTGCGCAGCCAAAGCGACCTGCTTCTCGCGCGACAATTGCGCTCCAAGCTCCCGCACCGCCTGCGCTTGCGCCAGCAGCGCATG
>JAEUMG010000399.1 GCA_016793355.1 Hyphomicrobiales bacterium
GTCTTACGCAAAACCCGTCACCCGCTTCATCTCCTGGCTCCTGTCTCAGCCTTTGGCTCTGGTCGAAGCCCTGCTCTTTCGCGGCGTGCTGGCCTGGAAATGGCCGCCGCTTCCCTGGATCGCGATCGTCGCCGGCGCGACGATTCTCGGCCACTGGGTGGGCGGCCGGCGCATCGCGCTCCTCACCGGCTTGTGCAGTTTCTACCTGGCGATCTTCGGCCTGTGGGCGGATGCCATGCAGACCCTCTCCCTTGTCATCGTCGCGGTTCCGTTCGCGGCACTGCTGGGTCTCTCGATGGGCATCTGGGCCACCCGTAATGCCCGCGTCGAGAAAATCCTGAACGTCGTCTTCGACGTCCTTCAGGCGACGCCCCACATGGCCTATCTGGGCCCTGTCGTGGTGCTCTTCGGCTTCGGCCAGGTTCCGGCCATGCTCGCAACCATCGGCTTTGCCATGCCGCCCATGGCGCGCTGCACGATTCTGGGCATCCGCACCGTTCCCTCCGATATTCGCGAGGCCGGCCAGATGGCCGGCTGCACGCCGCGCCAGACGCTCTGGAAGGTCGAGATCCCGGCAGCCCAGCAGGCCCTGCTCCTCGGCCTCAACCAGGTCGTCATGCAGACGCTGGCCATGGTCGTCATCGCCTCGCTCGTCGGCGCCTCCGGCCTCGGCCAGAAACTGCTCTTCTCGCTCCAGCAATTGCAGCTCGGCAAGGCCGTCGAGCAAGGCATCGCCATCAGCCTCATCGCCATCGTGCTGGACCGGCTGACGCAGGCCTATATGCGACGTGCCCCCGTGCATCGCGATCGCACTGCGAATTGGTTCGCCCGCCACCCGCATCTGAGCCTCTTCATCGTGGCGCTGATCGTTTCGATCGTTCTCGCCAGGCTGTTTCCGGCCCTGGCGATCCTGCCCAGGGACATGACCTTGTCCTTCGGCGCGCCGATCAATGACGCGGTCCGCTGGGTATCGAAGAACCTCTTCGCCTATATCAAGCCGATCCGCGACACGATCACCATCTGGCTCTTGCTGCCGATGCGCGATTTCTATCTGTGGCTGCCGTGGCCCGCCATCATCGGCACGCTTTCGGTCATTGGCTGGCGGCTTGGCGGCTGGCGCCTCGCCTTGCTGCCTGTCTGGCTCTTCGGCTTCCTGCTTGTGACGGGCTTCTGGATTCCCCTGATGCTGACGATCTATCTCGTCACCGGCGCCACCATCCTCAGCATCATCATCGGCATGCCATTGGGCGTCTGGGCGTCGCGAAACGAACGTGTCGCCGGCGTCCTCATGACCATCTGCGATACGCTCCAGACTTTCCCGAGTTTCATCTACCTGATCCCGGTGATCATGCTGTTCCAGACTTCCGATCTGTCGAACGTGATCGCCATGCTCGCCTATGCCTCGGTGCCCACCATCCGCTACACCTATCTGGGGCTCAAGCGCGTCGCCGCCGCCACCATCGAGGCCGCGATTGCCTCGGGGACGACGCCGCGCCAGCGCCTGTGGAAGGTCGAACTGCCGATCGCCTTTCCGGAGATTTTGCTTGGCATCAACCAGACGATCATGATGGCGCTCGCCATGGTGGCGATCACCGCGCTGATCGGCTCGCGCGATCTCGGCCAGGAAATCTACAAGGCGCTGCCCGGCGCAGACACCGGACGCGGCCTCATTGCAGGCCTTGGCATCGCCTTCATCGGCATCATCGCCGAGCGCCTCATCGGCGCCTGGGCCACCCGCCGCAAACGCGAACTCGGGCTTGCGACGTAGTAGCGTCACACGCCCAAGTAGCAACGTTCTTTCATTCTGCAGAACGACAGAATGAACGCCCGTTCAATGAAAATCGCGCGCGCGAAGTTGCCAGAATCGTGTCGCTAAGAATGCGAAAAACGGCCTCCCAAACGCGTGTTTCGAACGCTAGGCAGCCGCTTTTTGTGCACGCAACATGTCGGGTGGAGTCGCTTCCGCGCTCAGTTGCGCGATCGCATCGGCGAGCTTCAACGACGTCTGCTGCTGGCTTCCGAGCCGGCGGACATTCACCGTCCCCTCCTCCATCTCGCGCTTGCCGATCACCAGCATCACCGGCACCTTGGCAAGCGAATGCTCCCGCACCTTGTAGTTGATCTTCTCATTGCGAAGGTCGGTCTCGGCGCGAAGCCCGGCCAGTGCGAGCCTGGCGCGAACTTCATCCGCATAGCCATCGGCATCCGACACGATTGTCGCGACCGCCACCTGTAAAGGTGCCAACCATAAGGGAAAATGCCCGGCGAAATGCTCGATCAGGATGCCGGTGAAGCGCTCCATCGAACCGCAGATCGCCCGGTGCACCATGACCGGCATCTTTTTCTGCCCGTCGGCATCGACATAGAAGGCGCCAAACCGCTCGGGGAGGTTGAAGTCGATTTGCGTCGTGCCGCATTGCCACTGCCGCCCGATCGCATCGCGCAGCGTGTATTCGAATTTCGGCCCGTAGAAGGTGCCCTCGCCCGGATTGATCCCGGTCTTGATCCTTCCCCCTGATTCGGCAGCGATTTTTTCAAGCAAGCGGCTCAGCACCGCTTCCGCGTGATCCCACATTTGATCCGTCCCGACGCGTTTTTCAGGCCGGGTCGCGAGTTTGACGACGACGTCCTCGAAGCCGAAATCGGCATAGACCGAGAGGATCAACTCGTTGATTTTCAAGCACTCTTCGGCAAGCTGCTCTTCGGTGCAAAAGATGTGCGCGTCATCTTGCGTGAAGCCCCTGACACGCATCAGGCCGTGCAGGGCGCCGGACGGTTCATAGCGATGCACCGCGCCGAATTCCGCAAGCCTGATCGGCAGATCGCGATAGGATTTGAGGCCGTGCTTAAAGATCTGGATATGGCCCGGGCAATTCATCGGCTTGATTGCGAAGATACGATCATCCTCGGTTTCATCGCCCGCCGAGCGCGCCATGAACATGTTCTCGCGATACCAGCCCCAGTGCCCGGAGGTTTCCCAAAGCACTTTGTCGAGCATCTGCGGCGCGTTAACCTCTTGATAGTCCTGGGCTAATCGCCGCCGCATGTAGGCGATGAGGGCCTGGAACATGGTCCAGCCCTTGGGGTGCCAGAAGACGACGCCCGGCCCCTCTTCCTGGAAATGGAAGAGGTCCATTTCGCGGCCCAGGCGGCGGTGATCGCGCTTCTCGGCCTCCTCGAGTGCTGTGAGATAGGCCTGCAGGTCCTTTTCATTGGCCCAGGCGGTTCCGTAAATCCTTGTCAGCATTGGATTATTGGAATCGCCGCGCCAATAGGCGCCGGCCACTTTCATGAGCTTGAAGGCATTGCCGACCTTGCCGGTCGACGTCATGTGCGGCCCGCGGCAGAGGTCAAACCATTGACCCTGCCTGTAGATTTTGAGCTCCTGGTCCTCGGGGATGGCGTCGATCAGTTCGACCTTGAACTTCTCGCCCTTCGAGCGGAACACGTCCTTGGCCTGGTCGCGCGACCAGACTTCTTTGGTGAATTTCGCATCGCGCGCGATGATCTCGCGCATCTTATTTTCGATGGCCGGGAAATCCTCCGGCGTGAACGGCGTATCCCGTTGAAAATCATAGTAAAAACCGTTCTCGATCACGGGGCCGATGGTCACTTGCGTGCCCGGATAAAGCTCCTGGACCGCCTCGGCCAAGACATGGGCTGCATCATGGCGGATCAGTTCCAGGGCTTCCGGATCGTCGCGGGTCACGAATTTCACCGTCGCGCCATCGGGCACCGGATCGGAAAGATCGGCGAGCCGGCCATTGACCAGCGCCGCAACCGACTTTTTTTCGAGGGACTTGGCGATCGACCCGGCGATCTGCGCTGCGGTGGTGCCGGCCTCATACTGGCGAGACGCACCATCGGAGAAAGTCACATTTATCATAGCAAACCCTCCAGCTCACTCCTGCACACCGCGCAGGTAAGCTAAACCATTGAAAACATTGCCCTTGATCTGAGCACGGGCGGCGGCCTTATCGCACCGCGGCAGAGCATGGTCAATACGCTCTTGCGGCCGCCATTAATCTTCCTACTATAGGGGCGGGCGGTGGTGGTTTCGCGTTCGGGGTGCGGGATGTTCTCACGAAGGGTTTGCCTCGTCGGCATGCTCCTTGTGTGCGGCTTGCAGCCAGTTCGGGCAGCGGATGTCGCGGACATGGTTGCGGAACCACCGCTGGTTTATGATTGGAGCGGTTTCTTCATCGGCCTGAATGGCGGTGAAGGCTTTGCCGGCGATGAGACGATCCGCCTGAAGCCCGGCTTCGACGATAAGGCCGGATGGCGCGATTTGAACGGACTCTTTAGCGGCGCCCAGCTTGGCGCCAATTGGCAGGCCGGCAAGTGGGTCCTTGGCGCCGAAGCCGATCTGCAGCTCACCGACATCGTCGGTTCGGACAAGCAGGCTGCAGACGGAGTCGAATTCACTTCCAAGGGCGCCGTCGACTGGCTCGGCACGGTCCGGTTGCGCACGGGCTATGCTATTGACAATATTATGATTTTCGGAACTGGCGGTCTTGCTCTTGGAGGAATGCACTATAAGGTCCACACAGTCGACGATGCTGCAGCCACCATCAACTTGAGTGACAGCCATACGGCAACGGGTTGGACTGCCGGCGCCGGCGTCGAATGGGGATTCTCGGCGAATTCGAGTGCAAAGATAGAGTATCTCTATACCGATCTCGGCAAGAAGGAGATCGGCAGCAGCCTCTCCGATGACAGCTACTTCAAGGCCGCGCCAAGCTTTCAATCGATCCGCATGGGCGTCGATTTCCGATTCTAATCAAGGCTTTAGCCGGCAAAGATTGCAACCTCCACGCGATCGTTTTCTCGCCGCCCGGTAAGGATTCGTTAACCTTAATTTCCGATTGTCGACCCGGACAGAAACGCAACACCTCTCCGGGTCAGGATCATGAAAAAGACGGCGCTTTGCTTATCACTCAGCCTCGCAGCGATGCTTGCCGCTACCACCTTCGCTCACGCAGCCGACGTGCCTGCTCCGGCTCCGACATGGACCGGTCCCTATCTCGGCATCTTCGGCGGCGGAACCTTTGTCGAAGGCCATTATGACTACGACTATGACCCGGAAATGAGCGGTACCGGCGGCTATGCCGGCGTTCTGGGCGGCTTCAATTACGATTTTGACGGCTTCGTCCTCGGTGTCGAGGCCGATTACGGCTGGGGCGGCCAGACCGCCCAGAATCGCGACCCCGCCGAAGCGACCGAGTTGAGCTTTGACGGAGTCGGCACGATTCGCGCCCGTATCGGCGTTTCGCCGGGCGACATGAACACACTGATTTATGCCACCGGCGGTTATGGCTGGTTGGATGCGAAACTCGACGCGCTCGTGGGTCCCTTCTCGATCCACGATTCAGACACCAATACCTACAGCGGTTGGGTAGTGGGTGGCGGCGTCGAGACCATGTTGTGGGATACCGGCCTGAGCGGGCGACTCGAGTATCTCTATGGCGACTTCGGCACCGAGAAGTTCGGGCTGTACGACGGCTTGGGCTCGGGCGGCACGCTCGACCTGACCCTCGACAACGTACATTTCGTCAGGGCCGCGCTCGTCTACAATTTCAACGGTCTCATCTGGTAACGACAGAAAAATCCGGGCACCCACTCGAACGCCGCGGTCTGACGCCCCGGCGCTCTTTCTATTCCGATGGCTGCGTTCGCGATGCCGCGATCCTGCGAACCTGCCACCATTTGCCTTGGGTCGCCTTCGGGACGGGGTCAAATCCCTCACCTCCCCACGGATTGCAGCGCAAGAATCGCCCCAAGGCCAGCACCATGCCACGCCAGGCACCGTGGATCTGGATGGCTTCACTCGCGTATTCGGAGCACGTCGGAAGGAATCGGCACTGGCGGCCCAAGAGAGCCGAGAACGTGTAGCGATATAGCGTGATGGCGGCGATCAGAGCCAGCGCGACGAGGCCCCGGGCTGGTCGTTTTTCCGCCGTCGTGCGACGTTCACACATGCCGGCCTGCTCTTCCATCAGCTAGACTTGCGGCATGTCCCAGAAGCAACCGAATATCCTCTTCATTCTCGCCGATCAGCTCGCGGCAGCGTTTCTGCCGGTCTATGGGCACAAAATCGTCCGGACACCAAATATATCTCGGCTGGCGCGCGAAGGCGTTGTCTTCGAGAATGCCTACAGCAATAGTCCCCTCTGCGCACCTGCCCGTGCGACCATTATGAACGGGCTCCTGTCGTCACGCACCGGCGTCTACGACAATGCCGCGGAATTTCCCTCCGCCATCCCGACCTGGGCCCATTATCTGCGCTTGCGCGGTTATCGCACCTGCCTTTCGGGAAAGATGCACTTCGTCGGCCCCGATCAGCTTCATGGGCTGGAAGAGAGACTGACAACCGACATCTATCCTGCCGACTTCGGCTGGACGCCCGATTGGCGCTTGAAAGATGAGCGCATCGACTGGTGGTACCATAATATGACGTCCACCAAGCAGGCCGGCATCGCCGAGATGACCAACCAGCTCGAATTCGACGACGAGGTGGCGTTTCTGGCCGTGCGCCGCATCTTTGATTTTGCACGCTATGAAGCCGGCACACCGTTTTGTCTGATGGCGTCCTTCACGCATCCCCACGACCCCTATGCAGCGCGCGCCAAATACTGGAATCTCTATCAGGACGAAGAGATCGACCTGCCTGCCACACCGGCCATCCCCTTCACAAAGATGGACCCG
>JAEUMG010000006.1 GCA_016793355.1 Hyphomicrobiales bacterium
TCGGGATCAGCCACAACCCGCCGCTGACGCTGAACTGATCGTCGCGAAACTTCGGCAGTTGCGCGGTGCCAAACATTGTTTCGTCGCGCACCAGAAGTGGCGGGTTGACCTCCGTGTAACCACCGGTCTTGCCATTGTCTGGAGCGGTATGAAGATCGAGCATGAAGCTCGCAAGCGCCCGCTCCAGGCGCGCCATTTGCCCCTTGAGGACGACAAAGCGCGCGCCGGAAAGCTTGGCGGCCGTCTCGAAATCCATGAGCCCGAGCGCTTCGCCGATCTCGAAATGCTGCTTCGGCGCAAAACTGAACTTGCGCGGCTCGCCATGGCGGCGGATCTCGACATTGCCGTGCTCATCCGCCCCGTCCGGGACATCGTCCTGGGGAATATTGGGAATGGCCGCAAGATCGGCATTGAGCTCGTCGCTGACCTGGCGCTCCCGCGCTTCGCTGTCGGCGATGATATCCTTGAGCGCCGCAACCTCGGCCTTGAGCGCCTCGGCCCGCGCCTTGTCGCCGGATTTCATGGCATCCCCGATTTCCTTCGAGGCCGCATTGCGGCGCGCCTGCGCTTCCTGGAGCTTCTGCGTCCAGTCCCGGCGTGCCTCGTCGCGGCGGATCAGGGCAGCGGCCATGGGTGGAAGCCCGCGCCGGGTGAGTCCGCGATCGAAAGCCTCCGGATCGTCGCGGATGAGCTTGATGTCATGCATGAGAAAGGTCCCGTTTCGGCCACCCCTATAGGGCGCGAAACCCGCCGCGCCAAGTGACGGCGTTGGCTAAAGGGTCGCCGCGTCCTTGGCGGCTTCGGCGGCGGCCCGGCGCTTCTCGAAGAAACGGACTGCCTGCACCGCAATCTCATAAAGCCCGATCAGCGGCACAGCCATGGCGATCTGCGAAATCGGGTCCGGCGGGGTCAGGATCGCGGCAATCGCGAAGACGCCGACGATCGCGAATTTCCGCCCGCTCTTGAGCTGCTCGTAGCTCACGACACCGATCTGGCCGAGCAGGGTCAGGATCACCGGCAACTGGAAGCACAGACCGAAGGCCAGAATCAGCATCATGACGAAGTCGAGATAGGACCTGACATCCGGCATGAGCTGGACCTGCGCCTGGCCATCGCCACCCGTGCCTTCGACCAGGCTGTAAAAGAAGCTGATCGCGACCGGCAGCAGGCCGAAATAGACGAGCGCCGCCCCCAGCAGAAAGAAGATCGGAGTCGCTATCAGATATGGCCGGAAGGCATTGCGCTCATTCGCATAGAGACCGGGCGCCACGAATTTGTAGATCTGGATTGCGATTAGGGGAAAGGTCACGAATATCGCGCCGAAAAAGCCGATCTTCAGCTTGACGAAGAAGAAGCCGAGAAGCTCGGTCTGAATGAGGTCGACGGACCGTCCCGTCCCCCATTTGAACGGCAGGATGAGCAGATTGAAAATATAGGTCGAAAGGGCAAAACTGACGATGAAGGCGGCGACGAGGCCGATCACGCAGTAGATCAGACGGCGCCGCAATTCGATCAGATGATCGAGCAATGGCGCTTCGGTTGCGTCGATTTCCTGCTGAGTCACGCCGCAGTCCCTAGGATGCCTGCTTCAGATCGGCCGGCTCTCCGTCAGCTTTCGCCGCAGCTGCGGGTGGCTCCGCTGAGGGAGCCGGCGTCCCGGCGATGGCCCGGGTCGTATCGGACGCGCCGGACGGTGCCGGCTTGGCGGCGTCATTCAGCGTGCCGAAGTATTTCTTGAAGCTCTCGTCCTGCTTGTTCAGTTCGGACACGACGCTGTCCTTGACGGCACTGACCGGATTCTTGAGCGACTGCAGGTCGCGCTTGACCTCATCGAGGCCGGCTTCTTTCATCGCGGCATCCATATGCCCCTGGAATTCACGGGCCATGCCGCGCATCTTGTTCATCATCCGCCCGAGTCCGCGGAGCACGCGCGGCAAGTCCTTCGGGCCGATGACGATGATCGCCACCAGCGCGATGACCACCAGCTCGGTATAGCCAAGACCAAAATCAAACATGGAGCCCTCCGGGCCCGGCCGCGCTTAACGAGCCTGCGCCCGATGCCTCAGCTCTTGGCCTTTTCAGGCTCCGCCTTGGCGGATTCGGCAGATTTCTGCTCGATGGACTTCGCATTCTCGGCGGCTTCCGCGTCGGGCTCGTCGGCAAGCCCCTTCTTGAAGCTTTTGATGCCCTTGGCCATGTCGCCCATGAGATCGGAAATCTTGCCCCGCCCGAACAGCAACAGCACCACCAGGATCAGGATCAGCCAGTGCCAGATGGAAAACGAACCCATTGAGATCTCCTTGAAACTTCGACGGACCCGGTCCGGGCCCCTTGAGGTGGCCGGCACTATCGCAGAAAGGGTTCAGGCCCGCAACAAACGGCAGCTTAAGGCTTAGTTAGGATTGCCACCCCCGTTTGGGAAGACAAAAACCTGGCTGGTATCGATCGAAAATTGCTCGCTTTTGCCCTGCCTTGGGGCGTCTCGCGCCGCGGTGCGTACCACCAGGGGGTCTTCGACACCCTTGAAGAGGACGGTGCTCAGGGTCACATCGCCCAGATAGTGCGAAGCAAGCACAAATCCTTCGATGCCGACGCCGTTCCTGGCCAATTCGAAGGCCTGCGGCCGGATCAGCACCAGGGCGCTGTCACCGATCGCGCAATTGGGCGCCAGAAAGCTGCCGAGCGGCGTCTCCGCACGGCCATTGCTGACCGTGCCAGTCAGCTCGTTCATGTCACTGAAGAAACGTGCCGCGGCAGCATCAACAGGGTGCTGGTAAAGTTCTTGCGGCGTGCCGGTCTGGATAAGACGGCCCTGGCGCATCAGCAGGATGCGGTCGGCCATGGCCATCGCTTCCGATGAGTCATGCGTGACCAGCATCGACGTCGCCCGCGTCTCCTTAAGAAGCGCGAGCGTCTCGCTGCGCACGCTCTCCCGCAGGCGCTGGTCGAGGCCCGAAAAGGGTTCATCCATCAGCATGACCTGCGGGCGGGGCACGATGGCGCGCGCTAGGGCGACGCGCTGTTGCTCGCCCCCGGACAGGGCATGCGGGTAAGCCCCGGCGTAACGCGCGAGACCCACGCGGCTCAATGCCTTTTCTGCTTCCGCGAGGGCCTCGTTCCGCTTCAGGGCCTTCAGACCAAACGCGACATTCTCGATGATCGTCAGATGCGGAAACAGCGCGAAGTCCTGGAACATCAGGCCCACACCGCGCTTTTCGGGTGGGACGAATGCGCTGGGCCCGGCCACTTCAACCCCGTCAATCAGCACCCTGCCCGCCTGCGCGCGCTCGATCCCGGCCGCAATCCGCAGGAGCGTCGTCTTACCGCAGCCAGATGGCCCCAGA
>JAEUMG010000010.1 GCA_016793355.1 Hyphomicrobiales bacterium
ATCAATGTCTTCGCCTGGGGCGATTACATGGAGGCGTTCGAGAAGGACGGCATCGTCAAGCGCTTCGAAGATGCGACCGGCATCAAGGTTCAGCTCTCGAGCTTCGGCTCCAATGAAGAAGCGCAGAACAAGCTCAAGGCCAGCGGCGGCAAGGACTTCGACATTCTCTTCCCCTCTGTCGACACCGGCCCGATCTATTATGCCAACGAACTGCTCGCGCCGATCGATGAAGCCAAGCTCAAGGTGGAGCAGGTAATCCCTGCGATGTGGCGCAGCTCTCTGAAGCTTGGCGCGGCCTACCGCGGCAAGCGCTACCTCGTTCCGTTCGATTGGGGCACCGAGGCCATCACCTGGAACGCCGAGCAATTCCCCAATCTGGGCTACGGCACGATTTCATACGGCGATCTCTTCGCACCGGAAGCCAAGGCGGCGGTTCGCCAGAAGTCCGTCCTGGTCAGCCTCGCGCTCTATCTCGACGCCGCCGGCATCGTGAAGACCGATCGCGGCATAGATCTCGTCAAGTCGGAGGAAGACTGCAAGCGCGTCTTCGAAGCCACCACGAGATTCGCCATGGAGCACCGGAAGAGTATCAATGCCTGGTGGAACAATGCCACCGAGGCAACTTCGGCCTTCACCGACGCCGGCTGCAATATCGGCCAGACCTGGGATACGACCGGCATCCTGCTGAACCGCGATGTGTCTTCTAAATGGCGTTACACGATGCCGAAGGAAGGCGGCCTCGCCTGGATGGACACGATCGCCATTCCGAGCGGCGCCGCCAATCCCGATGGCGCCTATGCCTTCATCAATCACCTTCTGTCGCCGGAGATGGGCGCTACTTTCGCCAATCGTACCGGTTACAACAGCGCCGCCGTCGGCGCCGAGGCGTTTCTGAACGAGAAGGCGCTGGCCGGCTTCCAGATGGCCTATCCGGACCAGGCGGCGATTGACAATCTTTGGTGGTGGCCGGCTCAGACCGAATTCTTCTCGCGCCTGCGCGGCGAATTTGTCGAGAAGCTGACCAACGTCTGAATCTTGGCGGTCAGGTGACATCGGTTGCGCCCGGCATGAGCAGCGAGATGCTCGGCAAGGCAGTGGAACTTCGGGGAGTCGCGATGCGCTTTCGCGACTTCACCGCGGTTCACAAGACCGACCTCATGGTCAATGCCGGCGAGTTTTTCTCCATCCTGGGTCCCTCCGGCTGCGGCAAGACCACCATTCTCAAGATGGTGGCGGGATTTCTGGAGCCGACTGAGGGCACCGTGCTCATCGGCGGAACGCCGATGACGGGGGTTGGCCCGGCGCAGCGGCCGACCGCGCTGATATTCCAGAATCTGGCGCTGTTTCCTCTCATGACGGTCTGGGAGAACGTCGCATTCGGGCTGGAAGCCCGGGGCATGCGGGTGGCGGAGCGCCGCAGGCGGGCCGGGGAACTGCTCGACCTTGTGGCGCTCGGCGGCCATGAGATGAAGCGGCCGGGCGAGCTTTCGGGCGGCCAGAAGCAGCGGGTGGCGATCGCGCGCGCCCTCGCGGTGGAGCCTTCAGTGCTGTTGCTGGACGAGCCGCTGTCCGCGCTCGATCTCAAGCTGCGGCATCACATGCGCGCCGAACTGCGCGCCATCCAGCAGCGCGTCGGGATCACCTTCATCTACATTACCCACGATCAGGGAGAGGCCCTCACCATGTCCGATCGGATCGCGGTGATGAGCCAGGGACGGATCGAGCAGATCGCGACTCCGGAAGAGCTTTACGGCCGTCCGTCCTCCGCCTTCGTGGCGACCTTTGTGGGCGCCAACAATGTCCTGCATGGCCGTGTGACCAGCGCCGTGAACGGACATCTCTCGGTTGACAGTCCGCTCGGCCCTTTGCGGGCGCGCAAGACCGATGGCGTGGCTGCGGGACAGGAAACCTTGATCTTCGTGCGGCCCGAGCGCATCCGCCTCGATCCTCCTCCCACTGTCGAAAACCGCATTTCCGGAAAAGTCGTGCGTCGCGAGCTCGAAGGCGCCTATCTGCAATTGGAAATTGCCACCGAAACCGGCCAGCGCCTGCTGGCCCAGGTGACCAATGCCGATGAAAGCGTGGCGCGAAAGATCGGCGAGAGTCTGAGTGTGGGATTCAATGCCGTCGATGCCCAGGCGCTTCCGCCAGGCCCGCTGGCCGTGGAGCGCTGAGCCTTGCGCAATCTCCTTGCGATCTACGGCCGGACGCTGACCGCCATCATCTGCCTCATGGTCCTCTTCTGGGTCCTGGCGATGATTCTCGTGCCGCAGATTGCGATGCTTCATAACTCGCTGTGGTGGACGGAAAAGAGCGGGGATGCCGCGGCAGTCACGCTGCGCATCGATGCACTCTACAACGATATCGGCGTGCTCGAACTCGACCTCGCCGCGGCAGGCGATGATGAAAAGGCAAAGATAACCGCCGAGATCGAATCCAAACGAAGTGAAATCGCCGAGCTCGAATCGAAGGAAGTGAGCGCCAGGCGGGTTTACGGCTTCGCCAACTACACGCGCATGAGCGCGCTGCATTTTGGCATCTTCGTCAAGACGATGTTCTTCTCCGCATTGGTCACGGTACTCGCCCTGATCGTTTGCTACCCCATCGCCTTTGCCGCCGCCCAGGTCTTTACCGGGGAGAAGGCAGCCCTTTTGATGCTGGGGCTGGTCGTGCCCTATGCCATCAACGAACTGCTTCGCATCTACGCCTGGCTCATGATTCTGGACTATCAGGGCGTGATCAACTCCGCCCTCGCATGGATGGGCCTGGTCGACTTCAGCAAGGGCACGGCAATTCCCTTCCTGCAATCGCCCGGAGCGGTCTTCGCCGCCATGATCTATGCCTATATTCTTTTTATGGTCTTCCCCATCTACAACACGCTGGAAACGCTGGACCGCAACCAGCTCGACGCGGCCCGCGATCTCGGCGCCGCCACGGCGCGCATCCATTGGCGGGTCGCGATTCCCCATGCCAAGCCCGGCATTGCGGTCGGGTGCATCATGACCTTCATGCTGAGCGCCGGTTCTTACTCCGTGCCCCAGATCATGACACGCGGGCAGGGTGGCGACTGGTTCTCGCAGTTGATCTACCGGCAGTTCTTCGATGCCAACAACTGGAATATCGGCGCCGCCTACGCATTCACGCTCCTGGTCGCGTGCCTCGTCTTCATTTTCCTGGTGATGCGGATGTTCGGCGTCGGCATCCGCGAGATCGCGCGCTAGGGGGCGGGCGTGAGCACTGCGGCAGCGATAGGCCGGACGCCCGTCGGCAAAATTTCCGCATCCGGGCGAAAATGGTCCGAACTGCTCCTTGGCGCCTATCTTGTGCTCTTCTTCGTTTATCTTTTCGCGCCCCTTCTGGTGATGTCGCTCGCGGCATTCAATACCTATCCACAACCTTCGATCACGCAATGGCAAGGCTGGACGCTCAAATGGTTCGGCGCATTGGCCGATGACCAGCGCATTCTCGCCGGCCTGGTCAATTCGGTGTTGATCGGGCTGGGCGTGATTGCCGCCGCCATTCCGCTGGGACTCGCCGGCGCGCTGCTGCTGACCCGCGTTGAAGGCCGCTACAACGGAATTCTCTACGGCGTATTGGTAAGCCCCATCCTGACGCCGGGGATCATTCTCGGCATCTCCACCCTGGTGTTCTGGCGGAACTTCGGCGTCGCGGGCGGCCTGCTCCTCGCTGGTACGGCTCAGGCGACATTCATCGCCTCCTATTCGATGTTGATGTTCATGGCGCGGCTTCAGAGACAGGACCGGACGCTGGAAGAGGCGGCCCTCGATCTTGGCGCCTCGCCGTGGCTGTTGTTCAGGCGCGTGACGCTGCCATTCCTGATGCCGACCATCGCGACTGCGGCGGTTATCGGCTTTCTCCAGTCGATAGAAAACTACAATACCACGGTATTTGCGATCGGCGGCGACTGGACGCTCGTCACGGAAATCGGCTCCCGCTTCCGCTTCGGCCTCACGCCGGTCATCAACGCGATCGGTGTCATATTCGTCATTCTCACGATCATCGGAGCGATCGCCTGGACAATCCTGCGGCAAAGGGAATAGGCCGGGTGACCCGCGATCCTGGTTGATCATCGATCAGGACCTTGTCGTGGCGCGCTGGCCATCAAGGATGGCGACCGCCCACTCTTCACGTTAAACTCGCCCGATTAATTGCGAAGCGCGGGAACCAAACCGGTTCTTGCGCGCTTTACACTTCCAATCCGGGAGGTCGCGTGGCTGACGCAACCGAAACGGCACAGGATGCCGCTGGAGAAAGTTTGACTGACCAGGCGATTCCGCATCCGCGGCACGATATGGCCGTGTTTCTCGATTTCGACGGGACGCTGGTCGATATCGCGCCGGCTCCGGACGCGATAGTCGTTCCGCCCGACCTGCCGCGCGATCTGCGTCGGGTGTGCGATCTTCTGGGCGGGGCAGTAGCCATCGTGTCGGGGCGGCCGCTCTCCGCCCTTGATCGCTATCTGGGCTCCGCCGGCCTCGTCTTCGTGGGCGAGCATGGCGCGATCCGCCGCCTGCCCGGCGATCGACCTGCGCTCGAGGCCTCCGAGTGGCCCGCCGGCTGGGATGCCGCCCTTGATCGCTTCGCTGCCGACTATCCGGCGCTGGTTGTCGAACGCAAACTGTCGGGCATCACGCTTCACTACCGCCTGGCGCCCGATCTGTCGGAAGCCGCCCGCCGGCTTGGCGATGAGCTGATCGCCGCCCATCCGGAATATGCGATCTTTCCCGCCAAGATGGCCTGGGAGATCCGTCATCGCGACATCGGCAAGGCAAGTGCCGTGAAATTCCTCATGACGCAGCCTCCTTTCGCCGGCCGCATTCCGGTGTTCATCGGCGACGACATCGCCGATGAAGCGGCGATCGCCGTGGTCAGCCGCATGGGCGGACATGGCCTTCACATGGCGAAGGCATTCGGCAGCCGCCCGGCGCGGGTCCGTGAATGGCTCAAGAGCTTTTCCACACTCGGCCCGGAGAATTCCTGATGAGCCAGATGGACCTTGCCGTGATCGGTAATTGCTCGGTGGCGAGCATCGTCAATCCCGTCGGTCGCCACGTCTGGTTCTGCTTTCCGCGCCTCGACAGCGATCCCATCTTCAACGCGCTCGTGAACGGCGATTCGCCGCCCGCAGGTTTCATGGACGTTGAACTCGAGAATATGACCGGGGCGCGCCAGAAGTATCTGCGCAATACCGCAATCCTCGAAACGGTGCTGACCTGCGCCGACGGCTCCGGTATCCGCATCACCGACTTTGCGCCGCGCTTCAAGCGCGACGGCCGCATCGTGCGCCAGCCGCTCATCATGCGCCGCATCGAGCCCATGGGCGGCCGTTGCCGGATCACGATCCGGGTCAGGCCGACCTTCAGCTATGGCGCGCAGAAGCCGGCCGTCACCTTCGGCAGCTATCATCTGCGCTATGCCAGCGATACCGGCGTCGTCCGGCTCAATGCCGATATCCCGGTCTCCTACATCAGCGACGAAGTATCGTTCCTTCTCGATCGCACCGTCTCCTTCGCGCTCGGCAGCGATGAGCCGCTGCCCGATCGCATCGACCGCGTCATGCGCGATTACTATGATGATACCGTCGGTTATTGGCGCGACTGGGTGCGCGATCTCGCCATTCCGTTCAACTGGCAGGATGCGGTGATCCGCGCCGCGATCACCCTCAAGCTCTGCAGCTATGAAGACACCGGCGCCATCATGGCGGCGCTCACCACCTCGCTGCCCGAGTCGGCCGGAAGCGGCCGCAACTGGGACTACCGATTCTGCTGGCTGCGCGATGCCTTTTTCACGGTGAATTCGCTCAATCGCCTGAGCGCCACGACCACGATGGAGAACTTCATCACCTACCTGCTCGATTGCGTATTGCTGACCGACAGCAATGTTCTTGCGCCGCTTTACCCGATCGTGCCCTCCGTCTCGCTCGATGAACATACGGCTCCGGCGCTTGCCGGATTTCGCGGCATGGGCCCGGTGCGCATAGGCAATGCTGCCCATGGCCAGCGACAGAATGACATCTATGGTTCTGTCATCATGGCTGCGGCGCAGATGTTCTGGGACCGGCGATTGCCGAAAATCGCCGACGCCGATCTTTATCATCGCATCAAGCGCATCGGGACGCTCGCGGCCGAAAGTGCGCTCGAGCCCGACGCCGGCATCTGGGAATATCGCGGGCGGACGCGGGCGCATACCTTCTCGGCCGCCATGTGCTGGGCGGCCGTACACCGCCTCGGCTATATCGCCATCAAGGTCGGCGAGCCCGAGGAAGGCGCCCGGTGGCTCGCTTTGGCCGATGGCCTGCAGAAGGAGATTCTGGCCCGGGCGTGGAACACGGCGGGCAATCACTTCGCGGGAAGCTTCGGCGGCAGCGAGCTCGATGCCGCGCTGCTGCTCATGCCCGAAATCGGGATTGTCAGCTATGACGATCCGCGATTCCGCCAGACGCTGGGAGCGCTCGAGAGGGGACTGCTGCGCGACGGGCTGATGATGCGCTACACCGACGCCGATGATTTCGGCGAGCCCGAGACCGCCTTCATCATCTGTACCTTCTGGTACATTGACGCTCTGGCAGGGTGCGGGCGTCGCGACGAAGCGCTGGCGCTATTCGAACGCATACTCGCCCTGCGCAATCACGTCGGGCTTCTCAGCGAGGACGTTGCGCCGAAAACCGGCGAATTGTGGGGCAACTTTCCGCAGACTTACTCCCTTGTCGGCCTGATCCATTCGGCATTGAAGCTCAGCGTAAGCTGGGAGGAGGGGCCGTGGCGCGCCTCGTAATCGTCTCGAACCGCGTCCCGGCCTATGGCGATCGGAACCAGCAGTCGGGCGGCCTCGCCGTTGCTCTCGATGAGGCCTTGAAGCAGGAGACACTGTGGTTTGGCTGGTCGGGTCAGATCGCGGCGGAAACCGGCCGCATGCCGGCACTGACGCAGCGCCGCGCCGTGACCCTTGCCACGATCGATCTCGGCGCCGAGGATTACCGCCGCTTCTATGTCGGTTTCGCGAACAGCTCGCTGTGGCCGCTATTTCACTCTCGACTGGGCCTCATGGAGTATTCGCGCGAGGATTATCAAGGCTATCGCGCGGTCAACCGCCAGTTTGCGGCGGCCCTGTCGCCCTTGCTCAGACCCGACGATATCGTCTGGATTCACGACTATCATCTCATCCCGCTTGCCCGCGAATTGCGCGAACTCGGCCATGCCAATCGGCTCGGTTTCTTTCTGCACATACCTTTTCCTCCGGCGAGCGTCTTCGATGCGCTGCCATGCGCACGCGCGCTTATTTGCGATCTTGCGGCCTGCGACCTGGTTGGATTTCAGACCGAAGAGGACAGCGACAACTTCCTGTCCTGCGCGGCGAGGCTTGCCGGAGCGACGCTCGGCGCCGAGGGCCGCTTCAGGCTCGATGAGGCCGATTCGCGGTCCACGGCGATTCCGGTCGGCATCGATGCGGGCCGCTTCGCGCGGCAGGCCGAGCGGGCCGCCAACAGCGAAAATGCCAACCGCATGCGCGAAAGCCTGAGCGGCAGGCGTCTGATCGTCGGGGTCGACCGGCTCGACTACTCCAAGGGCCTGCCCAATCGTTTCGAAGCCTATTCGCGTCTGCTCGAACAGTATCCCGAGCACCGTTTGAAAGTATCCTATCTGCAGGTGACTCCGCGCTCGCGTCGCGATGTCGGCGAGTATCAGGTGTTGAAGCGCAATCTCGATCGCCAGGCCGGCAAGATCAACGGCAAGTTCGCCGAGTTCGACTGGGTGCCATTGCGCTATATGACCCGCGGACTGCCGCGCGCGACGCTGGCCGGCTTCTATCGGACCGCCTCCGTCGGTCTCGTGACGCCGCTGCGCGATGGAATGAACCTGGTTGCAAAGGAATATGTCGCCGCACAGGATCCGCAGGACCCCGGTGTCCTGGTTCTGTCGCGCTTTGCCGGCGCTGCGGCGCACATGAAGGAAGCGATCGTCGTCAATCCCTACGATCCCGACGAGGTTGCCGAGGCGATCAACGATGCGCTGCGGATGCCGGGTGATGAGCGCCGCGCCCGCTGGCAGGCGCTCTATGCGACCGTCAACCGCGATTCGGCCGCGGCCTGGTGCCGGCGCTTTCTGGAAGAACTGTCCGGCAACGGTCCGCCGCTGGTAAAGCCGGCCGAAGCCGCCTGAGCTATCGGATCAGGGCCGACAATTGCTTGAACTCCGGTGTGCCGGCGGCGCCGAGTGCCTCGA
>JAEUMG010000028.1 GCA_016793355.1 Hyphomicrobiales bacterium
CGGAACTGCGAACGCCGGGCGTAGCCGATTTCACGCCGGAGGCGGCTGCGAGGGTCTGAAGCAGATTGCTCTTCGATCCCATGATCCGGACCTCCTTCTCCGCGACTTCGACGCGCTGGGCGAGCGCGCGGAGATGGTCGCGGCGGTAGCCGCCACCCTCCATTCGCATCCGCTCTCGCGCCGTCATCGCGAACTTGCGGACCATGGTGGGCGTGATCGCCCGCTGACTCGAGCTTTCGAGCATGGCCTGCGCGCGCTCGGCGTCGGCCTGGGCCTGATCGCGAGTTGCCTTGAGGCCGGCGATGCGGTCTTTCAGCGCCAGGTCACCCAGATCGGCCACGCCCGACTCAATGGCGTCGTACAGCCGCTTGAGGCGTAGGTCAGACTCTGCTGCCCGCTTGTTCAATTCGGCGATATGCTCTCGGCGGCGGCCCGCACGCTCCTGACGGCGGTCAAGCACGGCGGCAAGCACTCCCTCAAGCCTCTCAGGTTGGAGCAGCCTGTCCTCGATATGCCCGGCGACAAGGTTGTCCAGCTTCTCCATCGGTATCGAACGGCCCTTGCAGCCAGTCTCGCCCTGGCGGGCCTTGATCGAGCAGGTGTAGTAGCGATAGCGCCCGCCCTTTCCGGTGCGCAGCGTCATCGCGCCGCCGCAGTCGGCGCAAAAGCAGATGCCGGTAAGGAGAGTGGGGCCACTGACGACGCGGGCCGGCGTGACCTTCGGGTTTCGTGATCTGAGATGGGCCTGCACGGCGTCGAAGGTCGCCTGATCGATGATCGGCGGCACGGCGACAGTGACGATCTCGCTGACGGGTTTCAACTCCTTGGCCTTGGAGCGCTTGTTGAACTCGTGCTCGCCGATATAGGTCTTGCGCGTCAGGATGCGGTGCACCTGGCCGATGCCCCAACGTCCGCCGTCACGGGTGAAGATACGATGGCGGTTGAGATAGGCGGTGACGTTCTTCACGCCCATCGGACCACTGGTCCCGTCGCCTTCCAAGGCAAGGCGGTAGATCAGCCGGATCGTGTCGGCGTGCAGCGGGTCGATTTCCAGCTTCTTCTTGACCTTGGCCCCTCGCTGCTCGGCCGCGACGACGCGGTAGCCGATGGGCGGCAGCGAGCCGTTCCAGAAGCCCTGCCGGGCGTTCTCCTTCAAAGCGCGCAGGACGTGCTTGGCGTTCTCTTTGGACTGGTATTCGTCGAACAGCGCCATGATCTGGCGCATCATGACGTGCATCGGGTCGTCGCCCATCTCTTGAGTGATGGAGACGAGCTTGACGCCGTTCTTCGCCAACTTGCGGACGTAGAACTCAAGCTCGAAGTGATCGCGGAAGAAGCGCGAGAAGCTGTGAACTATTACCACATCGAAGGGCGCGGGCTTCGACGTGCCCGCTTCGATAATGCGTTGGAACTCGGGGCGGCGGTCGTTCGTGGCCGATGCGCCGGGTTCCACATAGGTCTCGACGAGCTGGTAGCCGCGAGACTGGCAATAAGCCTCGCCCTGGCGCTTCTAGTCGGGAATGGAGACATCATGCTCGGCCTGCCGCGCCGTCGAAACGCGCAGATAAAGGGCGGCGCGTAGCGGCACGGTCATGGCAGGTGTCTTCTTATCTGGTCATCGGCATTGCCCGAACAATTCGTCGAGGAGGTCGCCAAACCACGCCTCGAACACGTCCGCCTCGGCGTCCGTGACCGGGACGCGCGCGGGCCAGTCGTCGGTGACGGTCCACGTCTCAAGGTCGTGCTTCGGAGGCCGGCCAATGCGGAGCTGAAGCTGGCAGGCGTAGTCATAAAGACCTGGCGGCGACGCACCGATTCCGATGCGTCCGCGACGAACACTTCTGCGATCGGCGCACGGTCGGGACATGCCGTGAGCATCGCCCACTCACGAGGCAACCAGAACGGCCAAAGTCCACGCCACAGCGCGCCGCGTACCGCAGGCGGCAAAGACAGGAAAGCGGCGGTGATCGCGGCCGGTCGGCGGTCAATCACGACAGGAATCCGCCCGCACATCTCTCATTCCTTCCGGCCAACTCGCGGCGAAATCGCGAGCCCGAGAAAGACGATGACGGCTTGGTTGAGTCGCAGCACGTCCTCGTCATCCAGGCGCCCGACCTGCGATCCGATCTTGGACTTCGGGACGGTCGTGACCTTGTCCACCATCAGCCGGCAAGGAGAGCGTAAGCCGTTCCCTTCGCTCGGCTCAACCAGCAGACGGAAGAGAGGCGCGTCGGTCTCATCGGTGGTGAAGGCGCAGATGGTGATGGAGTCGGTGGCGTCGAAGCTGTCATCCTGGACGATGACAACGGGGCGCGGCTTGCCCGCATAGTCCTTGCCGCCGGATACCGTCCAAATCTCGCCGCGCCTCATTCATCGCCGCCTTCCTCGAAATCAACGGCGGACACGGCGTCGATAAACGCCTGATCTTCGCGCGCATGGGCGCTGGCCGCGACGGCGAGCGACTGGCGGTGCGCCTCCGACTTGAACGACGACGCCCGAACGTCCGGCACCCAAATCTGGATCGGGCGCAGACCTTGCTCGCGCAGCCTCTCACGATGCCTGCGCACCTTCATCTGGGACGACTTGGCTCCTGACGCACCGACCATGCAAATCTCCGAATTTGGTTACATGTAACCTAGCATGGCGGAGGAGGCTTGGCCAGACCCATCAGGGCTCACTCCTGGCCGAAAATCCGCACATCTCACCAACATACTGAAATCATTGCTGGAACATCGAAATCGCGAGGTATGCGGTTCAGGCGCACCTCGCGAGATCGCAACGTAAGTCACTGAAAAACCACGACCGAAATCAGCCGCACCTCGTGGCCCTTTATCCTGCCATCCGTACTCTTCGTGGTTTTACGCATGACGCGATTCGTAGTATCCTGCGTTGCAACCCACACCAACACCCTTCGATTCGCCGCAGCCCGATGTCCTTCAAGTTCGAACTGGATCGCCTCACCGATTACTCGACGGCCGATATCGTGAACGAAATTCGGCGGGTCGCCGATTTGCTGGGCGTTACTCCACTCAAGAAGCGAGAATTCGACAAAGAGTCGAAAGTGCATTCGAGTACGATCATACGTCGTTTCGGCAGCTGGCGGGCAGGATTAGTGGCGGCGGGGCGCGGGCAGCTGTACGGCGGCGGGGCCGTGACCGAGAAGATGCGAACTCAGAAGGGGCGAGACCTGCGAGACGAGGATCTTCTCGCCGAACTTCGCCGTGTTGCCCAAGCTCTCGGCCGCAATGATTTGACCATCGATGACATCAACAGCCACAGCATCGTGGGACAGGGCATTTTTAGGAAGCGGTTCGGAACCACTCGCATCGCAATGGAACGGGCCGGCCTGACGGTGCGGCCGCAGAGCAGACGATACACGGACGATGAATGCTTCGAAAACCTGTATGAGGTCTGGAGGCATTATGGCCGGCGGCCCAGCTTCTCGGAAATCAACGGTCCGCCGTCCAAGGTTGGTGGTGAAGCGTACATCAGGCGCTTTGGCACATGGATGAAAGCGCTGGCAGCCTTCGTGGAGCGCGTGAACGAGCGCGTGAACGCGGAATCCGATAGCACGCCCAATCCAATTGCGACTCCGTCATCCCGCGAGGTGTCCCACGGCGCAGGATCACTCGGACCGACAAATGGCACTCGTGATGAAAAACGGGACGTACCCCTTGGTCTGCGGTTTCGCGTGCTCAGTCGAGACAGATTCAAGTGCGTCCTGTGCGGAGACCATCCAGCCAAGAATCTTGACTGCGACTTGCACCTTGATCACGTGACTCCTTGGTCAAAGGGTGGAAGGACAGAGTTCAAAAATCTGCGGACGCTTTGTGCGCAATGCAATGTCGGCCGCGGCAATCGATACGACGCTGACGATCAGCCTTCGGCGGAGGCGACGTCTTTATAGGGCTATGGCGTAGACATAGTGCTCATCATCGTCGGTCGCGGCCCGCCAGTTACGCAGAATTTCGTGCCGACACGCAGGCTTTCGCTGCGCTGCGAGGTGGCGGTCGCTCAGCCGCTAGAGCAACTCCCATTTTGATTGAATCGGGATGGGGATTCCCAAATCAGCGGAATTCTGATTCAAGATGGCTGCTGGAGAGGAGGCCAGCAGGCATGGTTCGACCTCTGTCGCTGGACATCCGCAAGCGCATGGCGAAAG
>JAEUMG010000070.1 GCA_016793355.1 Hyphomicrobiales bacterium
TCGACCTTGTAGAGAGTCTTGGCCTGTTCCATGTCGGGCCAGCCGAACAGGATCAGCGGCGCTCCGGCTTGCGATTCGAAGTGGCCTTCGATAGCGGCGATCTTTGCCGGCTGATACTCGAGCGTGTTGAGACCGTGCTGATCGCCCGCGAAGATCTGGATGGGAGCGACGATGGCCAGCATCCACATGGCCATCGAGAACATCGTGCGGACCGCCGAATTGTCGCGCGATCGCAGCAGATGCCATGCGCCAACCGCCCCCACGACCAGCGCCGTGGTGAGATAGGCGGCGAGGACCATATGGACGAAGCGGTAGGGAAATGACGGATTGAAGATCACCGCCCACCAGTCGACCGGAACGAACTGGCCGACATCGTTATTGGCGTGGCCGGCCGGCGTCTGCATCCAGCTGTTGACGGCGAGGATCCAGAAAGCCGACAGCGCCGTACCGAAGGCCACCATCAATGTCGCGAAATAGTGGAGTTCCTTGCCCACCTTGCTCATGCCGAACAGCATGACCCCAAGGAAGCCGGCCTCGAGAAAGAAGGCGGTCAGGACCTCATAGCCCATCAAGGGGCCGATCACCGGCCCCGCCTTGTCCGAGAACACGCTCCAGTTCGTTCCGAACTGGTAGCTCATGACCAGGCCGGACACGACCCCCATGCCGAAGCCGATGGCGAAGATCTTCTTCCAGTAGTTGAAGAGCGCCAGATAGCGGTCCTGTCCGGTCTTGAGCCACAAGGCCTCAAGCACCGCCAGATAGCTTGCAAGACCGATGGAGAAGGCCGGGAAGACGATGTGAAAGCTTACCGTAAAGGCAAACTGCCAGCGCGCCAGAAGCAAAGCGTCCCACGAATCCATGAGTCCTTATAGCCCGCGATTGCTGCGATCGGAAATGCGACAGGCCGCTCACCCGCCATTCCCTCGGAATTGCAACAAAGTGAAGACAAGGGCGCAGACAATTCTTTACGGCCGCACCGCTAAGGGGAGCCAACGAGAAATCTCACGGAGATCACAGTGTTCCTTGGTGACATTCTGGTTGCCCATGGGCTGGTTACGCAGGCGGATATCGCCGCGGCCCTCGAACATCAAAAGCAGAACGGCGGACGTCTCGGCGACAATCTGATCGCGCTGGGAAAGATCAAGCCGGAAGACCTCGAAACCGTGATGCACGGCGCGCCGACGCAGCCCAAGACCATCGCGGAAACCGGTCTGGCCCTGACCGACCTCCTCAATCTGATGGTCAAGGCGATGTATTCCGGCAATGCCGAGACGCCGTCGATCCTCTCCAGCATCCTGAAACTGCCGCATCGCCTGATGCAGTTGCTGATTGAGGAAGCCCAGGCCCGCAAGCTCCTCGATGTGCTCGGTTCCGCCGCCGGGAATGCCGTGTCGGAACTACGCTACAGCCTGACCGAAAAGGGCAAGCAATGGGCACAGGATGCCTTCGAGCAGAACCAGTATGTCGGCCCGGCACCTGTTTCGCTCAGCGCCTATTGCGACCGCATCCAGCGCCAGCGCATCACCAACGAGCAGGTCGGGCGAACGGCCATCGATGCGTCATTCTCGAATCTCATCATCTCGGATGAATTCGTCCGCCAGATCGGCCCGGCGATCAATGCCGGCCGATCGATCCTGCTCTACGGCCCGCCCGGCAACGGCAAGACCTCGGTTGCCGAACGGATCGGCAGCATCTTCAACGACATCATCTACATTCCCTATTGCTTCGAGGTGGAAGGCCAGATCATCAAGGTCTTCGATCCCGGCATCCACAAGACGGCGCAGGCGGTTCCCTCCAAGATCAAGGCGATCAGGCGCGAGGATTTCGACCGCCGCTGGGTTGCCTGCCGCCGCCCGTTCATCGTGACGGGCGGCGAACTGACCCTCGAAATGCTCGATCTGAGCTTCAATGCGCTGGCTCGCTTCTATGAGGCGCCGTTGCATGTGAAGGCCTTAAGTGGCATCTTCGTCATCGACGATTTCGGCCGCCAGATGGTGACGCCCGAAGCGCTTCTGAACCGCTGGATCGTGCCGCTCGAAAGCCGCATCGAGTTTCTGAAGCTTCACACGGGCAAAAGCTTTTCGCTACCGTTCGATGAACTGGTCGTCTTCTCCACCAATCTGAGCCCGCGCGACCTCATGGACCCGGCTTTCCTCCGGCGCATTCCCTACAAGCTTGAAGTCAGCGGCCCCTCGCCTGCCGACTATGCCAGGATATTCCGGATGATCGCACAGGCGCAGGGCCTGGAAGCGCCGGACGCAATGATTGACTTCGTGATTGCGGCCCTGACTCACCATAACGACTTTCCGCTGGCCAGCTTCCAGCCGAAATTCATCATCGACCAGGTACGGTCGGCCTGCAAATTTGAAGGCGTCACGCCGCAGTTCCGGCCGGACTTCGTCGTCATGGCGCTGGAGAATCTCTACACCAAGGACACGCCAGGCTATCGCAACGGCTTCTCGCTGCAGAACCTGACCCCATCCGCGGCCGCGCGCGCCGCCTAGGCCGCCGCCTGCAACTGGCGTTTCTGCGCCGCCCATGTGCGTTGGCCGAACCAAAGCAGCGCGACCGCAAGACCGGTACCGAGCACGACCCAGGCTGGCCTGATGACGCCGGGAAACAGCAGATTGGCCTGCAGCACCGCCAGAGGCTTGATGCCGGTCGCGGCCCCGTACCACGTAGCCTCAAGACCAGCGGTGAGGAACGCCGCCATGATGGCGATCCCGGCAAGCGTCCACACCGACCGGAGTCGTGCCGCGTTCGGCACGCGATAGAGCATGACCAGGATGAAGAAACCCATCATCAGGGCCGCCTGCGTTGCATCGATCTTCGACTGCATGAAGAAATGCAGGATCCCGAGGCCGGCAATCGCATAAGCCACGCGATGCAGCGGCTTCCACCACCGCCCGAGATAGCGCACCGCCGCATTCGTCGACGTCACCCCGAGTACGACAAGACCAAACACAGCCGCGAAACCGATGGTGAGGTAGAGACGCAAGGCGATCTCGCTGGCGACCCGGCCCAGGTCGAATTTCTGGTCGGCGACATAGAGCGACAGATGCAGGAGCGCATAGCCCATTGCCGCAAGCCCGACCTGGCGCCGGACCAACGCCAGGCGCCCCCAGCCGAAAATCCGCTGCAGGGGTGTTATGGCCAGAGTGATGACGATCATTCGCACCGTCCATCGCCCCGATTCGAGCGTCGCCTCGTCAATCGGCAATGGCCCGAGATCGCCCGTCCGCCACCGCCAGATAAGCCAAAGCAAAGGCAGGAACAGGCCGGCGAAGACGGCTGACTTGAGCGCTGAAAAACGCCCGCTGCGATCGGTCCAGGGATACACGGAATAGGCTCGCGAAAAGTGTCTCGGGCAGCATATAAGGGGGTTTATACTTTCTCCAGCGTCACATCTTCTCACGCTTGCGCGAGCCGATGTGAGGACCTTCTGCTCGGAGCGGCTCCGTCAGGGCCTGATCGTGATCAAGGTGTTCTTGGCACCATAAGCCTTGACCAGGCCGAAGAGCCTGCTGGCATTGCTGGGGTGCAGCCTGACACAGCCATGCGAGACAGCCCGTCCGAGCCGCTTGACCTCATAGGTTCCGTGGATTGCATAACCGCCGAGGAAGAAGATCGAGTGCGGCATGGGCGAATTGTCGTACTTGCTCGAATACCAGATGCGCTCGAGCCTCGTCGGCCGGAACTTCCCGACCGGGGTGCGATAGCCGGGCCGCGCCGTCGAAACCTTCCAAGTATGACGATTGAAGAGCCCGGCGTCGACGCGCATCGTCTGCGAAGAGAGATCAATGTCGATTTTGAGCTTTTCGGTTGCGGCCGGGGCCGGCCCGGCCAGGCCGGAAAAGCAGATCATCAGGACGGCCAAGAGGAGCGGGCATCCTGGAAAACGCAACCAACGCAACTGACCTGTCATACCAAATCCACCCGATAGAACGCCGAGCCCCAGTTCAGTATCAGGATAACATGCAGGACGCGACGTCTGGCAACAGGCCACCGATCAACTGCGCGTGTCCAGGTGTCGGGCCTGGCGCAACTGCGGGAACCATTTCGACCAGAGCAACGCAACGAGCACGGTTCCCGCGCCGCCAATAACCACTGCCGGCACGGTTCCGATCAGTGCCGCCGACACCCCAGCACGGAACTCCCCCAATTCGTTCGAGGCGCCGACGAAGACCATGTTCACCGCGTTGACGCGGCCGCGCACCACATCCGGCGTCCACAATTGCAGCAGGGTTTCCCGCACATAGACGCTGACCATGTCGAAGGCCCCCATGAAAAGCAGGGCAACGATCGAAACCCACACAACAGTCGAGAAACCGAAGACGATGGTTGCGAGCCCAAAGCCTGCAACGCTGGCGAACATGATCAGCCCGGCATGATTGCGGATCGGATGGCGCGCCAGCCAGAGCGCCACCGCGATTGCCCCTATGCCCGGCGCGGCGCGCAACAATCCGAGACCCCAGGGACCGGTTTCAAGGATGTCGCGCGCATAGACAGGAAGCAGCGCTGTCGCGCCGCCAAGCAGGACCGCGAAAAGGTCGAGCGAGATGGCACCCAGCACGACTTTCTCGGACCAGACATATCGAAATCCGGCAAAGAGCGTCTCAAGGCTGGTCGCCTGTGTCGAAGTTTTCTGCGGCGGCTTCGGTACCAGCACGACAAGAAAGGCAGCAGCGCACATGAGCACGAGCGCCGTGCCATAGGCGGTCTCGGCATTCAGCCCGTAGAGAAGGCCGCCCGCCACCGGACCGACAATCGTCGCGACCTGCCAGGCCGATGAGTTCCATGCGATCGCATTGCTCAAATCCTCCGGCGGCACGAGGTTCGGCACGAGCGACGATTGCGCCGGGCCGAGAAAGGCGCGCGCGATGCCGAACAGGATGAGGACGGCAAAGATCGGCGTCACCGAGCCGTGTTGAGTCCAGACCAGCAGAAATAACGCCAAGCAGCATATCGCCTCGACACCCTGGCAAAGCCCCATGATGAGGCGCCGGTTGAAGCGATCGGCGGTCGCTCCGGTGACGAGCACGAGGAGCAGCGCCGGCAGGAACTGAACCAGTCCGACCAGTCCCAGATCGAAGGGATCGCGCGTCAGGTCATAGACCTGCCAGCCGACCGCCACGCTGACAATCTGGGTGGAAAACGTCGCGAGGAATCGCGACAGCCAATAAAGGAGGTAGCCGCGGTGGCGGAAGGCCGAGGCACCGCCCCTGATTTTCGTGGAACCCTCTGAACTGGACGGCGTTGTCATGCGCCGCCCTAGCCCGACCGCCGAGTCCTGTCAAAGCTTGGACGCGAGCGGTAGCCAGACCCCCCGCGAAGAGATCAGGCGGCGCCCATGTGCCGGTCCACGACACGCTGCAGGAGCGGCATGTAATAGCGGAAAGGGGGCGTTGCCATCTCGGGATCCTTGCCGCCCTCATCCCACAATCTGACGCGCACCGCCTCCTTGAAAAACGGGTGGCGCTCGAATTCGGCCACTTCCGCCTCATTCATCGGGCCGCCCTGGAGCCCCAGCGTGTGGATCGAGGCGGCCGAAAGCTTGCCGAAATAACTCGGATCGGTGGCGCAGAGGTAACGCTTGGCGGCAACGTGAAGACGCACGCATTCGATGACGACCGGCGGAAAGAACCCCTCGAGCACGCGTGCACCCGCCTCGTCGTGGAAATTGTCGTCATGCGATTCATCCGACAGCGGCCCGAACTCGCTTGTATAATGTCCGATATCGTGCAGCAGTGCCGCGGCCACCAGCTCTTCGCCGGCGTTCTCCCGCTCGGCCAGAACGGCGCCCTGCAGCATGTGCTGCGACATGGTCACCGGCTCACCGAGATAGGAATCGGCCCCGCGCCGCTCGAAAATGTCGGCGATGAATGGAACGATCGTATCGCGATCAAGTGCCGGTTCGCTCATTTCTGTTTTCCTTCGTATTCGATGGCGGCCAGTGTCGAGAGCAACCCGTCCTTGTCGGCATAACAGCCCTGGAGCCAGCGCTTGCCGCTTCCCGAAAAGGCCCTGCGAGCATGGAGGACGCGCGTATTGTCGACGATGAAGAGCTGGCCCGGCGCGAGCTTGAATGTCACCTGCATCGCCGCATCCTCGACCAGCTCCGCGAACCGGCGATAGGCTGCATAGTAATCTTCCATCGCCTCGTAGGGAACATCAACGAGCGGCGCCGCCGAGCGGTTGTTGAACCGGATGGCGATCAACTCGCCGTCGGGCCCGAGTTCGATCATCGGCCGCTTTGCGGTGAGGCGCACGCCCGTGCTGCCGGAATATTCGAACCGCGCACAGTATTTTGACAGCATCTCGAAACCGCGCGGGTTTTCCGTCTGAAGTCGCGCCGCCACACTGAAGCCGTCGACCACGATCGAGTCGCCGCCTTCGACCGTGTTCTCGAGACACGCCAGAAGCTGCAGTGTCGGCACCGGATCGCGATAGGGATTGTCGGTGTGGGCCTGGAGACCGAGATTGGTGTAAGCGAGATTGTTCGGGTTGACTTCGGCCCTGACGTCAAACCAGCGCCCGTAATTCGTCTCGCGCACATAGCCAAAAAGCTCGGCAACCTTGCACAATCGGCCGGAGTCGGTCGGAACCCCGGTCAGGACGGCAAAACCGTAGCGCCGTATTGCCGCGAGCCAGCCGCCCAGAGCCGAACGATCCGCTGCAATTTTCTCGTAGTCGCACGTCGGCACATGCGCCTGAAGCCTGGCGTCCCAGCGCTCTATGGCCGGGCCGGTCCAACCCGGAACCCTGTCGGGATTGTGGTCGTAGATTCGCGCTGCCAGCCACTCGGCCGGAAAGCGCGCCCTCTTCTGCTCCGGCGAGAAGACAACTTCGAGATCGCCCGATGGATCGATCGTTGTATCCGTGACCCGGGTTTGGGCCGGAATATCGAGCACGGTGATCAGGCGCTGGCCGTTGGTCGGGCTGCGCGTCTCGGCATCGAGTGCATTGTCCCTGAGCCACATCGCGTGAAAGCGCGCACTGCGTTCTCCAAAGGACAATTCTACCGCCCTGCCCTCGTCCAAAACCCGCGCCGCCATGACCGCCATGTTACCGGTACCTCATTGTCAGGCTTGCCCAATGCACCGGATCCAGTCATCATGCAAACTACGCTTTACGGATATGTGACAGCGTTTTTCTTATGGCAAAGCCGGCGCACGACTTCCTCCCCCATCTCCCCTGGCTGCGCAGTTTCGAGGCGGCGGCGCGGCGCTTGAACTTCACGCTCGCCGGGGAGGAATTAGGGCTTACACAGGCCGCGATGAGCCAGCATGTGAGCGCCCTGGAGGCAGCGCTCGGCGTGAAACTTTTCTATCGCCGTCAGCGCGGCGTGGAACTGACCGGGGATGGCGCCGCCTACCTGCCGCATGTCCAGGCCGCTCTTGCCGCGCTTGCCCGCAGCACCGCCGATCTGTTCGGCGAACGACGCGGAACGGAGATCGCTATCGTCGCCCCGATCTCCTTTGCCGCTTTGTGGCTCGCTCCGCGACTCGCCGATTTTCGTAAGTCAAATCCGGGAATAACACTCAGTCTTACCACCGCCCATGTGCCCGCCGACGACCCGGCCGACACCGGCGACTTCGAGATCCGCTTCGGCACGGGCTCGTGGCCGGGCCGCCAGGCATGGCGCTTGACGAGCGAGAGGCTGACGCCTGTTTGCGCGCCCGCCCTCCTGCCGCGCAAGTCCAAGGACTGGCGACATTTGCCGCTCTTGACCGTGAAAGGCCCGCGCGAGATGTGGCGCGACTGGTTCGCCCGCGCCAAGATCGAACCATCGCGGC
>JAEUMG010000297.1:0-15000 GCA_016793355.1 Hyphomicrobiales bacterium
CAAGCATGCAAAGGCCGTTGGAAAACGGCCCGCGCCCGTATGCGCGAGGACACCGCCTGATGGCTTCTTCCGCCCTCGGCCCGCGTGTCCTGCTCCGGCGGCTCCGCGAGGTGATGGCGGAACGGGAGACGGCGCAGAAGCGGCTCGACAAGATCGTTATGCTGATCGCGGCCAACGTCGTGGCCGAAGTCTGCTCCATTTATGTGATGCGGCAGGGACAGGAGCTCGAGCTCTTCGCAACCGAAGGCTTAAAGCCGGAAGCCGTGCACAAGTCCCGCCTGCGCGTTGGCGAAGGCCTCGTCGGCACAATCGCGGCGACGGCGGAGGCCCTGAACCTCGCCGAAGCGCAGCGGCACCCGGCCTTCAAATACCTGCCGGAAACGGGCGAAGAGATCTATCACTCCTTCCTTGGCGTGCCGATCCTGCGTGGCGGCATCGTGATTGGCGTGCTGGTCGTGCAAAACCGCACGCATCGCCACTACACCGAAGAGGAAGAAGAAGCCCTGCAGACGACGGCCATGGTGCTGGCCGAAGTCATCGCTTCCGGCGAGTTGCAGGAAGTGGCGCGGGTCGTTGCGGCCGACGTCACGCATATCCGGCTCCATCATTTCAAGGGCGAAGTGCTCGCGGAAGGCGTGGCCCTTGGGCATGCGGTGCTGCACGAGCCGCGTATTGTCATCACCAACCTCATCGCCGAAAGCATCCCGAAGGAGAAGGCGAGACTTGAGGGCGCAGTGCAGGAATTGCGCGCGCATGTCGACGAGATGGTCGAAGGTACCGCCGGGCGCGGCGCGGAATATTCGGAAGTGCTCGAAGCCTTCCGCATGTTCGCGCATGACCGCGGCTGGCTTACCAGGCTCGGCGAGGCCGTCGAAACCGGCCTGACGGCCGAGGCCGCCGTGGAGCGCGTGCAGAACGACAATCGTGCCCGCATGATGCGCACGCCCGATCCATATCTGCGTGAGCGGATGCATGATCTCGACGATCTCGCCAATCGCCTCCTGCGCATCCTCACCGGCCAGATCGCCACTGCTTCGCGTGGCGATCTTCCGGCGAATGCCATCGTCGTTGCCCGCAATATGGGACCGGCCGAGCTTCTTGATTACGACCGCGCCAAGTTAAGGGGCGTGGTTCTTGAGGAAGGTGGCCGCAACAGTCATGTTGCTATCGTCGCCCGCGCTCTGGGCATTCCGGCGCTGGGCCAAGCGGAAGGTCTCATCGACGTCATCGATACCGGAAGCCCTTTGATCGTCGACGGCGCGAGCGGCGATATCTATGTGAGGCCGTCGCCCGACATCGAGCGCGCCTATATCGAGAAGGTGCGTTTCTACGCGCGCCGGCAAGCGCAATACGCAGCACTTCGCGATACGCAGGCGGTCACGCGCGATGGCGTCAGAGTCCAGCTGCAGATCAATGCCGGACTGCTTGTCGATCTGCCCCACCTTGCCGAGTCAGGCGCGGATGGCATCGGACTCTATCGCACCGAACTTCATTTCATGATGGCGCAAAGATTGCCGCGCCTCGAATCGCAGATCAGGCACTATTCTGCGGTGCTCGATGCTGCCGGTGACAAACCGGTTACGATCCGCACGCTCGATATCGGCGCCGACAAGTCGCTGCCCTATCTTCGGCAACCGAAGGAGGACAACCCGGCCATGGGGTGGCGCGCGACGCGGCTGGCGATCGAGCGGCCTGCGCTTCTCAAGCTGCAGTTGCGGGCGCTGTTGCTGGCGGCGGCGGGGCGGAATCTCAGAATCATGTTCCCGATGATCGCGGATGTCGAAGAATTCAGGGCAGCCAAGGCATTGCTCGAAAAAGTGAAGGAATATCTCCATCGCGGCGGCCACGAACTGCCGCGATCGATCAAGCTTGGCGCGATGATCGAAGTCCCGGCACTGATCTGGCAGTTGGACGGGCTCCTGAAGGAGGTCGATTTCGCCTCGATCGGTTCCAACGATCTGTTGCAGTTCCTGTTCGCTTCGGATCGCGGCAATACGCGGCTCGCAGCACGCTACGACCCGCTCAGCCCGCCGTTGTTGTCGGCCATCCGCCATATTGTCACGCGCGCGGCCGCGCACGATGTCCCGCTCAATCTGTGCGGCGAGATGGCGGGACGGCCTCTCGAGGCGATGGCGCTCATCGGTCTAGGGCTCACTTCGATCTCGATGGCTCCGGCGGCGGTCGGCCCGGTCAAGGACATGATTCTTGCGTTGGACCGCGGCGCCTTGTGGCGCGAACTTGAGCCCATGCTTGTGCTGTCTGATCACAGTCTGCGGGGGCGCCTGGAGTCATTCGCGCGGACGCACGGTATTCCGGTCACGGCGTAAGGCGTTAGCCTTCTGCTTACCATTCTGCGGCATTCTCTGAGAATGTGAGTCAACGGCCGGTTAAGGCCGTGTGCCGGAGAGCCTTGACTATGGACGTCCGAGTAAGCGGATCCAGCCATGCGCTGACTGAACCAGAGACGACGCGATTTCGGGCAAAGCCTGACGGTTCCCTCGATCCGATCGGCGAGACCGGCTGGTTCCTGCAGCGGGAACGCGAAAGGCGCGGGGAATCGCTGGAACAGGCAAGCGAGGCCACCGGCATTCACGCAAGCCACCTGCATGCCATCGAAATCGGCGATCTGCGCGGTATGCCGCAACGCGATGAAACCCTAAGAATGGTCGGGCTATATGGTTTGCACATGGGGTTCGAGTCCGAACCGCTGGTGGCGCATTATTCGCAGTTCATGCCGGCAATTCCCGGCAAATCACACCCCGCCGATCCCGCCCCGTGCTCAAGTGCCAAGGTGATCAGCTTCGCCAAGGCATGGAGTCTGTTCAGACGCAAACCAGGGGTGGGTACAACCGGAATCGTGGCGTCCTGTCTGGGCGCCGTCCTGCTATTTGCCGGTGCCAGTTGGCTGATGAAGCCTGCTGCGGACATGGTGCCCATCGAAGAGCTTGCGCAGGCTGCCGACCCGATGCCTACGGCATCAGTGGAGCCTTCAATCGAGCTTCAGGAAGAGGACATGCCGGATGACAATCATGCCTCCGCAACCGTTCTGCCCGGTGGACAGTCGGCGGTCGGCGTCGAACCCGGTGCCGGCGCGGCGGGCGAGCGCAGCCTCGATGGATTGACGGCGCTTATCGAGAAAACAGTCGGCACTGCTCCCGAAGCCAAGGAGACAGCGGTTCCGATCCCGGCGCCGATCACCGCTTCGCAGAAACCGTCCGACCCGGCCGCCAATCAAGGCAAGTCACGCCTGGTTCTCAAGGCCAAGTCGCCGGTCTGGATCCGCATCCAGGACGGCCAGGGCAAGGTGGTGGTCACCAAGATGCTGATGCCTGGAGACAATTACCGCGTGCCGGACCAGGAAGGCCTTGTGGTCATCGCGCGCGATGGTGGTCTTTTGCTCTACGAAATCGACGGCAAGGACCACGGTATTCTCGGAACACCCGGCGAGATTCTGGTTGGCCGCTCGCTCGACCTGAAAACGCTCCAAAAGCGAGGTTAGACCGGCCGGCGCGGGGGGTTGCCTGCCGGGGTGTGTACACCCTGGCCGGTCATGATCTAAAAGCCGCGCATCATGAGTGCCCAACTTGCCGAAAAGCTCGACCGGATCATCGAGCGGTTCCACCTTATTCAGGCCGAATTGTCGTCGGGTGCCACCGGCGAGAACTTCGTTCGCCTGTCGCGCGAATATGCCGAGATCGAAGCGGCTGCGCGCGTGGCGGAGGGGTTGCGAAAAGCCTATTCCGAACGGCAATCCATCGCGGAAATGCTGGCCGAGAGCGATCCGGAGCTTGCCGGCATGGCGCGTGCCGAGCAACCCGTGCTGGAGGAGCGTATCAACGCGCTCGAGCAGCAATTGAGAATGCTGCTGCTTCCCAAGGATGCGGCAGACGATCGCAATGTCATCCTGGAAGTCAGGGCCGGAACCGGTGGCGACGAGGCGGCCATTTTCGCGGGCGATCTCTTCCGCATGTATCAGCGCTATGCGGCGTTCAAGGGGTGGCGGGTCGAGGTGATTTCGGCAAGCGAGGGCGAGCATGGCGGCTACAAGGAAATTGTGGCCAACATCTTCGGAAACGGCGCCTACGCCCATCTCAAGTTCGAATCGGGTGTGCATCGCGTGCAGCGCGTACCGGTCACGGAAGCGCAGGGCCGTATCCATACATCGGCGGCGACGGTGGCGGTCCTTCCGGAAGCCGAAGACGTCGATATCCAGATCAATGAGTCCGACCTCAGGATCGATGTCTATCGCTCGTCGGGGCCGGGCGGCCAGTCGGTGAACACGACGGACTCGGCGGTGCGGATCACGCATTTGCCGACCGGTCTGGTGGTTGCGCAGCAGGACGAGAAATCGCAGCACAAGAACAAGGCAAAGGCGCTCAAAATCCTGCGGGCGCGTCTCTATGAGCGCGAACGCCAGAGGCTTGCCGATGAGCGCTCGGCGACGCGGCGCGGCCAGATCGGCACCGGCGATCGCTCAGAACGGATCCGGACCTATAATTTTCCGCAGGGCCGTGTCACCGATCACCGGATCAACCTGACCCTCTATAAGCTCGACCAGGTTATGGAAGGGCCGGCGCTGGAGGAACTTGTCCAGGCCCTGATGACCGCGCATCAGGCGGAGTTGCTGGCCGCCGCCGAAGCGGATGCCGGCTGAAACTCTCGCCTCACTGCTGGGCTGGGGGCGAGGCCGGCTCATCCAGGCTCGCATCGAGACTGCGCAGCTCGATGCCCGTCTCCTTCTCCAGCATGCGACCGATTCTGATCATGCCACACTGATCGGCCGGCCCGACACCGTTGTCGCGGACGCCGCCGCTGCCCGATACCGGGACATGATCATGCGGCGGACCCGGCATGAACCGGTTTCGCGGATCATCGGAAGGCGCGAGTTTTATGGTCGCGACTTCGCTTTGTCGCCGGCGACGCTCGATCCCCGGCCCGACACCGAAACACTGGTTGCGGCGGCTCTCGACGCGCTCCGGCAGCATCCGGCCCCGCATATTCTCGATCTTGGCACCGGAACAGGGGCTATCGCGATAACCTTGCTCGCCGAACTGCCCGGTGCGCGGGCAATGGCGACCGACGTTTCACTGGAGGCCCTTGAAACGGCCGCCGGAAATGCCCGCAAGCATTGTGTCGTCGACCGCATGGAGTTCGTTCAGTCATTCTGGTTTGATGCCGTAACCGGTTGTTTTGACTTAATCATTTCGAATCCACCTTATCTTTCGGCTGGCGACATTGAAAGCCTCGATCCGGAAGTCAAGGACTGGGACCCGCGCCGCGCCCTGGAGGGCGGCCCGGACGGTCTCGACTGCTATCGCGCGATTGCCAAGGGGGCTCCGCATCACCTTTTGCCCGCGGGACTTGTCGTTGTTGAGATCGGGTCGGGACGGGGCACACAAGTAGCTGAAATCTTTGCAGAATATGGTTTCGAACTGGGGGCCGCTCACCGCGATCTTGCCGGCCATGTGCGCTGTCTTGTCTTTCGGCCACGCAAAAATGGGGGTTGGAAACGTCCTTGACCTCGGCTACATATCGACTCGGTGAACGCGCTGCCATATGCGATTGACACCGGTTTCCCGGTCGCGGGTTCCAGGCAGGGAAAGCGGATAACAGTTGAGGGACGGCGAATCCCGTAGGGTTTTGCCTGGGCAGCGGGAACCAGACCACAAGGAACAAGGTCGGTTTTACCACGCCTCTTCTGAGGGTCATTCGTCACAAACAGGTCCGGCTTTGGCCGGACGAAACGGACGGTTATTGCCGGTTAGCCGGTCATCAATTCCGACAGCAACATGAGAAGCGCATGAGACCAGGGCAGCACAATAAGCGCGGGCGCAACCGTAATCGTCGCCACAGCGGCGGAAGCGGGGGCGGAGGCGGAAATCCACTCAATCGCGTCTATGAGAGCAACGGACCCGATGTGAAGGTTCGCGGTACCGCCCAGACAGTTGCCGACAAATATCTTCAGCTCGGTCGCGACGCACTGGCTTCCGGCGATATCGTCATGTCGGAGAGTTATTTCCAGCACGCCGAGCATTACCTGCGCATTCTTGCAGCCGCGCAGGCCTACAATCAGCAGTTCCAGCAGCAGAGCCGTCGTCCAGCGGGCGAGGATGGCTATGAGGACGAGGACGGCGACGAGACCGGCGAGGGCGAGGGTGATGAACTGCAGCCCGCGGTCGTCGAGCGGCCCGTGCACGGAACGCCACAACCTGACGCCTATGGCGACAGCGCTGCCCAGGAGTTCGATCGCCCGCCGCAGAGCCAGCAGAGCTTCCGGTCGCGCGATCGCGGCGGAGACCGCTTCCGGCCCCGCTTCGACCAGAACCGCGATCGGCAGGACGCCTCGCGCGATCGCGACCAGGATTCCCCGGCCAACCGGCAGGAAGAGGCTCCAGCCCGCTCCGAATCCGCTCAGCCCGAGGCGGCGCAAACGGCTGCAGGCGGCAATTGGGAGGCCCCGTCCTTCCTCAAGCGGGGCGCTGCCAATGGTTCCGGGAGCGAACCCGCAAGGACGCGCTATCCGCGCCGCCGCCGGGAATCGGCCGAGGCTTCTGACACGGCCAGCGGGGGTTCTTCGCGCGACACTCCGGCCGAATAGGCGTCCGTGAGTCTTGCCGGCAAATAATCGCTTACTATATCTCCGCTGAGGGGTTCCGCCGACGGTGAATGCCTTTATAGGATTCGATCCGGCGGATTCTCTTGAAGTAGATGGACGTTTCTGGGGGGCCTCCAAGGACCCGGGATGCGTGCCGAGGAGGAGATAGTATGGATTTCGAAAAATACACCGAACGGTCGCGCGGCTTCATCCAGTCCGCACAGTCGCTGGCGCTTCGTGAAGGCCACCAGCGCTTCAGCCCCGAACATCTTCTGAAAGTTCTGCTCGACGACGAGGAAGGCCTCGCCGCCGGGCTCATTCGCGCCGCCGGCGGCGATCCAAAGCTGGCCTTGCGGGAAACCGAAGCGGCGCTCGCCAAGATGCCCAAGGTTTCGGGCGGTGGCGCCGGACAGGTTTATCTGGCGCCGGAAATGGCGCGCGTCTTCGATCAGGCGCAAAAACTCGCGGAAAAGGCGGGCGACAGCTATGTGACCGCCGAACGCCTCTTGCAGGCGCTCGCGATCGAGCCGAGCGATGCATCCAGGATATTGAAGTCGGCCGGGGTGACGCCGCAGGGGCTCAACCAGGCGATCAACGACATTCGCAAGGGCCGGACCGCCGACTCCGCATCGGCGGAGCAGGCCTATGACGCGCTGAAGAAATATGCCCGCGACCTGACCGAGGCCGCCCGCCAGGGCAAACTCGATCCGGTGATCGGCCGCGATGAAGAAATCCGCCGCACCATCCAGGTGCTGTCGCGCCGGACCAAGAACAACCCGGTGCTGATCGGCGAACCCGGAGTGGGCAAGACGGCGATCGCCGAAGGCTTGGCCTTGCGCATCGTCAATGGCGACGTGCCCGAAAGTCTCAAGGACAAGAAACTCCTGGCGCTCGACATGGGCGCGCTCATTGCCGGCGCCAAATATCGTGGCGAGTTCGAAGAGCGCCTGAAGGCCGTGCTTTCGGAAGTCACGTCTTCGGACGGCGGCATCATCCTGTTCATCGACGAAATGCATACACTGGTCGGCGCCGGGAAGACCGATGGCGCGATGGATGCGTCCAACCTGCTGAAACCGGCGCTGGCGCGCGGTGAGTTGCACTGCATCGGCGCCACGACGCTTGACGAATACCGCAAGCACGTCGAGAAGGATGCAGCACTTGCCCGCCGTTTCCAGCCGGTCTTTGTGGGCGAGCCGTCGGTCGAAGACACGATCTCGATCCTGCGCGGGATCAAGGACAAGTATGAGCAGCATCATCAGGTGCGGATCACCGATTCGGCTCTGGTGGCCGCGGCGCAATTGTCGAATCGCTACATCACCGATCGCTTCCTGCCGGACAAGGCGATCGACCTCATGGACGAGGCGGCGTCGCGCCTGCGCATGCAGGTCGATTCGAAGCCCGAAGAGCTTGACGCGATCGATCGCGACATCATGCAATTGCAGATTGAGCGCGAAGCCCTGAAGAAGGAAAAGGATCAGGCGTCGAAGGATCGTCTGGCACGGCTCGAGAAGGATCTGGCGGGACTGCAGGAGAAATCGGCGGCGATGACCCGCAGCTGGCAGGCCGAGAAGGAAAAGCTCGCTTCCATCGGCACCCTGAAGAAGGAACTCGACGACGCGCGCACGGCACTCGACCAGGCGCAGCGCAAGGGCGACTTCGCCAAGGCGGGTGAACTCGCCTATGGCCGCATTCCCGAGCTAGAGAAGAAGATCAAGGAAACCGAGGAGCAGGCCAAGGCGAGCCCGATGCTCGAAGAGGCTGTCACCGAGAATCATGTCGCCCAGGTCGTGTCGCGCTGGACGGGCATCCCGGTCGACAAGATGCTGGAGGGCGAGCGCGAGAAGCTTCTCAAGATGGAAGAGGTCATCGGCAAGCGCGTCGTCGGCCAGGAAGAAGCGGTCAAGGCGGTTTCGACTGCGGTGCGACGCGCACGAGCCGGTCTTCAGGATCCGAACCGGCCGATGGGCTCCTTCATGTTCCTCGGCCCGACGGGCGTCGGCAAGACGGAACTGACGAAGGCGCTTGCCGCGTTCCTCTTCGATGATGAGCACGCGATGGTGCGCATCGACATGTCGGAATTCATGGAGAAGCACTCCGTGTCGCGATTGATCGGCGCGCCTCCGGGCTATGTCGGTTATGATGAAGGCGGCGTGCTGACCGAGGCTGTGCGACGCAGGCCCTATCAGGTCGTGCTTTTCGATGAGATCGAGAAAGCGCATCCGGACGTGTTCAACGTGCTGCTGCAGGTTCTCGACGACGGGCGCCTCACCGACGGGCAGGGCCGCACCGTCGATTTCCGCAACACGCTGATCATCATGACCTCGAATCTGGGTTCGGAGTATCTTGTCTCCCTCGGCGAAGACCAGGATGTCGATGTGGTGCGCAGTCAGGTGATGAATGTGGTGCGCAGCCACTTCCGGCCCGAGTTCCTCAATCGTATCGACGAGATCATTCTGTTCCATCGCTTGAAGCGGGAAAACATGGGTGCGATCGTCGACATCCAGATGGATCGGCTGCGGAAGCTGCTCACCGATCGCAAGATCGAGCTCGTCGTTTCCGACGCGGCGCGCAACTGGCTTGCGGACAAGGGCTACGACCCTGCCTATGGTGCGCGACCCTTGAAGCGCGTCATCCAGAAGAACGTCCAGGATCCGTTGGCCGAGGATATTCTCGGCGGGGCGATCAAGGACGGCGACGTGGTCGATGTCGGCGTTGCCGACGGCGAGATCAAGCTCAAGGCGCGCAAGGCGAAGGCCAAGGCAGCTTAGTGCGGGATGTCGCCGGACCGGGTCGGTCCCGCGGCTCTTGCTTCTCCATGGCCGGGCGCGATGCTGCCATCCAGACTGGACGGCCGCCCCAGCGGTGGCCACGAAGGCCAAGTATTGCCCTCATCCGTCGCGGGGCTCGTTGCGCTACAGCCTCAAGATCGTTTGGGGCGGCATGTCGCGCGACAGAAGATAGATCGCGCTTGCCGCCAGAAGCAAAACGCCGAACAGGAGATGGATGGCAGAATACGCAGCGGCAGGCGTGCTGCCCGTCATGGTCAGATGTGCAACGATCGCTCCCGAGATCGGCTGCAGGATACCCGCGCCGCCGATGAAGAGCACGTTCATCAATGTGATGCCGCGGCCGAGAATGCGATCGGGAAAGAAAGCGCGGGCATGCGCCATGAGGACGCCATAGGTCATGCCGCAGGCGCCGATGACCGCGATCAGGGCAATGGCTGTCCCGAGGCTGGGCGCGGCAAGTGCCAGCAGAATGAAGGCCGCAGCGGTTATCAGGCTGCCCGGCAACACCACCCATTTGCGGGTGTTGAATATACGGTCAAGTGGTCCATAGATCATCGCTCCGGCAGACATGGCGAGGGCCATGACGAAGAGTGCATTGCCGCGCTCGACCGGTCCCAGGCCGTGGACTTCGGCGAAATAGGGCCCGGCCCATAGACCGCGCTCGGCCAGCATCACGGCATAGCCAACCGCAATAAGCGGCAGGATCGGCCAAAGTGACCTGATCGAAATGATGTCGATGATCGCTGCCAGCGCGCGCGGGCCTTCGTGATCGCGCGGCAGTTTCGGAGGATCCTTAATCGCCGCGAAAACCAGGATCGCAAGAATCACGCTTGCGGTCGCGATGCCGAGCATGGTCTCGCGCCAGCCGAAGGTCTGCGCACTCCATGCAAGAGGTGACGATGCCAGGAGATTGCCCGCGGATCCCAACCCAAGAAGCCATGAGCAGAGCAGGGCAAATTGCTCTGGCCTGTTAACCCGGCCGAAGATGTAGACCGCGCCCATATAGATCGGCGCGCAGCCGATGCCGATCAGGGCCATGGCGCAATCGAGTTCAAAGGCGGAACTGGCATTTGCAAAAAGGACCGCGCCGATGACGGCGGCACCCATGGCGAAGCTCACCGCGCGTCGTGGCCCGATGCTATCGAGCGCCCATCCCACCGGAAACTGGGCCACGACAAAGCCCGCGATCCACCAGGCCTGCATATTGCCGAGCGCTTGCGGCCCGAGTGCCAGTTCGGCCGCCAGCTCGGGGGCGATTACGGCCAGGAACGAGCGGAAGAACTGGCTCAGCGTATAGGCCAGCAGAAACACCGCGAACGTCATGCGGGGAGGGCCTTCACGAAAGCAAGAAAGCGCCTGGTGTCGGCGCTTTCGGCATGCGCTATTGCTGAACCTCGGCGACCTGGGTAGCCGATGGCGCGGTCTGCATCATGGCCAGAACGCGCGATTTCAGGTCCTTGAAATTCGCCAGCTCTTTTCCCGCGAGCTTGCGCGCACCGGCAAGCTTCACGCGCGTCGGATTGACCGGGCGATCATCGGCGCGGACTTCGTAGTGGAGGTGTGGACCGGTCGAGCGGCCGGTGGATCCGACATAGCCGATGGTCTGGCCCTGATTGACTTTCACACCAGGCCGGATGCCGGTGGCAAGCCGGCTCATATGGGCATAAAGCGTTTCGTACTTGCCAGTGTGTTTGATCTTCACAGCGATGCCATAGGCGCCCTGGCTGCCGGCGGATTCGATGACGCCCGAGCCTGCGGCCTTGATTGGAGTTCCGGCCGGAACGCCGAAATCGACCCCGGTATGCATCTTCGAATAGCCAAGCAGCGGATGGCGCCGCATGCCGAAACCTGAAGTCAGTCGCGCACCGCTGACCGGGGTACGCAGCAGCGACTTGGTGGCACTCACGCCGTTCTCGTCATAATAGTCGGTGACGCCGTCCTTAGTGGTGTAGCGGAACAGGGTCTTGGTCTTGCCGCCAAGCGTGAGCTGGGCGTAATGAAGCACTTTGCGCTTTGTCGACGACCCGGTGAGCGGGTTTCCGTAGAATACTTCGAACGAATCGTTGGCTTTCACCTGCCGCTGGAAGTCAACGTCATAGGCGAACACGCGCGTCAGTTCCGAGATGATATAGCCGGGAACCTTATTGTCCTTGGCGGTGCCGTAAAGGCTCGACCCAACGCGTGCCTTGGTACGGAAGTGATCGACCTGGGCATAGCGCGACAGGGTGCCTTCCTTCTCGCCGTCGACGCGCGCCGTGAAGGTGCCATCTTCGTCGGCCTCGACGATGATCGTTTCCTGCGGCCCCGGCTTGAAGGTCAATTGCACCGGGAAGATTGCGTCGCGCCCGTAGAAGTCCTGCTGCTTGTCGAGGGTTATCTCGAACCTGGTGCCCGGTGCCATCTGCGCCGCAGGAAACACGGTGTTCAGCGCCTGAACCAGCGCTTGGGCGGCTTCCTTCGTTACGCCGCGATCGGTGATTTCGTCGGTCAGGCTGCGCGACGGGCCAAGCACGATCGCCTCGTCGACCGGCTCGGGCGGCGGCGTCTTGGTGATCGTGGTGATGTTCTGGGAATCGATGTTAGTAACGTCGAACTCGCCGTCGATGACCACGGTCTTGCCGTCGCCATAGGGCAGGCTGGTGGCGGAGATTTCCGGATAGAGATTGTCGCCGTAAAGGCTGCGCTTCGGGATGACCTCAGGATCAGTCTCGGCATCGGGCCGGTAGGCGACGGAAATTGCCTTCATCGGCGCGAGCGTCAACTGCTTGAGAATATCGCCTCCCATGTCGCTCTTGAGCGTGCCGGAAGATTTGAGGTCGGTCGGCTGTACCGAGGCGTAGGCGCCTGTGGTTGCGGCATTCTGGCCAAAAATGCCGAGCAGGGCGCTGCCGACGATCAGGCTCCCGGCGATACCGGCGATGCACGTGGTCAGGAGCCAGCGCTGCTGGCCCGGTGTCTGAGCCTCGAACGAGTCTCTGGCTTCGAGTTCTTCTATGTGGACTGCAACGCGCTTTCTTCGGGCAACCTTAGCGCGGCCGCTGTGTACTGAAACACGGTCGATCAAAAGCCCGATCCCCTCACAAAACTGGTCTACGGTTCGCTAACCGAATGGCGTCCGGTCTTTGCCGGCTTCCCCGATTCGGCCGCAATTCAAGTCAGCGTCGAGCTTGTCATAAACCCGCTTTTGTCCGTCTGTCGGTGCCTCCCACGGACCGCCAGACTTTGCCCATCCTACCCCGTTTAGTCAACCTCGATAGGCGCTTAACGTGGCAATGTGCTGATTGAGCGAATTCCTCCCAAGCTCACGGCTCACACCTGTTACGCCGGTGCGGCCGTTCCCCAATAGTGACGACAGACCATTTCCGAAGTGTTAACCATGGCAAAAGTGTTTTGCAAAAGCGGCAAAATAAGGACCGAGATTAGTTAATCCCCGGCTGTCTCGGTGCGGCGAGCCTGAAAGAGGCGACACAACCGATGATTGCCAAGGGGAGGTAAGGCCAGAAAAGCATGGCTGCAGCGCCGGCCGCAGCCTCCTTGGTGAAGCCGGCCGAGAAGCCGCTGGCATTGGCAATGATGCCGGTAAGGGCCGCCCCGATCGCATAGCCCATCCTTTGCAGGGTTGAGAAGGCTGAGGCAGCGAGATTGCGTTCGTCGTCCGCCGCCGCCTCGATGATTCGCCGGCTGGCGAAGGGCCAGAGGATGCCGAAGCCGCCACCCTGCAACAGCGCGCAGAACAGGATTCCGGGGATCGTACCGATAGGAATCGTGATTGCGAAACCGGCTATGCCGGCGGTCACCATCAAGGCTCCGCCGGTGACGATAAGGGGCTCGAAACGGGCCGAGGCGGTTGCCACGAGGATTGACAGGATCGACCAGGCGATGGATTCGCTCGCGATGATGAGGCCGGTCATGAGCGGTGTGAAATCATGAAGCCCGGCAAGAAGCAGGGGACCGTAGAAGCCGAAAGAACAGGTCGACACCGATAGCGCGGCAACCATGATCATTCCTGAACCGATCGTCGTTCTCGGGTTGAAGGTGGCTGCCGGGAACAGCCGGGAAAGGGTGGAGCGGGCATCGAGCCGGAAGAAGAGAACAACGCCGGCAATACCAAAGGCGATCAGTGCCATGGCAATGGGCATGCGCGTCTCAATGCCGGCGGCGGCGATGGCCATGACGCCGGCTGCAAGGCAGGCGAGCGCCAGCCAGGGAAACTTCCCGGGTGCGTCCGAACCCGCAGCGGGTTTCTCCCCATGCAGGACGACGCGCGAAGCGGCGGCGAATAGGAGCGCTGCTGCGGCGAAAATGCCGAAGGCCCAACGCCAGGTCAGGAGGGTATCGACAAGGCCCCCGAACAGCGGTCCTCCAAAGGCGGAAATGCCCCACACGACAGACAGGATCGCCATGAGCTGCGGCCAGATCCGCGTCGGGAAGTATCTCTGGGTAGCGACAAAAGAGAGCGAGATCAGGGCGCCGCCGCCAAAGCCGCTGATGACGCGACCGACCAGCAGAACGGGCATGCTCGGGGAAAGCGTCGTGATCGTGCAGCCGATCGCGAATATGATCGCCGCCACGATCATGTTGCTGCGAACGGTCCAGTAGATCGACAATCTTCCGGCGGCAGCGCCGGCGATGATCGACCCGGTCTCGTAAATGGCGAAGCTCCAGCCGGTATATTCAACGCCGCCGATTTCGCGGATCATCGAGGGCATGATCGTGGTGATCATGTTTTCGCAGCCGGCGTGGAAGATGAGACCCAGGCTGATGAAGCAGAAGCGGGCGAGGTCGCCACTGCGCCAAAGGGCACCCCAATCGGTGCGTTGGGCGGCAAGATCGGTCATGACGCGGGGGGATCTTGCGGCGTGATGCGATAGGTGCAGCGCCGGGCGCCCGAAAGGATATGTTCGGCGCGCTCGATGCGGGCGCCGGGGCCAAGGGCAGCCGCAAAGAGCCTCAGCTCGGAACGGCAAACGCCCTGGCAGACTCGGGCCGCGGCGCAGATCGGACAGTGATTTTCGATGAGCAGAAAAGCCTCTTTGCCGAGCTCCCGGGCTTCGGCCATATAGCCTTCCTCACTGCGGATTTGTGCCAGTCGGGCCACCTTTTCGGGGAGTTTTTCGCAGCCCGATAGCGCGGTTCGGTAGCGCTTGGCCATGGTCCCTTCGCGCTCCGAGATCAGCCGGTCGAGGCCGTCATCACCGATGATTTGACGGGCCGAACTGATGAGATCGAGCGTCAAGGCGGCGTGGGCATCGGGGAAAAGCCCCTCTGCGGCGGGCGTCAGGCGCCACAGGCGGCTCGGTCTGCCGACCGACCGGGCGATGTCCTCGAAGGCCACAAGCTCCTTTCGCAGCAATGACTTAAGATGCTTGCGGGCGCCCGGCAGGGTGATGGCCAAGGCGGTTGCCAGCGCCTTCGTCGATTGCGGGCCGTGCAACTTGATCAGATAGAGCAGCCGCTGCTGGCCCGCTTGACTTTCCACCCGCCCAATCCAATATAAATACCATTCAGTTTCTATATTGCCGTTGCTGTCATAGGCAAGGGAATTCGACCGAAAGCCCGAAAATTCCACAGGAATCGTGGGGTTCCATGGGATTACAAAAATTTTGCGACAAGGCG
>JAEUMG010000107.1 GCA_016793355.1 Hyphomicrobiales bacterium
CGATACCCGCGATCCCACAAAGTTCAAGGCGATCACCCGCTGGGGCGATCTGGCCAGGGTCGAGGCGGGCATCGCCGCCGCGAGGGCCGCAGGGCTCGCCATCAAGATCAATGCGGTGGCGCTCAAAGGCGTCAACGAGGATGAGATCGAGGACCTGATCCGCTGGGCGCATGGCGAGGGCATGGATCTGACCCTTATCGAAACCATGCCCCTGGGCGACATCGAGGGCGACCGCACCGATCAATATCTGCCGCTGTCGCTGGTGCGCGCCCGGCTCATGGACCGTTTCACGCTGGACGACATCCCCTACAAGACCGGCGGGCCGGCGCGCTATGTCCGCATTGCCGAGACCGGCGGCCGGCTCGGCTTCATCACGCCGCTGACCCACAATTTCTGCGAAAGCTGCAACCGGGTGCGGCTCACCTGCACCGGGACGCTCTACATGTGCCTGGGCCAGGAGGATGCCGCCGATCTGCGCTCAGCCCTGCGGGCCTCCGAATCCGATCATCTGCTCGAGGCCGCGATCGAGGAGGCGATCTCGCGCAAGCCCAGGGGCCATGACTTCATCATCGACCGCCGCCACAACAGGCCGGCACTCTCCCGCCATATGAGCGTAACGGGGGGCTGACCAGCGTCAGCCTCCTTGCTCGCCTCCAGGCCTTCGGGCAGGAGATGCGGGCAACCCGTCATGACTTCGACTCACCCGCATGAGACGCTTCGCGCTGGCCTGTTCATGGTCGCCGCCTCCGCAGCCTTCGTTACCAATGATACCTGCGTCAAACTCCTCGCCGGGCAATTGCCGGTCGGCGAGATCGTCGCCATTCGCGGCGCTTTCGCAACCATCCTCATCGGTTTGATCTGCTGGCAGCAGGGCGTCCTGCGCCATCTGCCGGGCATTGCCAGCAAGCATGTGTTGAGCCGCGCCGCCCTCGATCTCATCGGTACGCTTGCCTTCATCACCGCGCTGATGCACATGCCGATTGCCAACCTCACCTCGATCCTGCAGGCGGTGCCGCTGGTCGTCCTCGGGCTCGCCGCCATCTGGCTCAAGGAGCGCGTCGGCTGGCGCCGTACCAGCGCGGTCCTGGTCGGCCTGCTGGGCGTCATCCTCATCGTCAAGCCGGCGCCTTCGACCTTCACGATCTACGAGGCCATCGCCGTCAGCATCGTGCTCGCGCTCGCGGTCCGCGACATCGTCACCCGCCGCATCCCGCGCCACATCCCTTCGCTCATCGTAGCACTCGCCAACGCGTTCTTCGTAACGCTCGGCGGCATTGCCCTGGCGCTCGCGCAGGACTGGGTGCAACCGGAGCTCTGGCACATCCTGCTGCTTGCGGCTTCCGCGCTGTTTCTGGCCCTCGGCTACATGTGCATGGTCGTGACCTTGCGTCTCGCCGATCTTTCCGCCACCGCGCCCTTCCGCTACTCGATCGTGCTCTTCTCGCTTCTGTCCGGCGTCCTGGTCTTCAACGAGATCCCGGATATCTGGGCCTTTGCCGGCATGGCCCTGATCGTCGCTTCCGGCCTCTACGCCATCCACCGCGAAGCACGTCTCAGGAATATCGCCAGAATGCAAGCGCCGTGAGCACGATCGCCCAGGCGAGGATGGCGTGCCTTACGATATGCTGGGGCATCCGCCGCGCAAACCGCGCCATACCATAGCCGCCGGTCACCGCACCCGCCATCATGATCACCGACGGCAGCCAGCGGATCACGCCGGCCTGCGCGAAGAGCCCGATGCCGATGACGGTGACGATGGCGATGGTCGCATTGCGCAGCGCATTCGCCTCGTGAATGTCCTCATGACCGAACATCGCATAGATGGCGAGGAGGATGATCCCCATGCCGAGGCCGAAATAGCCGCCATAGGCATAGACGATAAACTCGAGAAGGAATGAGAGCCACAGCCATTCGCGCCCGTCAAACCCATGATGGCGCTCGAGCCAGGTCTTGATGAAGGGTGCCGCGGTGAAGCAGGTCGTTGCGAAGAGCAGAAGCCACGGCACCGCCGTACGGAACGAGGCTTCACCGAGCCAGAGCAAGGCGGAAGAGCCGAGCGTCCCGCCGGCGGCGGCCAGTGGCAAGCGCCAGCCGAGCTTGAGGTTGGGCCGCTTCAATTCATGGCGATAGGCGACGAGCCCGGCGAGATTGGCCGGCAGCAGCGCCACGAAATTGGAAGCATTGGCCTCGAGCTCCGACATGCCGGCGGCAATCAGCAGCGGAAACGTCATGAATCCGGCGCCGCCGGCGAGCACATTGATCGTTCCGGCCAGTACGCCGCCTGCAAAGAGCAGGATAGCTTCGTGCCAATCCATGATGTCGGTCCCCGGGCGGCACTCAAGCCTTG
>JAEUMG010000123.1 GCA_016793355.1 Hyphomicrobiales bacterium
CCACTTTTTAAGTGCGTTCGCCTACCTTGCCCGGAGTCAGTGGTTGCGTATCGAGTCCAGAGTGATGAACGGTCAGTTGCGTCCTCGCGTAAATTATGTCATCGGGCCCGATGGCAGTCCGCTTACCATTGCCGACCTGCCGCCGCCTGGCACGCAGCGCTGGGTCATCCGCCGCAAGGCCGAGGTGGTCGCCGCCGTTCGCGGCGGGCTTCTGAGCCTTGAAGAGGCCTGCGCGCGCTACACGTTGACGGTCGAGGAATATTTGAGCTGGCAGCGCTCCATCGACCGGCATGGCCTCGCCGGGTTGCGCACGACCCGCATTCAGCAATATCGCCAGTAGCCAGCCGATCGGCCCACATCACCTGTGAAATATTTCGCAAGCGAAGAGGCTTGCACCATCCCGGCCCATGAACTAGGCCAAGCCCGTCGCGAATGGCGAGGGCTGCCGGAAAGATGACGAACGGGCGAAAACAGGACGATAACTTCTGGTCGATGGGCGATACGCTCGCCAAGACGGCCAGCCCCGCCGGGAGCCAGCAATTTGCCGCCGATGCCATGCGGGCCCTGCGAGCGCGCGACATTGCGCGCGCCGTCAGGAGTGCCTCGACAGCCATCGAGCTTGAGCCCACCAACCCGCTGGCCAATCTAACCCTGGCGCTTGCGAACGAAATGTCCGGAAAGCTTGCCGACGCCCAGCGGCACTATGCGGAGGTGCTCAAACAAACACCCGATTCCGTTCCCGCGCTTATCGGTCTCGGCCGCCTCAAGCTCAATGAGCGCAAGGGTGTCGAGGCACTCGCGGCCCTGACCCGCGCCGTTCACCTCGAGCCCGACAATGTCGACGCGCGCCACCTCCTTGCGCGCACCTATGGCCTGCTGCTGCGCTTTGAGGAATCGGTCGCGGCCTTTGAAATCGTCAACGGCAAACGGCCGAACAATCCGGAGATACTTGCCGGCTATGCCCGGGCCCTGGGCAATGCCGGCCGCACGGCTGAAGCGCTCGACACCTATCGCAAGGCCGCCGCTCTGAATCCCAATGACGATGCGGTCCAGCAGGGTATGGCCTCCATCCTGATCGACATCGGAAAATCCGATGAAGCCGCAGCTCTGCTGCGCAAGGCGATTGCGCTCAAGCCGACGCGGCCCGGTCCCTATGAACAGCTCGCGCGGCTTGGCATGTTGAATGCCGCGGAACTCGAAGCCGCACGCAAGCACGCGTCGAGCCCGAAGACCGCGCCGCTGGATGCCGCATCCTTCAAAATCGCCGTCGGCACGGCACTTCTGCGCCGGGAGAAATACGCCGAGGCATTTGTCTTTCTCTCCGAGGCAAATGCCGAGAGAGATCGCGAGCGCACCTACGACCCACGCCGCGTGTCGGCCATGGTCGAGGCCGTCAAGGACGCCATGGCCGAGGTCGACCGGCCCGCACCTGGGCCGAACGTGGATCGCCCCTTGTTTATCATGGGAATGCCCCGATCGGGCACGACCCTCGTCGAGCAGATTTTTGCGCGCCACTCCAAAGTGTTTCCCGGCGGCGAGCGCGCCGTCGGCGGCGAGATGCGACGACGGCTTCAGGTCACGCATCAGTCCTTCAGGCATGCCCTTCGCGGCCTTACGCCCGAGGCAATGGAGGCCTTGCGGCGGCATTATTTTGCCGGCCTCCCCGCTGCCGCTGCCCTGGCCGAGCGCGTAACCGACAAGCTACCTGACAACATCTGGAACCTGCCTCTGCTGCGCAAACTCTTCCCGGCCGCCCGCATCCTCATCTGCCGCCGTCACCCGCTCGACACATGCTGGTCGATTTTCGAACAGGGCTTCGGACCGCAGGTTCCCTATGCTTCCAATCTCGGCCATATCGCCAACCACATCGCCGCGCAGGACCAGATTATTCAGAAATGGCTGGCCGAGGATCAGGGCTTGAGCCGCGAAGTCCTCTACGAAGAAGTGGTGCAGCGCTTCCCTGAATCGGTGCAAGCCTTGATCGAATTCGCAGGGCTCGGCTGGGAAGAAGCCTGTCTGTCCTTTACCGAAAGCGATCGCGCCGTCCGGACCGCGAGCGCCACCCAGGTGCGTCGCGGCATATATACGAGTTCCATGGGACGCTGGCGAAACTTCGCCGAGCAGCTCAGGCCGCAGCAGATGTTTCTGGCGCAGCAGATCGAGGCGCATGAGCAGAAGTTGCAGACTCTGGGATTGTCCGCTGCATGACGACGGGAACCCACGAGTATGCAGCCGATCCCCGCAACAGCACCATTCTGATCTCGGTCAATGGCAAGCTTGTGCCGCGCGACGAGGCCGTGGTTTCGGTCTTCGATTCGGGATTCATTCTGGGCGATGGCGTGTGGGAAGGCCTTAGGCTCCATGCCGGCGGCATTCCGTTCCTGCGCGAGCATGTCGAGCGGCTTTATGAAGGCGCCAAGGCGATCTTCATGGATATCGGGCTGACGCCCGAGGCGCTGGTCGATCGCCTCTTTGCCTGTCTCGATGCCAATAAAATGCGAGATGGCGTGCATATCCGCCTGATGGTCACCCGCGGCGTCAAGGCGACACCCTATCAGGATCCGCGCGTAACGATCTCCCCACCGACCATCGTCATTATCCCGGAATACAAGGCGCCGAAGCCCGATATCCTCGAGAACGGCATCAAACTTTTCACCGTCAATGTGCGCCGCGGCTACCCGGATGTTCAGGATCAGAAGCTCAATTCTCACTCCAAGCTGAACTGCATAACCGCCTGTATCCAGGCCATGAATGCCGGTGCCGATGAAGCCTTGATGCTCGATCCGCACGGCTTCGTTGCGACCTGCAATTCGACGCATTTCTTCATCGTGCGGCGCGGCGAGGTCTGGACCTCGACGGGGCAATACTGCATCCCCGGCATCACCCGCGCCGCAGTTCTGCGTATCTGTGCCGAGAACGGCATCCCGGCGCGGGAAAAATTCTTTTCGCTCTACGACGTCTATGGCGCCGACGAAGCTTTCGTCACGGGGACTTTCGCAGGGATGACCCCGGTTCGCGAAATCGACGGACGGCCGGTACGCAATCCGCTCGACAGCAAGGGCGAATGGAAAGGCGCCGGTCCGCTCACACGCCGCATCAGCGAACTCTACCGCGACCTCTGCCGTCGCGAAGCCACGAGGACGCTCTCGTGACCACCATCGCCATGTGGTCGGGACCGCGCAACATCTCGACCGCGATGATGTATTCATTCGGCAATCGCGCCGACTGCTTTGCCTGGGACGAGCCCTTCTATGCCTTCTCGCTCAAGACCCACGGCAATGACCATCCGCTGCGCGACGAAATCATCGCTGCCTATGATTCTGACTGGGACAGGCTGGTCGCGGCGTGCCTCGCGCCGCCCCCTGGCGGAAAGACAGTTTTCTACCAGAAACACATGACCCATCACATGCTGGACGGGTTCGACCGCTCGTGGATCCACGGCGTGATCAATGCCTTCCTGATCCGCTCGCCTGATCGCGTGCTTGCGAGCTACGCGCGAAAATGGTCGGAGGTCTCGCTGCGCGACATTGGCTTTGTGCAGCAGGCGGAACTCTTCGACATTGTCTCGAATCGTCTTGGCCGGGCGCCTGCGGTGATCGATGCCGAGGATGTTCTGTCGGACCCGCAGGGCACGCTCACTGCGTTGTGTGAGTCATGCGGCATCGCCTTCGATCCGGCCATGCTCGCCTGGCCGAAAGGTCCGAAACCGTTCGACGGCGTGTGGGCGCCACACTGGTACAATGCCGTATGGCAGTCGACGGGATTCGCGCGTGATGCCTCGCCTGCCCCGGACCTGCCGCCCAATCTCGAGTCGATTTGCGAGGCAGCCCTGCCGTACTACGAGAAGCTGGCGCGGTACCGCCTCGCGCCGGGCGTCTAACGCAGCGCGTGGACAGCGGTCTCTGCCAGGAGCGGCGCCTGCCCGCCGGTTTCCTTTTCAGCCAGAAGCTCGGCCTTGCGCAACTCCGAAGAGGCTTCGTCAAGACTGTTCTGGGCCACCGCCAATTGCTCGCGCAATTCGTTGACCGAGCGCATGAGATTGTCGCGGCGGCCGCGCGTCGCCTTGGCCGACATCGAATAGTTAAAGTGATTGGGATCGGTCACGCCAGTGCGCTGCTCTTCCGCCCTGACCTGCTGGTCGAGATCGTCATATTTCCGCATCAGATCGGCGATCATCGCTTCTATATCATTGACCTGCCGCTGTTTCTCGTCGCGGCGGAAGCGGTATGCCTTGATCTGCGATTCTCTTGAGCGCATGAAAACCCCGTTACCCAAACGAACTTCCAAGACCCACCGTTAGGGACTCTTTTCAGCCTAGGTCGAATCACCTAGCTTGAAGATTCGATGCCTTGGATGCCCATATCCTGCCCGGGTAAGCTTAAGGCCCAGTAAACCCAGTTGCTCCAATTGTCGGCGTTAAGGTTGAAGCGGCGGAGGAAGCAGCGGAGACACGGGGAAATTGCAGAAATGGGAGTAGATTCTGCGTATCTGGATTAGGTTTTGTTAACCTTTCCCACGCTATCTTAAGGATCAGCGTTAATCGTTAGTTGCGGCCGGCGTCGCGAGTTTTCTGCGTTTGACGGGGCGGCCGCAGCTAGGCCGATTTTTAAGGGGATTCGGATGAGAGTTCTGCTGATCGAGGACGATACCGCCACGGCTCAAAGCATCGAGCTGATGCTGAAGTCGGAAGGGTTCAACGTCTATACGACCGATCTTGGCGAAGAAGGCGTGGACCTCGGCAAGCTCTATGATTACGACATCATCCTGCTTGACCTGAACCTGCCCGACATGTCGGGTTACGAAGTTCTCAAATCGCTCCGCGTGAGCAAGGTCAACACACCCATTCTCATTCTGTCCGGCCTCGCCGGCATCGAAGACAAGGTCAAGGGCCTGGGCTTCGGCGCCGACGACTACATGACGAAGCCCTTCCACAAGGACGAACTCGTCGCACGCATCCATGCCGTGGTTCGACGCTCCAAGGGCCATGCCCAGTCGGTCATCCAGACCGGCGAGCTTCTCGTCAATCTCGACACCAAGACCGTCGAGGTCGGCGGTCAGCG
>JAEUMG010000155.1 GCA_016793355.1 Hyphomicrobiales bacterium
TGGCCGAGCTGCGAATTGATCGGCCGCGCGTCGGCGGATGACAGAATGCGGCGCGCATTCGCGCAGTCGTGATGCATCTGAACGACGAGTTCCTCGATCGAGGAAAATTTCTGGTCCGGCCGGATCAGGCCGATGAACTCGACCAGCAGTTTGCGGCCATAGAGATCGCCGGTGAAATCCAGGATGTGGACTTCAAGGAAGCTGCGGTCGGTGTCGAAGGTCGGGCGCTTGCCGAAATAACCGGCACCGAGCCGGCGCGGACCGCCCTTTGCGCCGGCGTCGCGCACGAAGACGGCATAGATGCCCTGCAATGGTTCGACGCCCTCATCGAGTGTGATATTGGCGGTGGGGAATCCGATCTCGCGGCCGCGATGATCGCCATGCACGACTTCGCCCAGCACCAGCCAATTATAGCCGAGATCATGCGCGGCATCTTCGAGGCGGCCATGCGCAAGCGCATTGCGGATGGCGCTCGAGGAAAAGGGGGCTAGGCCGTTGTCGTCAGTCACCTGGTCGACCACGGTGGTGGAGAAGCCATGCCTGGCGCCCAGTTCACGCATCGTGTCGGGGCTGCCTTTGCGGCCCTTGCCGAAGTGGAAATCATAGCCGGTCACGAGATGGCGCAGGCCCATGCGCCTCACCAGATGCTCCTCGACGAACTCATCGGGCGGCAGGGAGGCGAGGCTCGCATCGAACCGGAAGGCGAGCACGAAATCGAGGCCGAGCGCGCCTGCCAGGCGGGTCTTGAGCGGCAGGGGCGTCAGGCGAAAGACCGGCTCGGCCGGGCGAAAAAAGGTGCGCGGATGCGGTTCGAAGGTTACAAGCCCCTTGGCCGCACCCGACGGCGCTTCGGCGATCGCGGTTGCGATCAGGCTCTGATGGCCGCGATGCATGCCGTCAAAATTGCCGATGGCAATGGCGGCGCCGCGAAATCGCTCCGGGAAAGGCTGATGGGCGTGGAGAAGCTGCATGATGGAGGTAACCGAAGGTGCCGAGCCATAGCCCAGCCGGCGCCCGGCGTCACCAAGAGAGACGCGGCATGCTTGCCACGATGCGGGCGTGGGGCGATGCGCCCTGCGCATGAGCCTGGGCCGCGTCGGCCGAGTCATCGCCCAGCATGATGCCGCCGGTGATGAACAGGCAGGCGATACCGTAATCCGCGGCACCCTTGACGTCGGTTTCGGGGCCGTCACCGATCATCAGGATGTCGCGCCGGGCAAATTGCCGGCCGGCAAGGCGCGAGGCCTCCGAGACGGCGAGATCGAAGATCGGGGCATAGGGTTTTCCCGCCATCGACACGCGGCCGCCCTTTTTCGCATAGCGCTCGGCGAGCGCACCGGCGCAATAGATGAGCCGGTCACCGACGCGGACGACCTTGTCGGGATTGGCGCAGATCATTTCGAGATCGCGGGCGCGAAGTTCGTCAAGCAAAGGCTCGTAGTCGCCGAGACTGTCACGGCGGTCGTCGCGCAAGCCGACGCAGACGATGACGGAGGCATCCTCAATCGAGCCATGGACGACATCGATCCCCGCCATGACGGAGACGTCATTGGGGGGACCGATGTGATAGATCGGTTTGCCGGCATGACGGGCGACGAGATGCCGGGTGACCTCGCCCGACGTGACGACGGCGTCATAGGCGGCTTGGTCGACGCCCAGGCGGTCAAGCTGCTTCCTGACTTCGCCGGAAAGCCGCGGCGCATTGGTGACGAGCACGACATGGCCGCCATTGGCGCGATGGCGGCGCAAGGCCGCGACGGCGGCGGGGAAACTGCGCTGGCCGTTGTGGACCACGCCCCACACGTCGCACAGCCAGAGCGGATAGCGCCGTGACAGGTCGTCCATGGTCGGGCGGTCAGGCGGCGGCGCGGGCACGCTGCCGGTCGGCTGCGAGATCGGCGCGCACGAGGCGCGGCGGCGCGAAATGGCGGCCGCTGGCGAAGACACCGATACGCTGCGCCTGCGCCAGGTCGGCGCCTTCCTCGACCTCCGAGACGACGATCAGGAAGCCGGATTTCGCGGCGGCGGTCAAAACCTGCGTAAAGGAGGAGAGCAGCCGCGCCGGACAGGTCAGGAAGCGGACATTCAATTCGCGCAAGGCGGGAAGATCGGCCGACATCGGACGGCTGAACGACAGCGCCAATGTGCAGCCGCGCCGCGCCAATGCGGCAAGACCGTCCATGCCGGCGGCGTCGAGCCGGCTCAGATCCCGGTCGGAGAGTTCGAAGACCAGCGCGTTCGCGACAGAGCGATCGGCGTCCTGCAAGGCCTCAAGCGTCTGCAGTTCGTGCGGATTGCCGTAGGAGGCAAGGCCGATCGGAACGAAGATGCGCGTATTGGGCCGGCGCTGCAGGATGCGAGTCGCGACGCGCAGGCAGCGTTCCAGCGCGAAGCGATCGAGTGCGGGGCGCATCCCGCTCTGCTCGGCTTCCGCGACAAGCGATTGTGCCGGAACGCGACGGCCATCGCCGGACCGCAATTCAACACTGGCGCGATAATGCGACGTTGTCCTGCCTTCCATCTCGACAATCGGCTCGAGATAAAGATCGAGCTTGTCGGCTGAAAATCCTCCCGCGTCGCGCGTCGACGGCGCCGCGGCAGCGAAATTCGGCTCGCGCGCCGCGCGCCGCGCCTGCTTTTCCGAAAGCCCCTTGAGCGTCGAACGCAAGGCCTTCACTTCATCGGCGAGCGACTGGGTTTCGCCGCGCGGCGGCGGCGGACGGTTCTCCAACTCCTCGATGCGCTGGGCAAGCCGCGCACGCCGCTCATGCTCCTGGCGGCCCGCCGTCTGAACCTGGAAGAGACGATCCCTGATGTCCGCGAATTGCCGGCGGCTGCCGAAGATCGCCGAGATCTGGCTGACACTCACCACGATCAGGCCCGCGGCAATGAGCCATTCGACGCGGAAGCCGTATCCGAACAGTGCCAGCGCAGCCAAACCAGCGCCAGCCGCAATCGCAGCCAGCACACTCGCCATCAGCCCGTCCCTGTGCGTCATCCCCTCAGCCCGCCGAGGCGCGAATCACCCAGAGCCGAGAGTACATGACTCGCGAGTCAGGCGCCAAGGGGTTGGCGCAGTTTCTGTCAGGCGATGGCCTTCAGAACCTTCGGCATCTTGTCGGCGAAGATCTCGTCGATCTGCTCTTCCTTGACGATCAAGGGCGGCGACAGCGCGATCGTATCGCCGGTGATGCGCAGCATGATGCCGTGATCGTGGAAGCCCTGCTCCATGGCGTCATAGGCGCGCTTGCCGGGCGATCCGGCAACCGGAACGAGATCGATGGCGGCGACGAGGCCGAGAGTCCGAATGTCCTCAATCATCGGATTGCCTTTCAGACTCATCGCGGCGTCGGCCCATTTGCCTTCGAGGCTGCGGGCGCGCTCGAACAGGCCCTCGTTCTTGTAGACCTCGAGCGTGGCGACACCGGCGGCGGCGGCGATCGGATGGCCGGTATAGGTATATCCGTGGAACAGCTCGATCACGTGATCGGGGCCGGTCATGAAGGCGTCGTAGATGTGCTGGCGAACCATGACGCCGCCCATCGGCACGGCGCCTGACGTGACGCCCTTGGCGAAGGTGATGATGTCGGGAATGACCCCGAAGCGCTCGGCGGCGAAGGGATAGCCGAGCCTGCCAAAGGCGGTGATGACTTCGTCGAAGATCAGGAGGATGCCGTGCCTGTCGCAAATCTCGCGCAACCGCTTGAGATAACCGACGGGCGGCGGCAGCACGCCGGTCGAGCCCGCCATGGGTTCGACGATGACGGCGGCGATGGTCGAGGCGTCGTGCAAGGCGACGAGCCGCTCGAGTTCGTCGGCGAGATGCGCGCCCCATTTGGGCTCGCCCTTGGTATAGGCCTGCTCGGCCCGGTTGTAGGTATGGGGGAGATGATCGACGCCGGCGATCATCGCGCCGAACATCTTGCGATTGCCGACCATGCCGCCAACCGAGATGCCGCCGAAATTCACGCCGTGATAACCGCGCTCGCGGCCGATGAGACGCGTGCGGCTCGCCTGGCCCTTGGTGCGCTGATAGGCGAGCGCGATCTTGAGCGCCGTATCGGCGGCTTCGGAGCCGGAATTGCAGAAAAAGGCATAGTTGAGATCGCCGGGCGCCAGAGTGGCAAGCCGCGAGGCCAGTTCGAATACCTTGGGATGGCCGAACTGGAAGGTCGGCGCGAAATCGAGATCGGCGGCCTGCTTCTGGATCGCCTCGACGATCGGCGCGCGGCAATGGCCGGCATTGGAGCACCACAATCCGGCGGTCGCATCGAGAACGGCGCGGCCCGACATGTCGTAATAGTGCATGTCCTTGGCGCGGGCGATGAGGCGCGGCCGCTTCTTGAAGGCGCGGTTGGGCGTGAAGCCCATCCAGAAGGGTTCGAGATTATTGGGCGACGGTTCCCAGGACGCGGCGTCCTGGTGTTTGTGCGGCTTGTTCATGCGGGGGCGCTCCTCGAGCTCACAGGATGGGGCTCATTAGCAGAGTTGGGACGTCCAGGGAAATGCGCCAGCTTGACGTGTTGCTCAGTGCCAGTTCCGTGCTAGACGGGCGGATCGGCAGGCTATGCCGAAGGATGGGGTTTCCATGGGCTCAGTTGCGAACATCATTGCCGGGGGCTTGATCGGGTTGGGCGTTGCATCGGCCGGGTTCATGGCCGGTGACGCAATCGTCAAAAGCCGCCTTGCACGCAATGTCACCGTAAAAGGTCTATCCGAGCGCGCGGTCACGGCCGACCTCGGCTTCTGGCCGGTGCGTTTTGTCGCAACCGGCCCCAGCCTGGAAGTGGCGCGCGCCAAGCTCGAGGCCTCGGAAGCGGCGGTGAAGACGTTTTTGCGCGACAAGGGTTTCGCCGATGCCGACATGTCGGTGCAGAACATCCAGGTCGAGGACCGGATGGCGGGCTACAATGCGCAGGGCACGCCCGAGGATACGCGCTTCGTGCTGACCGAGGACATTCTGGTGCGCTCGAACGAGGTGCTGAAGCTTGCCGATGCGGCGCGCTCGATCGGCGATCTGTTGCGCTCCGGCGTCGTTTTCTCGTCGGATGCCTATAATGCCGGCCCGTCCTATGTCTTCACCAAAGTCGCCGATCTCAAGGGTGAAATGCTGGCCGAAGCGACCAAGCGGGCGCGCGAGGCGGCGGAAAAATTCGCGCAGGAGTCGGGCGCCAAGGTCGGCGATATCCAGAGCGCCAATCAGGGCATATTCGAGATCAAGCCGGCGGTCGAAATCCCGAATGACCGGCCGGAAAAGCAGATCGACAAGACGGTCCGCGTGGTGACGACGATCACCTATTTCCTCAAAGACTAGCGCAACGGGCCGCCAAGTGGAATCGCTTGGCGGCGAAAAGTTGCGCCAGATTCATATGTTTGCGCATCCGATTATCCCAAAAGTGCACACTTTTGGGTCCGATGCGCTAACGGCCGACGGTAACGCCGGCCGTTCATTCAACCCCGGCAAGCGCGGTTTAGATATCGCGCATGATGCCCTTGCTGTGGCGCAGGCGGCATTGGCGCTCCAGTTCCCAGAGCGGATCGACGCTGAGAGGCAGTTTGATCAGGCGATAGAGTTCATCGCGCGGCACGCCGATATCGCGCAGCATGTGATCTTCGAGCGCGATGAGCATGCGCAGCGTCTTGCGGCGGCGCCAGTTGATGAAAAGACGAATGAGGCCCAAGAACACGGATGCGTGGTCCCGGCCTTCTGCCTGGGTCAATATGTAGTCACGCATGGAATTGCCTTTCAGGTACAATGTCAAAATTGTATCGATCTTGTGACAGATTTCTGTTTGCAAATGATCGATACAATGCTAGTATTCCCACAAATTGATACAGTCAAACGGAATATTGTCACCATGACAAGTTGGGCACCCGAGCTCACGATGGGCAAACCCCGCTATCTCGCGATTGCCGATGCCATTGCGGCGGATTTGAAGGCCGGAAAGCTCAAGCCCGGCGAGAAATTGCCGCCGCAAAGGCAGTTGGCCTGGCAACTGGGCGTAACGCTCGGGACGGTGACCCGGGCCTATCAGGAGGCGGAACGGCGCGGGCTGTTGAGCGGGGAAGTCGGCCGCGGCAGCTATCTGCGCTCGCCCGATCCCGATATTCCCGTCATCGTCGACAGCGCCGATCCGGCGGTGCTCGACATGCAGGTTTCTTCCCCGCCACGGGTTATCCGCAAGGCCGAATTCGAGGCCGGACTCCAGGCGATCGCGGAGGCCGCGAACTGGCAGGATCTGTTCGACTATCCGTCTACCGCCGGGCGGGAAACGCAGCGGGCGGCGGCAGGGCGATGGCTCAGGCCTTCGGGCGTTGAGGTTTCTCCCGATCGCCTGATGCTCGCCGCGGGTGCCCAGGCAGCGCTTGTCACGACGTTCTCAGCCCTCGCCCGGACCGGCGATCGGGTGCTGATCGAACCTCTCTCCTATCCGACCGTGCAACCCATTCTCCGCCATCTGGGCCTGCAGCCGCGGCCGATCGAAGCCGATGCGCAAGGCATCATTCCCGACTCACTCGAGCAGTGGGCGCGGAGCGGCGAAGCCAAGCTCCTCTATCTCGTCCCGACGCTGCACAATCCCACGACGGTCACCCTTTCCCTTGAACGACGGCGGGCGGTCGCCGAAATCGCCCGGCGCCATGGGCTCAGCATCATCGAGGACGATGTCTTCCGGCTCCTGGCCGACAATCCGCCCCCTCCGCTGCAGGCGCTGGCGCCGGAACGCGTCTATCATGTCTCGAGCCTGTCCAAGACGGTGGCGCCGGGGCTTCGCATCGGCATGGTGGCGACGCCGGAGGGTGCAACCGACGCCCTGATCCGCCAGCAGCGGATTACCGGCGGCCGGGCGGCAGCCATCATGGCCGAATTGGCGCGGGTATGGATCGAGACGGGGATCGCCGACCGCACGCTTGCGCAAATCAAGCGCGAGCTGGCAGTGAGGCGCACAGTGCTGTTCGAGGTCATGGAACGGCGCCAGCCCGCATGCGAGCCGGGGGCGATGTTCGCCTGGCTGCCGCTCCCCGAGCGCTGGGTTCCGACCGAATTTGCCGCTCTCGCCCAGGCCCGCGGCGTCAAAATCACGCCCGGACCCGCCTTTGCCGTAGACCGGACCGCCCCGCATCATGCCGTGCGCCTGTGCATCGGGGCGCCCTCCTCCGTCGAGCGGCTGCGGCACGGACTCGCGGTCATTGACCGGCTGATGGATGAGGAAATCGACGAGCGCTATCAGGCGATGGCCTGAACACCTTCCGAATTTCGCCGCTTAACCACTTTTTTCGGCATGCGGCTCTTGACGCCGGAGCATGGATTCCATATCTCAACATCCAACTGCTAGCACTCTCCAAAGCTGAGTGCTAACAGACGCCGGATACCGGGTGCGGGGAGATATGAGGCCGCCTCAGGAAGTCCGGTTCGAACTTCGAAAAACCAGCGAACCTTGAAGGAGACATCGCATGAAGTTCCGTCCTCTGCATGACCGCGTGGTGGTCAAGCGGGTCGAAGAAGACACCAAAACCAAGGGAGGCATCATCATTCCGGATACCGCCCAGGAAAAGCCGATGCAGGGCGAGATCATCGCCGTTGGCCCCGGCGGCCGCGACGAGAGCGGCAAGCTCATTCCGATCGACGTCAAGGCTGGCGATATCGTGCTGTTCGGCAAGTGGTCGGGCACGGAAGTCAAGATCGACGGCACCGAGTACCTCATCATGAAGGAATCCGACATCATGGGTGTGCTCGAGGGAAAGTCGGCCTCCAAGAAGGCGGCGTGATCATCCCGTTTCCGATCGCCAATCGTTCCAGAATCTGAAGTGAAGGAGCCAATCCATGGCAGCCAAAGAACTCCGCTTCGCGGGTGAAGCCCGTGAGCGCATGCTGCGCGGCGTCGACATTCTCGCCAATGCAGTCAAGGTAACCCTCGGCCCAAAGGGCCGCAATGTCATCATCGACAAGTCGTTCGGCGCTCCGCGCACGACGAAGGACGGCGTCACCGTCGCCAAGGAAGTCGAGCTCGAAGACAAGTTCGAGAATATGGGCGCCCAGATGGTGCGCGAAGTCGCCTCCAAGACCAATGACGTCGCAGGCGACGGCACCACCACCGCTTGCGTGCTCGCCCAGGCGATCGTTCGCGAAGGCGCGAAGGCGGTTGCCGCCGGCATGAATCCGATGGATGTGAAGCGCGGCATCGACCAGGCCGTGCATGCGGCCATCGAAGACATCAAGAAGCGCTCCAAGAAGGTGAAGTCGTCCGAAGAGATTGCCCAGGTCGGCACGATTTCGGCCAATGGCGACACCTTCATCGGCCAGGAAATCGCCAATGCGATGCAGAAGGTCGGCAATGAAGGCGTAATCACCGTCGAGGAAGCGAAGTCCCTCGAAACCGAAGTCGACATCGTCGAAGGCATGATGTTCGACCGCGGCTATCTCTCGCCCTATTTCATCACCAATGCCGACAAGATGGTCGCCGAGCTCGAGGATCCCTATATCCTCCTGCACGAGAAGAAGCTCTCCGGCCTGCAGGCCATGCTCCCGGTCCTCGAGGCCGTGGTGCAGACCGGCCGTCCGCTGCTGATCGTCGCCGAAGACGTCGAAGGCGAGGCGCTCGCGACCCTCGTGGTCAACAAGCTGCGCGGCGGCCTCAAGGTCGCGGCGGTCAAGGCCCCGGGCTTCGGCGATCGCCGCAAGGCCATGCTCGAAGACATCGCCGTCCTCACCGGCGGCCAGGTGATCTCCGAGGATCTCGGCATCAAGCTTGAGAACGTCACGATCGACATGCTCGGCCGCGCCAAGAAGGTGCGCGTCGAGAAGGAAAATACCACGATCGTCGACGGCTATGGCAAGAAGGCCGATATCCAGGCCCGCGTTGCCCAGATCAAGCAGCAGATCGAAGAAACAACTTCGGACTACGACCGCGAGAAGCTCCAGGAGCGCCTGGCGAAGCTCGCGGGCGGCGTTGCCGTGATCAAGGTCGGCGGTGCCACCGAGGTCGAGGTCAAGGAGAAGAAGGACCGCGTCGACGACGCCCTCAACGCCACCCGCGCGGCGGTCGAGGAAGGCATCGTTCCGGGCGGCGGCGTCGCGCTGCTGCGCGCCAAGAAGGCGGTGGAAGCGATCAAGTCGGACAATGCCGACATCCAGGCCGGCATCAACATCGTGTCGAAGGCTCTCGAAGCCCCGATCCGCCAGATCGCCGAGAACTCCGGTGTCGAAGGCTCGATCGTCGTCGGCAAGGTTCTGGAGAAGACCGGCAATTTCGGCTTCGACGCGCAGAGCGAGACCTATGTCGACATGGTCACGGCCGGCATCATCGACCCGACCAAGGTCGTGCGCACCGCGCTGCAGGACGCCGCTTCGGTCGCCTCGCTCCTCATCACGACGGAAGCGATGATCGCCGAGAAGCCGAAGGACAAGGCCCCGGCCCCGATGCCGGGCGGCGGCGGCATGGGCGGGATGGATTTCTAATCCAGCCTCTCAGGCCAAGTAAAAAAGAACCCCGGCGGAAACGCCGGGGTTTTTCGTTTCAGCGCATCCGATGGCGCCGCTCACCGATCGGATCCCATCACGCAGGACCAGGATCGCCGTCCATCGCCTGGCAGCATGAATGCCGCTCGTCCGCATCATACCTGTCATGGTGCCGCCACCAGGAAGATGGACTTTTGAGATTTGCCTCGTCGCGGCCTTTCGGCAGAAGATCGATGAACATGTAGGCTGTCATCAGCATCTCGTCGCCGCGCGCAAAGGTTGAATAGGTATGGAAGACGGCCTCGCCCTGCTTGATGAAGGTGCTGACGCCCGACAGATCCCCGATTTCGAAATCCAGCGGCCGGTAATTGTATTCCGCTCTGCCCTCGGCGATATCCTCGCGCCGGAACGATACGTTGAAGTCGTAGTTGAAGTCGCTGCCGAAGGACGACACCCAGTCGAAGCGCCAGCCCATGCGCCGCTTGAAGGGCTCGATTTTTGACAGAGGTGCCCGGGAGACGGCAACGAAACTCGCGTCGCGGGCCTGAATGTGAGGCAGCGCCCCATCGACATGATCGGCACTGAAGGAACAGCCGACGCATCCTTCGTCCCAATCGGGCGAGAACATGAAGTGCTGGACGATCAGCTGACTGCGGCCGGCGAAGAGATCGGCAAGATTTTTCCTGCCGGACAGGGTTTCGAACTCATACTGCTTGTCTACCCGCACCCATGGCAGGGCGCGCCGCGCGCGGGCGAGATCGTCACGCGCCCGCGTGAAGGCCTTTTCCCTCGCAAGCAATTCGAGCCTCGGGGCCAGGGAATCGGCCCTGGTTACGATCGGGTGGTCTATCATGGGCAATGCTCCTGTAACCTTCCCCACCAAGATCGCGCCGGGCGACTTGGAGCGTTTCCCGGCGAAGTGGAATCGCTTCGCCGATTGGGAAACGCTCCAAAACCTAATCCATTGGCGCATATCCTTGTCGCCAAAGTGCCTACACTTTGGCGGGATATGCGCTAGCTGCCCGCATAGGCTTTCTCGAGCGCGGCGATGTCGAATTTCACCATCTGCATCATCGCGGCCAAAACGCGATCGCGCTTGGCCTTGTCGGGATCGCGCATCATCTCCATGTGGCGCTTCGGCACGATCTGCCAGGAAAGGCCGAACCTGTCTTTCAACCAGCCACAGGCCTGTTCCTTACCGCCACCGGAGAGGAGATGTTCCCAGAGCCTGTCGAGTTCGGCCTGGTCCTCACACAGCACGAACATCGAGAAGGCTTCGTTCAACTTGAACATCGGGCCGGCATTCATGGCGATGAATTGCTGGCCGGCGAGCGTGAACTCGACGAGAGTAATCGAGCCTGACTCCTTCGGTCCGATTTCGCCAAGCCGTTCGATGTGATCGATCTTCGAATTCCTGAACGCGGCCACATAGTGATTTGCCGCTTCTTCGGCTTCCCTGTCGTACCAGAGGAAGGGCGTGATCTTCTGAAACTCCGCCATTGCGCTGCCTCCTATTTGCGGTCGCCGAGGAGCGCGAACATCGCGCCTTGCGGATCGATGCCCTGGATGATCCAGGCACCGCCCGGCACCTCCATCGGGCCGTTGATGACCTGGCCACCGGCCTGCTTCACGCGCTCGACGGCCGCATCGATGTTGCCGACGACGAAATAGAAGAGCCACATGGGGCTGGGCATTTCCGGCATCTTGGTCATGATGCCGCCGACCGCATCCTTTCCGCCGGTCGCGAAGAGCTGATAGACGCCAAGCGGACCCATATCCATGGCCTCGGTCCTGGTCCAGCCGAACATCTGCGCGTAGAAATCATAGGCCTTGGGGCCGTCGGCGGCGCTGAGTTCGCGCCAGCCCACCTGGCCCGGCGCCATGGACGGCTCTTTCGGCGTTTGTCCGCTCTTGCCGGTGAAGAGATTGAAGGTCGCACCACCGGGATCGGCAACGACCGCAAAACGGCCAACGCCCGGAATATCCTGCGGCGGACGCTTGACCGTGCCACCCTTCTTCTTCAGTTCCCCGGCGGCCGCATCGACATCGGCGACGCCGATGTAGCCCGTCCACATCGGACGCGCGCCGCAGTCGGCGGCTTCCTTGGGGATCGGCATCAGGCCGCCGATCTGATCCGTGCCCATGGAAAGGATCGTGTAGGAGCCACCGGGCATGCCGGAGTCGGCCGCGTCCCAGCCGACAACCGTCTTGTAGAAAGCCTCAGCAGCCTTCGGGTCGGTCGTCATCAGGTCGTACCAGACAAATGATCCCTGGCTCCGTGTCATCGTTTCACTCCTTCCCATTTTTCAACGAACCAACAGCAATTCGAGATAGCGTCGCAGATGCGCGAGGCATTGAACGGCGACCGCCGCGCCATTCTTCGCCTTGGCGAGAATAAAGGCCCCCTGGATGGTGGCCTGGATGTGGAAGCCGAGACTTTCCGGCGTCCAGGCGGCATCGGGCGCATAGCGCGCTTTTGCGGCAGCAATGTCCCGGGCGAGCATGTCGACATGGGTCGTCAGATGACGCTCGCAGGCTGCGCGGATCGCGGGGTGGGTTTGGTAGGTTTCCTGGACCAGCGTGCCGAGCAGGCAGGTATAGTCGCGCAACTCGCCTTTCAGGATCGCAATGCGGAAATCGACATAAGCGAGGAGGCGATCGCGCGGATCGGGCAGGTCGATATAGGGCGCGTGGGTGAAGAGGGCATCGGCGCGATCCGAGAAATGCTGCGCGGCGGCGATCGCCAGTTCTTCCTTGGTCTTGAAGTGATGAAAGAAAGAGCCCTTGGTGAGGTCCGCTTCCGCGCAGACATCCTCAACGGTGCTGCCGGCATAGCCTCTGGAGCGGAAGACCAGGAGCGCTGCATCGAGAAGGCGGGTTTTGGACTGGTGCTGCGGCTGCATGGGAGAGGCATACCGACTGGTTGGTATTGTGTCAATGGCGAATTCTCGCAGCACCGCCGGATTGTCGCCTTGCGAACGTCTTAGAGTCAGAGCCGTTCCGAAACCCTGAGCACCGCCATGAACATGCAGCGCCTGCCCGATCCGGGCGAAATCCAGCGGATCCTCGAACTCGATCCCGCTCCACGCCGCCGCCGCCTGCTGCGCCGCATCGCGGCGGGCGCGGTCATTCTGGCGCTCACGGCCGGGGGCGCATTCTGGTACCAGCAATCGGCGGCAACCGGGACCGCCACGCGCTATCAGACGGAAGCGGCCGAACGCGGGCCCCTGATCGTGACGGTGACGGCGACCGGCACGATCGAACCGACGACCCAGGTCGATGTCTCGAGCGAAATGTCGGGCGTGGTGCGCAGCGTCAATGTCGACAATAACAGCCTCATCAAGAAGGGCGACGTGCTGGCCCAGCTCGATATCGAGCGCCTGGAGGCGCAATTGCGGCGCGCCGAGGCGAATTTGGCGGCCAGCGAGGCACGGCTGGTCGATGCGCAGGCCACCGTCGAGGAGCGCAATCGCGCCTATGACCGTCAGGTCTCGCTGCGCAAGAAGGGTTTCTCGCCGGAGCAGGACTTGGAAGTTGCCCGCGCCGCGCGCGATCGCGCGGTGGCGGCGGTGACCTCGGCGGAAGCCGATATTGCCGTCGCCAAGGCGGATGTAAATCTCCAGGAGATCGAGATCGCCAAATCGCGGATCATCTCGCCGATCGACGGCATCGTGCTCAAGCGCAGCGTCGAGCCCGGCCAGACGGTCGCCTCGTCGCTGCAGGCGCCGGTGCTGTTCACGCTGGCCGAAGACCTGCGGCGCATGCAGGTCGAAGCCGAGGTCGACGAAGCGGATATCGGCGCGGTATCGACGGGACAGGCGGCAAGCTTCACGGTTGACGCCTATCCCGGAAAGCGCTTCGCCGCGCGCATCGAGACGCTCGAATTCTCGCCCCAGACGACCGACGGGGTGGTCACCTACAAGGCGATCCTCAGCGTCGACAATGCCGAACTCCTGCTCAGGCCCGGCATGACGGCCACCGCCGAGATCGTCGTCAAGGAGGTGCCCGACGCGCTGAGCGTTCCCAACGCGGCGCTGCGCTATGAGCCGCCGAAGCAGGCGGAGCCCCAGAGCCGCAGCCTGCTTTCGGCGCTCATACCAAGACCGCCGCGCTTCGAGAACGCGAGCAAGAACGAAGCCGTCACCGGCGATCGCGCGGTCTGGATCCTGAAAGCGGGAGGGCCCGAACGCGTCGCCGTCGTCACCGGTTCGACCGACGGCAAGCGGACCGAGATTATCAAGGGCGATATTGCCCAGGGCGACCCTGTCATCACCGGCACGCAGCAGGCGAGCAAGTGAACGACGAGACGCTCATCGCCTTCGAAGGCCTGACCAAGGTCTATGGCGAGGGCAGCGCCATGGTGCGGGCCTTGGCCGGCGTCGATCTCATCATCCGGCGCGGCGAATTCGTGGCGATCATGGGACCTTCGGGCTCCGGCAAGTCAACGGCGATGAACATTCTCGGCTGCCTCGATACGCCAAGTTCCGGGCGCTATCTCTTCGCCGGCGTCGATGTAACGCGCCTCGACCGCACACAGCGGGCGCTGCTGCGGCGCAATTATCTGGGCTTCGTTTTCCAGGGCTACAATCTCCTGGCCCGCACCAGCGCGGTCGAGAACGTCGAATTGCCGCTCGTCTATCGCGGCATGCCCAGGGCCGAGCGGCGCCGGCGGGCGGACGAGGCGCTCCACCTCGTCGGTCTTGCCGGCCGCGAGCATCACAAGCCCTCCGAATTGTCGGGCGGCCAGCAACAGCGCGTGGCGATCGCGCGCGCCATCGTCGCCGATCCGCACGTGCTGCTGGCCGACGAGCCGACCGGCAATCTCGATACCGCGCGCAGCCGCGAAATCATGGATCTTCTCAAGAGGCTCAATGCCGAGCGCGGATTGACGATCATCATGGTGACGCATGAACCCGGCATGGCGGAGTTCGCTCATCGCACCTTGCGCTTCGTCGACGGCCGCATCGAAACGCCGCTCATGGCGGAGACGGTGTGATGCTGTGGGAAGCGCTCAAGCTCGCGATCCAGTCGGTCAGCCGCAATCCCCTGCGCTCGGTCCTGACCCTGCTCGGCATCGTGATCGGCGTCGCCGCCGTCATCGCGATGGTGACGATCGGCGACGGCACCACGCGTAAAGTGGAAGCGGATCTGTCGAAACTCGGCAGCAACATGCTGGTGGCGCGGCCCGGCCGCAATGTGTTCGGACCCGGCGGCAATTCCGATTCGCGCGCCTTCAAGGAGCGCGATGTCGCGGCCCTGCGCAACGGGCTGAGCCATGTGCGCGCCATCGCCCCCGTCTCGTCGCGGGCGGCGACAATCGTATCGGGCGCCCAGAACTACAGCACGACGGTGAACGGCACCGATTCCGATTTCTTCATCGCGCAGGACTGGGACTTCGAAAGCGGCAGGCCGTTCAGCGAAGGCGAGGTGAGGTCGGGAAGCGCTGTCTGCGTGATCGGCCAGACGATCAAGACGGTGCTGTTCGGCCCGCTCGATCCGCTTGGCGAGCGCCTGCGCATCGGCAATGTATCGTGCAGCGTGGTCGGCGTGCTCACCGGCAAGGGCCAGTCGGCGATGGGAACGGATCAGGACAACACCGTCATCATTCCCTTGCGCGCCTTCCAGCGGCGCATATCCGGCAGCACCAATATCTCGACACTCTATATCGCGGTGGCCGAGAAAGAGCAGATCACCGAGGTTCAGGCCATGGCCGAGCGCATCCTGCGCGAACAGCGCCGCGTGGTCCCGGGCCAGGACGATGACTTCTCGGTGCGCGACATGACGCAGATCATCTCGGCCATGACCTCGACGACGAGCCTGATGACGGCGTTGCTCGGCGCGGTCGCGGCGGTGAGCCTCCTGGTCGGCGGCATCGGGGTCATGAACATCATGCTGGTCTCGGTCACCGAGCGCACGCGCGAGATCGGCATCAGGCTCGCGATCGGCGCGCTCGAGGGCCAGGTGCTGCTGCAGTTCCTGGTCGAGGCCTTCGTGCTCGCTTTGCTCGGCGGCGTGATCGGCATTGCGCTGGGGCTCGCGATTGCCGGGCTCGCCGCCTACGGGATGCAGATCCCGTTTGCGCCAAGCGCTTCGATCATCGCGCTCTCATTCGCTTTTTCCGGCGCGATCGGGGTCGTGTTCGGCTTCTTTCCGGCGCGGCGCGCGGCACGCCTCGATCCGATCGAGGCGCTGCGGCACGAGTAGGACAGGGGGTCACGTGGTACGGCGGCGGAGGCGCGACTTCGCGGGAAGACGTTGCTCCTTTTGCGAAGCGTCATGCTGGCGAAAGCCGCGGTGAGCCTTACTCCCTTCTCCCCTGGTGGGAGAAGGCGGACGCCGCGAAGCGGCGGCCGGATGAGGGGGTGTTTCAGCATGGCAGTCGATTGACACGCGGCAACGCCCCCTCACCCGGCGTGCTCGCGCACGCCGCCCTCTCCCACGGAGGGGAGAGGGGCGATGGAGAACAGTCCGTATACGGATGAGTACGTCTACGACGTGTCGTCGAGCGGCGGGTTGCCGTCAGTGGCGAGCCAGTGGCATTC
>JAEUMG010000192.1 GCA_016793355.1 Hyphomicrobiales bacterium
TTCGCCAGGCCGCGCGATGTCGAGAAGATCACCGGCACCATAATTTACCACATCGACCACCTTGCCGAATGCCGAACCGTCGCACGTGACGACAGTGAGGCCGACGAGATCGTGAATATAACTCTCACCCTCGCCGGGCGCAGGCAGCGCCGCACGATCGACAAACAGCTCCGTGCCCGCCAGTGCCTCGGCGCAATTGCGGTCATCGACCCCTTGGAGCGTGGCGATGAATCCGTGCTTCTGCGGACGCAGCTTCTTGATCTCGATTGCGGTGCCGTCGCCGGTCCGCAAGACACCGTAACGCGCGATTGCCTCCGGCTCGGCGGCAAAGCTCTGGAGCTTCACCTCGCCCTTGATACCATGCGCACCCGCAATGCGGCCGATGAGGACCAGGTCCCGTGGCATGTTCAGACCCTCAGCATCATCCCTCTGTCCTTTCCCGCAAGCGGGCGAGGACAATGGGCGATGAAGTTGCATCAGCTCTGCGGGGCTGCTGCCTCGGCGGCCTTGGCAGCGGCATCGGCGGCAGCCTTTTCGCGCTCGAGGCGCTTCTTGCGCGGCTTGCCCTTTTCGGGATTGCTGCGGGCCTCACGCTTCAGCAATCCGGCCTTGTCGAGGAAGCGCAAGACGCGGTCGGTCGGCTGCGCGCCCTTCTTCAGCCATTCGCCGGCCTTGGCCGAATCGAGCTGCACGCGCTTCTCGTCCGTCTTGCCGAGCATCGGATTGAAGGCGCCGACGACATCGATGAATTTGCCGTCGCGCGGTGCGGCGGCATCGGCGATGACGATGTGGTAGTAGGGGCGTTTCTTGGTACCGGCGCGCGAGAGCCTGATTTTCAGTGACACTTCGTATTCTCCTTCAATTTGCTTTGGTGGTTCAGATTGAAATTTAGCGATAGATCATGTGAGGCTTGCCGTGCATGATGAATTCGCCTTCGGGTGAGGCATCCATCTCATCGCTTCTTTCCCGCAGGCGGGAAACCGCGGAATGGCTGGCCGCCCAGGCCCGGCAGGCCGCCGAGGCTCGGAAGCCTGCTGCCAAGGCCGGGTAGCGCCGGCGCCGGCTTCGCGCCTTCAGGCAATGTGCCGCCCGCTGCCATTTCTCGCAGTTCCGGCGGCAAGGCATTGGGATCAAGTGCGGCGAGTTCGGCCTGCATTTTTTCAAGTTCGGCCGCATCGGGCACACCCTTGCCGCCGAACATCTTGCCAAACATGCCCTTGCCGCGTCCCATCTGCTTCATCATGTCGGCCATCTGCAGATGCATCTTGAGCAGGCGGTTGATCTCCTCGACCTTGGTGCCCGAGCCCGCCGCGACGCGCTTCTTGCGCGAGGCGTTCATGACTTTCGGATTGCGCTTCTCGGCCGGCGTCATCGAGGAGATGATGGCCATCTGCCGCTTCAGCACGCCATTGTCGAGGTCGACGCCGTCCAGTTGCTTCTTGATCTTGCCCATGCCGGGAAGCAGACCCATCATTCCCGACATGCCGCCGAGCTTCTGCAATTGACGCAATTGCTCGGCCAGGTCCTCGAGATCGAATGAGCCCTTCTTCATCCGCTCGGCGATCTTCTTGGCCTTGTCGGCATCGATCGTCTGTGCCGCCTTCTCGACCAGGCTGACGACGTCGCCCATGCCGAGAATGCGTCCGGCAATGCGCTGCGGGTGGAAGTCTTCGAGACCGTCGAGCTTTTCGCCGGTGCCCAGGAGCTTGATCGGCTTGCCGGTGACGGCGCGCATGGAGAGTGCGGCGCCGCCGCGGCCGTCACCATCGATCCGTGTCAACACAATGCCGGTGATGCCGATCTTCTCATCGAAATTGCGGGCGAGATTGACGGCATCCTGGCCGGTCAGGGAATCGGCGACGAGCAATGTCTCATTGGGCCGCGCGATGTCGCGCACGGATGCGGCCTCGGCGAGCAGTTCTTCGTCGATATGAAGACGGCCGGCGGTGTCGAGCATCACGACATCGAAGCCGCCTTTGCGGGCTTCCGACATGGCGCGCTTCGCAATCTCGACCGGTGTGTGCCCGGCAATGATCGGCAAGGTTTCGACGCCGGCCTGGCGGCCGAGCACCGCCAATTGCTCCTGCGCGGCGGGGCGGCGCGTATCGAGGGACGCCATCAGCACGCGGCGCTTGTCGCGTTCCTGCAGGCGCTTGGCGATCTTGGCGGTTGTCGTCGTCTTGCCCGAGCCCTGCAGGCCGACCATCAGGATCGGCACCGGCGGCGAGGCTCTGAGATTGAGACCCACGCCATCTGATCCCAGGGTCTCGACCAGCACGTCATGGACGAGCTTGACGACCATCTGGCCGGGCGTCACCGACTTGACGATCTGGGCGCCGACGGCCTTTTGGCGGACCTTCTCGGTGAAGCCCTTCACCACATCGAGGGCGACGTCGGCTTCGAGAAGTGCGCGGCGCACTTCGCGCAAAGCGGCATCGACATCGGCTTCCGAAAGCGCACCCCGGCCGGTGAGCTTGTCGAAAATGCCGGAAAGCCGCTCTTGCAGTGACTCGAACATTCACAACCTCGCATGATCCAAACGCAAAACGCACCCGGGGGCGAAACTCGCTGCCGGATGTGGGCCGCGCGACCTCCCGGGAATGTCAGAACCCCATGTGTGGCGCAGCCAAGAGACGTTCAAGCGTCCTGGAATTGGCGGCGGACATAGCCCGGCAAGTTCGGGAAGTCAAATGAACCCACCAACTCTCCATGGCCGCCCTCGAGGCGGCCATCCAGACTGGATGGCAGGGTCGGGCCCTGCCATGGGGGTTTAGGGAGCCAGCCGTAGGGTCCAATCCTGGCCCACCAGATCGCGGCCGAAGCTGCGATGCGGCTCCTCTTTCACAAGCGTAAAGCCGAGGCTTTCATAGAGCCCGCGCGCTTCATCGAGAATGCTGTTGGTCCACAGCACGATCGCGCGATAGCCGGTGGCGCGGGCGAATTGAAGACAGGTCTCGACCAGTTGGCGGCCGAGCCCCAATCCGCGCGCCTCGGCCTCGACCAGGAGGAGGCGCAGTTTCGCCGTTTCGTGACTTTGCTTCACCAGCATGACGCTGCCGACCCGGCGCCCGTCCAATTCGGCGATCCAGCAGCGTTCGCGGGCCGGATCGAAGTCCTTCAGGAATGTTGCTGCGATTTCGGCGACCAATGCCTCGAAACGGGAATCGAAACCATAGTCGCGGGCATAGACTACGCCATGGCGCTCGACGATCCAGCCGAGATCGCCCGGTTCATGGGTGCGGATGCGAATGTCGGCGGCCTTCCCGCCGCTCAAGTACCGCTCGATCGTTGCCATGGCGCCAACCAGATCGCGGCGTTTTCCCTCGGACAGGCCGTCCAGCATCTCTCCGACTTCCGCTCTTGAGCGCCGATCCAGTTCGGCAAAGGCGTCGCGGCCGGCCGGGGTCAATTCGAGCAAAACTGCGCGCCGGTCTTCGGCGGAAGGCTTGCGATCGATGAGGCCCCGTTTGGCGAGACCCGACAGCAGGCGGCTCAGATAGCCCGCATCGAGCGCCAGGAAGCCGGCCAGCGCGGAAGCGGTTGCACCTTCACTCTGGGCAAGCTCATAGAGAATGCGCGCTTCGACGAGTGTGAATTCGCTTCGCAGAAGCTCGCGATGGAGAAGCCCGATCCGGCGCGTATAGGCACGGTTGAACCGGCGAACGGCCTCGATATCGGCGGCAAGCGAACCCATTGCCTGCCATCGTCAAGTAATTAGTTGACTTTGTCAACTAATTGAGCTTCTGGTTCCGCAATTGCTCGGCCTGGGCATAAAACTTCTTCTCCCATTCCTTGTGGGCATCGAGCCCTTCGCGGATAAAGGGTGTGAAGAAGGCGAGGTTCATGAGCGCCCAGTTCACGAAATTCGCCGGGAACCCCAATGGCTTGACGAAATCGACGAAGAGCACGACACGGGTCTTGTCGGTGTGGTTCCAGGCCTCGTGCTCATAGGCATCGTCGAAGATCAGCACCTTGCCTTCCTGCCAATGGCACACCTGCCTGTCGACGCGGATCGCAAGCCGATCGCTCTGTTCGGGCACGATCAACCCCAGGTGCAATCGCAGCACGCCATTATAGGGCCCGCGATGCGGCGCGAGATGCTTGCCTGGCTCGAAGATCGAGAACATGGCGGTCTTGAGGCCGGGGATGTTCTGCAATGCCGCCCAGGTCTTGGGACAAAGCGCGATATTGCGCTCGGACGGCGTGCCGAAGCCCATGAGAAAGAAGGTTTTCCAGTTCTGATCGGTCGAGATGCTCCTGACGTCGCTAGCGATGTCGTGAAAATTCGGCAGTTCACTCTTGCGCACGAGGATTCGCTCGAGTTCGGCGCGGATATCGGGATAGGCCTCCTCGATCTTCTTCGCCCAGGGAAAAGTGGCATTGTCATAGACCGGCGGATTGCCGACTTTGGAATAGGTCAGGTTAAGCTTCTCCGCCCATGCGACGATGCCCATGAAGAAGCGTACGAGCGGGCCCGGTCGCTCCATGGTGACCTCGAGGCCCTGGGTCTTCATGGTCTGCTTGGGTGAGGCTTCTGCGGACAAGCCCGTCTGTGCGGTCAAGGAACAAACTCCCGATTTGGTCTAGCATCCAGATCCATCTGATAGACCCGAGCCATATGGCCGTAAAGCGGCCGAACCTCGGCTTATTCCAAGTTGAAAATACTGGCTTTGGCCGGGTCATATCCCATATAAGCGCGGGCCATGGCAGAGACAGGCGCCATACCTTTCCGCAAGATGAACGGGCTCGGCAACGACTTCGTCGTTCTCGACGCGCGCACCCGCGCCCTGCGTCTGAGCGACGATCAGGCCAGGGCCATCGCCGATCGCAATTGCGGCATCGGCTGCGACCAGGTAATCATGCTCGAGCCGTCGAAATCCGCCGATGTGCGCATGCGCATCTGGAACAATGAGGGCTTCGAAGTCGAAAGCTGCGGCAATGCCTCGCGCTGTATTGCCGATCTTCTCTTCGCCGAAAAGCGCGCCGAGCGCGTGACGATCGATACCAGGGGCGGCCACCTCGTCTGCCGCCGCGCCGGCGACGGCCTCGTCACCGTCGATAATGGCGTGCCGAAATTCGACTGGCAGGACATCCCTCTTTCGGAGCCTTTCGCGGATACCCGCCATATCGAATTGCAGGTCGGCCCCATCGATGCGCCGCTGATCCATTCGCCCTCGGTCGTCAATGTCGGCAATCCGCATTGCATATTCTGGGTGAAGGATCTCGACGTCGTCGATCTCGCCAAGGTCGGACCGATGATCGAATTCCATCCGCTGTTTCCCGAGCGGGTCAATGTCACATTGGCGCGCGTCGTCGATCGCCATCAAATCACCATCAAGGTGTGGGAACGCGGCGCCGGTCTCACGCGCGCCTGCGGCACGGCAGCCTGCGCGGTGGCGGCGGCGGCGGCGCGGTTGCGCCTGACTGACCGACGCGTGACGGTGACGCTCCCCGGCGGCGATCTCTTTCTCGAATGGCGCGAGAGCGACGATCACGTCTTGATGACCGGTCCCGTCGCTTACGAATTCGAAGGCGTCCTTCCCTCCCACCTCAAGGTCGATGCATGAGCGAAGCGCGCATCGTGACGTTCGGCTGCCGGCTCAATGTCTATGAGTCGGAAGTCATGCGCGCCAGAATCGAGGAAAGCGGGCTGAAGGACGCGATCGTTTTCAACACCTGTGCGGTGACGGCGGAAGCGACGCGTCAGGCACGCCAGGCAATCCGCAAGGCGCGCCGCGACAATCCAACCGCCCGCATCATCGTCACCGGTTGCGCCGCGCAAATCGATCCTGAGCGCTTTGCCCAGATGAGCGAAGTCGATCTCGTGCTCGGCAATGAGGAAAAGCTCAAGAGCGAGAGCTTTGGACTCGGCTGGAACGAGCGCGTCCGCGTCAACGACATCATGTCGGTGCGCGAGACCGCCGCCCATATGCTCGACGCCTTCAGCGAGAGAACCCGTGCCTTCGTGCAGATCCAGAATGGCTGCGATCATCGCTGCACCTTCTGCGTCATACCCT
>JAEUMG010000105.1 GCA_016793355.1 Hyphomicrobiales bacterium
GGGTCCCCTGAATCATTTCAGCGACGGCGCCGGCTCAGGGGATGCCAGCTTGCGCTGGCATGACGGTTAAGAGGGATTTGGATTTCTGAACTAAGTATCAAAACCGGAAATCGATGCCGAGCAACGGTCCCTGCTGGACCGCATCATACATGAAGTCGCCCTTCTTATAGTCGACGCTCACCGCGCGATAGCCGGCGATGATCGCGGTGCCCGGCCAGAACTCATAGCCGATGCCGCCAAACAGGTCCCACATCAGCTTGTCGTTGCTGATGTCGAAACCGCCGACCAGACCCCAGCCGGTCATGAAGAGTTCCGGCGTAAACGAGTAGCGGCCCTTGACGCCGACCAGCGGGTCGACCCAGGTTTCGCCATCGTCCAGCTTGGTGCCGTCGAAGAAACCGCCCTTGATCTTGGCTTCGGTATCGAGCGACCAGAGACGGCCGCCTACGACCAGATCGAAATTGGCGATCTCAGGGTCGTAATAAATGCTGTAGGCGGCTCCAACCGTCCACATCAGCGTTTCGACCGAAGCGGCGATCTTGTCGGCGAGGATTCCCTTGGGCGTGCGGATGGTCTCGCTCAAATCGGCGTAGACAAGGTCGCTGAAGGCCGAGAAGCGCTCATTGCGGACCTGAACGAGACCCATCAATGCAATATCGAGTTTATCGAGAACCTGCCGGATGCTGACGTCGAAATCCTGCTCGGGAAGGCCGAATTGCGCGGTCTTTCCCTTTATGCCGGAAACCCAGCCATAGGGTGCCACTTCAAATTGCCATCCGCTCTCAGGCTCCGGCGGCGGAGCGATATCGGCGCCCTTCGACACTCCCGCGAATGCCAGCATGGCAACCATCGTCGATGCAATTGTCTTCAACATCGGCTTCCCCCGGCACGCTCGAATTCCGCTCCGTTTACTTTTCTAGGCCAAGGCGCGGGGCGGGAGCAAATCAATCGCCGACAAGGATTGCAGAATTCCGCGAAGTGTTGCTAACCAGTCGAAGCAATTCCGTCACCTCGCCGGCATATTCGCGATAACCGCAGGCTATATGCCTTTCCATTGCTTTCACTCGGAGAAACTCATGACTTTATCTCTCATTCGCCGTCTCGCTCTTGTGGCCGCAAGCGCCGGGCTGCTTGCCGCCTGTCAGATCGAAGCCGACACGCCCATGCGCGCCTTCGACATCAAGAACACCGCGCAGACCGCCGTGCCGGCGCCCGTCACGGCGACGATCACCGCGACTTTCGCGTCGAAGGCCTGGTGTGAGGATGAAGGCGCCATGGCAATCAGCGCGCTGGGCAGCGCGGATGTCCCGATCCGGCCGGTAAGCTGCACCAAGCGCCAGTCGGCGGGCGGGGAATCGGTCGGCGTGTTCCAGCTGAACACGACGCTGGTCAAAACGGCGGGGTCGGCCAATCCGCAGACGGTTCTGGAAGAGGTCCTCAATGACGACCTCGCCCGTTTCGCGGTGTTCCCGCATGGCACGCACAAGCATCTCCTGTCGGTCGGGCTGTTCCTCAATGTCGCCAAGCTCGAAGCCGCCAAGGCCGAATTGCTGCGCATGCCGGTCTTCAAGGAGGGCGGCGACACCGCCAATATCGCGCTCAACTTCACGGTGACGATCACCAACGACCTGCCGACCCCGGCCAAGTTCTATCTCGGCAATGTCAGCGCCGGGGGCGACCTGCCGGCGGATGAGGCCGTCATGACCATTCCGCCGGGGGGGACGGATACGGTGACGCTCGATGATGCGACCGAGGCGCAGCTCATGCAGCAAGGCTGGGTGAACTTCTTTGCCATGGACGCCCGCTAGAGATTGCATTCCCTGCCAGTTCTGCAGCTTTAGATAGCTGGAGCATGTGTTTCTGCACAAATCAGGAACATCGGCGACCAGACCGGCCCACGGCGGGCCGGAGAGCCACCAGGAACGGGTTCTTGACATGCGCCGGTACTCCCCTAGCCGGAACACCCTGAAAGCGCTCCAGGGCCCGTTTACGGGCCCTGGCGTCGATTTCTATCTTAGATTTAATTTCTTAGGAAAGCAACCTGCCGTTTACTGGGTCGGCAGGATCGTCGGGGCCGCCTCTTTCACCACCGAAGGGGGGTTCCACTTGCCGGTCAACGCGTCGGACTGCGGTGCATAGAGCCGCATGGTGAGATTGAATGGGCCTTTGGGCGCCGGCAGCCAATTCTGCTCCTTGTCAGCCCCAGGGCTCTCATTCTGGAAATAGAGATCAAGCGAACCGTCGGGATTGTAGACGAACGGCATCCAGCTTGAGACCGCGAAGCGGTTCAGCGGGTTGGCGACCTGGAAGCCATCGCTGTCGTAAAGCGTCACCGACCAGAAGGCGTCGACCGGCGGCGTTGCGCCCTTGTCAAAGTGCAATGCGTATTTGTTGGCGCCGTCAAGCGCCTGGCCCCTGCTATCGGCAAGATTGAGCGGATAGATCGCATCCTCCGGCAGATTTGCGCCAAGCCCCAATTGCGAGACGATGGCGCGCTTCAAGTAATAATTGCCGTAGACGCCCATGGTGTCGGTGTTCATCGACCAGCCATTGGCGACGCG
>JAEUMG010000225.1 GCA_016793355.1 Hyphomicrobiales bacterium
CCGTTCTCGCCCGGCAGATGCAGGGCGCCGACGGCGATGAAGGCGTTGCCCTTGTCGATGAAGGGTATCGCGCGCTCGGCCATCCGCTTGTTGCGCGTGTCGAGCAAGAGCGATTTGAAGCTCGCCCATGTCGCCTGGGTGCCGTGCCTGATCGTCATGTTGCGAGACCATGCGAGCAGCATGCCGGTTTCCTGCGCGAGATACAGGCGGACGAGCGTCTCGGTCATATCATCGATCCCGGCGCGCAGCCGGATCGCCTGCAACAGCCAGTCGACCTGATCCGGCATCGGCATGTCGCTCATCGAGGTGAATTGTTCGACAAGCGTTTCGAGCCCGGCCAGTTCTGCTTCGTGCGGTTTGTACTGCCTGGCGATGGCGGCATCGAGGCTCGGCAGGCCTTCCATCTGGCGCGCGGCCTCGCACGGCGCATAGGATAGCGCCATGGCCAGCATATAGGGGCGGAATTTGAAATGCGCCTCGTAGCCGCCCTGCTCCTCGTAGAAGGCCTTCACCGCGGCGAGATCGTCTCCCGGGACAACATCATCGAGCGTCTGCGTGCCCGGCAGGACCATGAGGCTTGCGACCTTGAACATGTGCCTCGCCATGTCGGCGGCGGTCAGAGCCTCGGAACTCTCGACGATCACGGTCGAAGCCCCGTCGAGTGCGGCTTGCACCGGTGCGCTCAGATCATGGACGCGCGGGTCGGTCACATGCACCGTTCCGAAGAGATGCGACGGCGCGGCGCCGTTGGGTGGCTCGATTTTCCAGAGAAGTCCGCGGTTGTTCGGAATCGCATCGGCCTCGGCGCGCAAGGCGGCATAGGATTCGGAATCGTCTTCACGCATTTGGGCAAGCAGGTCATTGCCGGTGCAGGCCGGCGCTTCCGCCAGCGCCGGACCGGCGGCAAGGCAGAGAAAAGCTGCGCATACGAACCCGAAGCGCCTCATCATGTGCGGGGATGCGCCTTCATGTACTGCTCGAAAAGATGCGTGCGATTGACCTCGGTGTAAATCTGCGTGGTCGAGAGGCTGGCATGGCCGAGCAATTCCTGGATGGCGCGTAGGTCGGCGCCATTACTCAACAGATGGGTGGCGAAGGAATGGCGCAAGGCATGCGGCGTGGCGCTGTCGGGAAGACCCAGCGCGCCGCGCAGCCGCGCGATGAGGAGCTGGATGTTGCGGGCATTGAGCGGGCCGCCTTTCAGGCCTCGGAACAATGGCGCCTTCGATGCGACGGCAAAGGGACAGAGCTTCTGATAGGCTGCGACCGCGGCGCGCGCCACCGGGAGAACGGGAACGAGCCGCGTCTTGCCGCCCTTGCCGGTGATCATCATGGGATCGCGGGAAAGATCATTGGCCGTCAAGGCCACGGCTTCGGAAATGCGCAAGCCGCAAGCGTAGAGCAGCGTCAGCACCGCGGTGTCGCGCGCGGCAACCCAGGGCAGGGCATCGCCGTCGTCCGTTGCTTCCGGTGCAATGAGCCGGCGCGCGGTTTCGGGACTCAATGGCTTCGGCACGGAATGGGCGATCTTCGGCGAGCGCAGGGCTGAGAGTGCCGGGTTCTTGAGCGTGCCGGTGCGCTCGAGAAAGAGATAGAAGGAGCGCAAGGCCGAGAGCTGGCGCGACAAGGAGCGGCTTCCGGTGCCGGCATTGCGGCGAAAGGCGAGGAAGGATCGGAAATCGCCGGTGGTGAGCGTTTCGAGATCGGCAAGCGTCGGCGCGCCACCCAGATGCTGCTGCAGGAACTGAAAGAATTGGCGCAGATCGCGTCCATAGGCTTCGGTGGTCCTGGGCGCGGCCCGCAATTCGCTCGTGAGGTAGCGCAGCCAGTTGGCGGCGGCGCGCGCGGCATCGGGCGCGGCGAAGACTAGGGAGGCTTCCTGCATTGCGGCCATGCGGCAGCCTAGGCCGCTAATGGTTGATGGCGGGTTGATCCGGACAGCGCGTTCGCGCAATGTTCAAGGATGGCGGACGATTCACATGACATGGTCGAGGTGCTCCTGCCCCTCGCGCTTGAGGGGCCTTTGTCCTATCTGGCGTCGCGATCGCTCGGCCTGGTTCCGGGGGACTATGTAGCCGCACCATTGGGGCCGCGCGAGATGATCGGGGTCGTGTGGGAGACCCGGCCGCTCACCCCCACCAACATGAAGCTGCGCGACATCATCGGCAAGTTCGACATGGTGCCGATGGCGGCGCTGCATCGCCGCTTCGTCGACTGGGTTTCCACTTATTATCTCGAACCGGCCGGCAATATCCTGCGCATGTGCTTGCGCGCACCGGCGGCGCTTGAGGGCGAACGCCAGCAGATCGCTTATGTCGCAAGCGGCGCCGAGCCGCAGCGACTGACGCCGCAGCGGCGGCGCGCGCTCGATGTCGCGAAGGACGCGCCGGCCTTGCGGGCGGGAGAGCTTGCCGAACTTGCCGGCGTCGGGCTTTCGGTGGTGAAGGGCCTGATCGGGGAGGGTGCACTCAAGCCCGTCACCTTGCCGGCGATGCGGGCTTTTCCGGAGCCGCAACCGCTCGGGCTCAAGCTGAAGCTGACGGCCGAGCAGGAGATTGCGGCGCGCGACTTGCGCGCGCTGGTCGCTGAGCGCGGCGCCCATGTCGCGCTGCTCGACGGTGTCACCGGATCGGGCAAGACCGAAGTCTATTTCGAAGCCATGGCAGCGGCACTGGCCGGCGGCAGCCAGATCTTGTTGCTGGTGCCGGAGATCGCACTCACCCAGCAGTTCCTGACCCGCGTCGAAGAGCGCTTCCAGGCGGAGCCCGCTGCCTGGCATTCGGAATTGCGGCCGCGCGAGCGCGAACGCGTGTGGCGCGGCGTCGGCGAAGGCCGCGCGCGTATCGTGGTCGGTGCGCGCTCGGCCCTGTTTCTCCCATGGCGCAAGCTCGGTCTCATCGTCGTCGATGAGGAACATGAAGGCGCCTACAAGCAGGAGGACGGGGTTCCCTATCACGCCCGCGACATGGCGGTTGTCTATGGCAATCTCGGCAAGTTTCCGGTGATCCTCTCATCCGCGACGCCGTCGCTCGAGACGCTCGTCAATGTCGATCGCGGCCGCTATCGCCATGTGACGCTGAAGGACCGGCACGGGCGGCCGGAACTGCCGCGGATCGATCTCATCGACATGCGGCAGACGAAGCTCGGTGCGGATGCCTGGATTTCACCGGCGCTCGATGAAGCGGTGCGCGACACGCTCGCTGCGGGCGAGCAGGCCCTGCTGTTTCTCAACCGGCGCGGCTTCGCGCCCTTGACGCTGTGCCGGGCCTGCGGCTTTCGCATCGAATGTCCCAATTGTGCAGCGGCCCTCGTCGAGCATCGCTTCCGCCGGCAGATGCAGTGTCATCATTGCGGCTTCACGCAGCCGGTGCCGCAGAGCTGCCCGAGCTGCGGCGCGACGGAGAGTCTGGTTTCCTGCGGACCGGGCATCGAGCGGCTCGCCGACGAGGCTGCGAGCCGCTATCCGGACGCGCGCATCGTCGTGCTGTCCAGCGATCTGTCACGCGGGACGCTGCTGCGCGATGCACTGCGCGATGTCACCAGGGGCGAATACAACCTTATCATCGGCACGCAGCTCGTCGCCAAGGGGCATCATTTTCCGCAACTCACGCTGGCAGGGGTGGTCGATGCCGATCTGGCGCTCGAGTCGGGCGATCCGCGCGCCGGCGAGCGCACCTGGCAGCTCATGGCGCAAGTGGCGGGAAGGGCCGGGCGCGGCGAGAAGCCGGGCCGCGCATTGATCCAGACTTATCTGCCCGATCATCCCCTGATGCAGTCGCTGCATCGCGGCGATCGCGACGGCTTCCTTGCGCAGGAAAAGCGCATCCGCCAGGAGGCCGGCCTGCCGCCCTATGGACGGCTGGTCGCCATCATCGTTTCCGGCAACGAGGCCGGCGAGACCGAACAGTTCAGCCGCTGGCTTGCAAGGCGTGTTGTCGAGGCCAGGGGTATCCGCGTGCTCGGGCCGGCGCCGGCGCCGATTGCGCTGGTGCGCGGGCGCTATCGCTGGCGGTTTCTCATCAAGGCGGGGCGCGAGACGAATGTGCAGGCTTTCGTGCGGGCGTGGCTCAATGGCGTCAAGCCGCGCGGCTCGCTCAAGATCGATATCGACGTCGATCCCTACAGCTTCCTTTAGGCGCGGGTTCGGGTATAGCTTCCGGCATCCAAAGCCAAGTTGAGGAATGGGAGAAAGACATGGCGCCACATCCGCGCGACGGCGGCTTCAATCAGCCGGTATCGGGACTCGTCACGCCGCGCTTCGGCGGCATCGCAACCTTCATGCGCCTGCCGCATGTAGCGCTCGACGATGCGCAGAATATCGACATCGGCCTCGTCGGCATTCCGTGGGATGGGGGGACAACCAACCGCCCCGGCCCGCGTCATGGTCCGCGGCAGATGCGCGACATGTCGTCGATGATCCGCCGGATGCACCAGACGATGCATATCGTTCCCTATGATCTTGCCAATGTCGCCGATCTTGGCGACTGCCCGGTCAATCCGGCCAATGTCGACGATGCCCTGATGCGGGTTGAACACTACTTCCAGAAGCTGGTCGGAAAAGGCATCAGGCCGCTCTCTGCGGGCGGCGATCATCTCTCCTCATTGCCGGTGTTGCGCGCGGTCGGCGCCAAGAAGCCGGTGGGTATGATCCATTTCGACGCCCATACCGATCTCTATGACGGCTATTTCGGCGGCTTCAAATACACCCATGGCACGCCGTTCAAGCGCGCGATCGAGGAAGGCGTGCTTGACCCGAAGCGCACGGTGCAGATCGGATTGCGCGGCTCGATGTATGATCTCGAAGATTTCGACTATGGGGAGAAGATGGGCGTGCGCATTATCCGCATCGAAGAAGCGATGGAGCGCGGGCCCAAGGATATCATGGCGGAAGCGCGCGAGATCGTCGGCGACGGGCCAACTTATGTGAGCTTCGACATCGACATGCTCGATCCGGTCTATGCACCCGGCACCGGCACGCCGGAGATCGGCGGCTTCACGACTTTCCAGGCACAGCAATTGCTGCGAGAGCTTCGTGGACTGCACATCGTCGGCGCCGATGTCGTCGAAGTCTCGCCGCCCTTCGATCCGTCGGGGCTGACCGCCTATGCCGGCGTCAACATGATGTTCGAGATCCTGTGTTCGATGGCGGAGGACGTCGCCAGGCGGCGGTGAAGTCAGGCCGAGCCAGTCCGTAAAAACTGTGCCGCGAAGTCCCGCGGTGCCAGGCCGGTGAAGGCGCGGCATTCGCGGATCATGTGAGCCTGGTCGGCATAGCCGCAGTGAAAGGCGATGTCGGCGAAGGCGCGTTTGGCGCGCAGCCCGTCGAGCACGGCGTTGAAGCGGATCACGCGCGCGGCGGTCTTGGGACTCAAGCCGATATGTTCGCGGAATGAAGCGGCGAGATGCTTCCTCGAACATCCGAGCTTTTCGGCGATGGCCTCGATCGGCGCGGTGCCGGAGGATTTCTGGAGCAAGCCCCAGGCATGGATGACGAGGCCGGGCGCCGGCTTCGCCATGCCGATGCGAGCGAGCAAGGCTTTCTCCAACCGATCGAAACGATCGGTCCAGCTGTTGGCGGCTTCGAGTTCATCGACGAGGCGAGAGGCGGCAGGCCCCAGGACATCCTCAAGCGACAGGATTCGATTGGCCATGGCGCCCAAGGGCCGGCCGAAGAAAAGCTGCGCACCGGCCGGCGTCAGGTCGAATTGAAGGCAGCGCGCCGAACCGCTGGATGTGACCGTTACCGGGCGATCATAAAGACCGGCAGCGAAGCTTCCGAAACTCCCGGTGGTTGTATCGGTGATCGCGAAGGCATCGCCGAAATTCACAATCACCGGAAGATGAGGCACCGCCCATTCGCACCGCGTGATCGGTCGGCTGCCGCGCTCCTCATAACCGGCATAGCGCAGGACAAGGCCTGAGAGGGCCGGATGAACATCCGCCTCGTCGAGCCGCCAGCCTCCCCCCGCCGCATAATTCTGCGCAATGGTGCGGATGCGCCTCATCCTTGGACTGGAAGCGTGAAGAGCCGGCCCCATTGCGGCAGGCTGTCGTCGATGCCCGCGAGCCGCAATGCCTGCCAGGCCATCGCGTGATTGGAGGAGGTAACCGGCAAGCCGATTTCCGATTCGATGCGCGCCGCTGCGGTTGCGAGCCTAACCGACGTGCAGGATACGAAGACGGCATCGATCGCGGCCCTCTTCTTGATCGCGGCGATGCCGGTTTCGATCGATTTGGGCGTGATGCGCGCGACAATGCCGTCATTCTCCTCGTTGAAAGATCCGAAGACGGGAACGTCGAAGCCGCGGGCACGGATGTAGTCGGCAACGATGCGATTGACATCGGCGCGATAGGGGGTCAGCACGCCGATGCGCCTGGCGCCCATGGCGCGGAAGGCGGCGAAGGCCGCGGTAATCGGCGTCGTGCATTTCGCGCCCGGCCGCACGGAACGGATCCTTTCAAAGACTTTCTCCTCGCCGATCGCCATCGAAGCGGATGTGCAGCCATAGGCGACGACGTCGAGTTCCGAGCCCGGGAGAATGACATCGGTGGCCAGAGCGATGCGGGGTTCCATGGCGCGCAAGGTCTCGGGCGTGATGCGTACATCGTTCAGGATGCGGCTCTGGTAGAGTGCAACGCCGGTCAAGGGCGTATAGATGCGCCGCCATTCGTCTTCGATCGTGTAATCGGTGGCGAGCACGATGAGGCCGATGCGGGCGCGCGTGGCAATGCCGCCATCGGTTTCGAAAGGCAGATGCTCGATCAGGATCATGTCCTCAACCGGGCTCCGTTCGGCCTGGGCAGCTCGCGACATGGCAAGTTCTCCGCTAGTTTCCGTCACTGACTAGCACGGATTCTGCCGCAATGACGATATGAAGCCCGGCTTCTATAGTCCGGCGATGATTCGGCTGGCTTACTTTTTCCGCACGCGTAGCGGCTGGCAGCGGTTTTTTCCAGCGCTCGGTGCCGGCGCGCTGGCTGGGCTGGCACTGCCGCCGCTCGATCTCTGGCCGACGCTTTTCGTCGCCTTCCCAGTCCTGGTCTGGCTCATCGACGGATTGCCGCGGCGGCGCTTGCTTCCCGCTTTCGCCACGGGATGGGCCTTCGGGGCGGGCTATTTCGCGGTGTGCCTCTATTGGGTCGGAGCGGCCTTCCTCGTCGATGCAAGCACCTATCTCTGGATGATGCCCTTCGCGGTCGGCGCGCTGGCCGGCGGCATGGCGCTCTACTGGGGCGTCGCGGTCGCGGTGCTCAATCTCATTTGGCGGCCGGGCCTGTCGCGCCTGCTCATGCTTGCCATTGCCATCGCACTTGTCGAATGGCTGCGCGGCCATCTGATGACCGGGTTTCCCTGGGCGGCACCGGGGCTGGCAGTGATCGGCATGGATGGCGTGGCGCAAGCGGCATCGCTCATCGGCATGACGAGCCTCACCTTGCTCATCGTTTTGTGGGCCGCGATGCCGGCGCTCCTAGGCGAGCGGAATCTGCCGCGCGGCGAAGTGGTGCTGGCCATCATTCTCATCGCTTCACTGCCCGCGGCCTGGGGCTGGGGTGCGTGGCGTCTGGGGCACGCGCAAGACCTGATGGTCGACGGTGCCGCCATCCGCATCGTTCAGCCTAATATTCCGCAAGGCGAGAAATGGCTCGAGGGCAATGCCGATACGATCTTCGCGACGCTCGTCGAACTCAGCGCGCAAGCCGATGCCGAGAAGAGCTTGAGCCACATCATTTGGCCGGAAAGCGCGGTACCCTTCTATCTCGAAGAAAGCATGGAAGCGCGCGACATCATCGGCGCGATGCTCGGCGAGAGCGGCGTGCTCATCACCGGCGGCCTGCGGCGCGACCGCTCGGCGCAAGGCGCGCAGCGCGTCTTCAACAGCATCATGGGTTTCGACGGCGCCGGAAACCTGATTCTCACCTACGACAAGTGGCGATTGGTGCCCGGCGGCGAATTCCTGCCGCTCGAATGGCTGCTCGAACCTTTGGGCTTTCGCAAAGTCGTCACCGTGCCCGGGAGCTTCAATGCCGGGCATGGGCCCATGACCATACCGGTCGCCGGCGCGCCCGATGCCGGATTTCTCATCTGCTACGAGGTGATCTTTCCGGACGGACTGGTCGATCCTGCAAACCGGCCGGGCTGGATCGTCAATGTCACCAATGACGGCTGGTTCGGACGCACCAGCGGGCCCTATCAGCATCTCGCACAGGTGCAATTGCGCGCGATCGAGCAGGGGCTTCCCATCATCCGATCTGCGAATTCCGGCATTTCGGCCGTCGTAGACCCTTACGGGCGCATCCTGCGATCCCTGCCGCTTGGCGAGCGCGGAATTCTTGATTCCGGCCTCCCGCGCAGGCTGGCTGCAACGCCCTACAGCCTTTGGGGTGACGTTATTCTGGTTGTTATTGCCGGGATTGCTATCGTAATGGTTGTGGCGCTATCTCTTCCCTTACGGCGGCCTGATCGGGATTAGCCTGTCTCCCGAGGCTTTCGGGATGCATCAAAATCGCGAGAAGAACTGGTCTACCAATTGCGCATGTCAATTTGCTGTATTATCAATAAAGCTGGAACACGATTTCGTGATCACGAATACTTGATCGAAATAGCGTGTCCACAGATCGGGGGCAATCGGTCTGAGGGAAGTGATTGACAGACCGAACAGGGATCTGGGGGCGAAGATATGTCTAAAAGAGACCCGAATTACATCGACCGGCACGTCGGAAATCGCGTGCGCATGAGGCGATTGCTGATCGGCATGAGCCAGGAAAAGCTTGGCGAGTTGCTGGGCATCACCTTCCAGCAGGTGCAGAAATACGAGAAGGGATCGAACCGCGTCAGCGCCAGCCGGCTTTACTATCTGGCTCAGATACTCGGTGTGCCGGTGCAATTCTTTTTCGACGAACTGCCGGAGGCCGGCGACCATCCAGGCCTCGCCGAGGTCGGAATGACCGATCTGCTTTCCTCATCGGAAGTGTCGCAACTCGCGCGTGCCTTCAGCGAGATCAGCGATCCGGTGGCGCGGCGCGCAATCATGGGCATGGTGAAGCAGTTCGCCGACGGCAAGGCGGGATAGTTGCGCGACTCTTGCTCAAGCTCTCGGTATTTGGTGTAGTCTCTTAAGCTGCGGCGCATTCAAGACCCGCGCGGGAGGATGTCATCAATGGATAAATTCAAACGAATGCTGCTGGCGAGCGGCGTCATCGCCATGATCGCCGGTTTCGGCACGGCGGCACAGTCGGCCGACATGATCGGCAATTGCGAATTGACCGGTCAAAAGGGCTCGATCCCGATCGCCAATCCGGCGAAGGCGGGCCAGCTCACGGTCGAAGTCTCGCTGCCGGCGCCGATCTGGTGGAACGGCGATACGCCCGAAGCCATCAAGGACGGCATGGAATATTGCATGGCGGCTGAGATCGCGTGGCGTGCGGGTTACGACAAGATGGAAGTCGTCAATGTCGGCTGGGACCCATTGGTCACCGGCCAGACTTCCGATTTCGATCTCGCGCTGTCGCAGATCTCGATCACCGATGAGCGCAAGAAAGTCGTCGATTTCTCGATCCCCTATTTCTATTCCGACATCGGTGTTCTGGTGCGCACCGACAATCCGGTTGATGAGAAGACGATCAAGGAGAAAACCGTCGGCGTTCAGCAGGCGACTACCGGTGCCGCCTTCGCAACCGATACGCTCGGGCTGACGAATATCCAGGTCTATCCCGACCAGGGAGACATGTTCACCGCGCTGCGCGCCGGCCAGATCGACGCGGCAATGACCGATACATCGATCACGCTGGCGGAGGAAGTCGCCAATCCGGGCAAGGTCATCGTTATCGGCCAGTACAAAACCGGAGAAACCTATGGGGCGCTTTATCCGAAGGGCAGCGCCAATAACGCGACCATCGACAAGATCATCCAGTCGATGATCGATGACGGCACCATGTCGAAGCTCGCCGATAAATATCTCGCCGCCGTCTGGGGCAAGGATCCGGCCAAGGTTCCGTACTTCAATCCGTGAGCCAGCATGACGACACGCGCCGCGCTTCCCCGACCGGGGGAGCCGGAGCGGGTCCCCTAGCAAGCATCAAGCGCGCAAAAAGTCCGGGACGCGCCGAGCCGCTTGCCTTGGTCGCATTGCTGTTCGCCGGGCTTTGCGTCGTTGCAAGCTACGGCACGACGCGGCTCATCCGCAGTGTGCTGCTCGATCTCGATCGCTATGCCGGCTGGTGGGAATTCGTCCTTGCGGCGATGATCGCCGGTGTTGCGCTACTCTTCTGGCCGGCCGTTCGGGCCATGAGTTTCGCGAAGCGGGCCGGCGTGGCGCTCGATCGCAATGACGTCGTCGAAGCGCGAATCGATCTCGCCGCGGCGCGCGACTGGGCCTATCTCACTTTCGGCTGGGGTGCCTTCGCGCTCGTCGCACTCGGCTTCATCTCCTTTCTTCTCATCAATGAGGTGGCGGTGGGGCGGACCTTCTTCTTCCTCCCCTTGATGCTCGAGAAATGGCCGCTCGTCGTCAAAGCCTTCTGGAACAACATATTCATCTTCGTGGTGGCGGAAATCCTCGTTCTTGTCTGGGGATTGATCGTCGCGATCGCACGGCTGCTTCCGGGGCCGGCGGGACAGCCGATCCGGGCGCTTGCCATCATTTACTGCGACGTGTTTCGCGGACTTCCGGCGATCGTCACTCTCTATCTCGTCGGCTTCGGACTGCCCTTATCGGGGCTTCCGCAACTGGTCCTCGAGCCGCTGGCGAATCTTCTCGCCCAAATCGGCGCGATCGAGCCGTCGCAGATTTCCTCCTTCAAGAAGCTGCCGCTCACCTGGTATTGCATCCTCGCTTTGACACTTACCTATGGCGCCTACGTGGCCGAAGTCTATCGCGCCGGCATCGAAAGCATCCATTGGAGCCAGGTGGCGGCGGCGCGTTCGCTCGGCCTCTCCTACATGCAGACGATGCGCTATGTGGTGGTTCCGCAGGCGGTCAGGCGGATCATGGCACCGCTTTTGAACGATTTCATCGGATTGCAGAAGGACACGGCGCTCGTCCAGGTGATTGGGGTCATCGATGCCTTCAACCAGTCGCGCATCATCGCCTCCAATGCATTCAATCTTTCGGCGGTGACGATCGTCGCCATTCTTTTCGTGCTGATCACGATTCCGCAAGCGCGGTTCGTCGACAAACTCATCGAGCGCGACAATGCGCGCATCAAGGCGGGAGGCTGAATTGGCCTTTCTCGAAATGCGCCAGGTCGAGAAGCGCTTCGGGCTGATCGAGGTGCTGCGCGGGCTCGATCTTAATGTCGACGAGCATCAGGTCGT
>JAEUMG010000289.1 GCA_016793355.1 Hyphomicrobiales bacterium
AGCGAAGCGGCCTTCCTCGATGTGCTCGATGAGATCGTCGCCTCGGGCCGCACCCCGGCCGAGGATCTGCTCGCGCTCTACCAGGGGTCGTGGAAACAGGATATTACTCGCGTTTATCGCGATTTTTCATATTGAGATTCCTTCAACCAGGAACCTAGGACCACAGGATGCCCTTTCCCGGGCCAGAGAACGCCGCTGGCGAAGTTTCTGGGATTTAAGGTAGGGGGATAGCCGGAACACACGAAGCCTCTCTACGACGTTCCTTATGCGTTCTAGAGGCATTCCCTCATTAGTTGTATCTCTCGACTGCTGCAACCTAGCGATAGGCCTTCAAACGCCGCTCCGCCTCATCGGCAATCTCCCGGACGATATCGCCCGCCGGCCTGACGTCGCCGATCAGGTCCAGCCCCTCGCCTGCAAACACCACGGCGACCGACGTGTCTCCGGATTTGGCCGCAGCCCAGTAACGGTCGCGCTCCCTGGCGACCGCACTTTCCAGCGCCGCATCGCGGCCATGCCACTGCCGGCTGAAATCATTGGCGATGGCGCGGCCGGAATATTCCTCCGGCCAGTCCAACTCGCGAATGATGTCGAAAACCCTGGTCCTGAGCGTGTCGTCGCCCTTGGCGGACACGAGCAATGACTTCGCATTGGCCGAGCCCAGCGCCTCGTCCGTTGCCCAGAACCGCGTGCCGATCATCACGCCCGCAGCCCCCAGCATCAGCGCCGCCGCAAGCCCGCGCCCATCCGCGACGCCGCCCGCTGCAACCACCGGAATGGGCGAAACCGCGTCTACAACCGCCGGCACCAAGGCAAAAGTCGAGCGCGCCGTCTTGCCGTGGCCTCCGGCTTCGCTGCCTTGCGCGACGATGATATCGGCACCGGCCGCCGCCGCGCGCTTGGCGCCAACCACATCCTGGATCTGGCAGATGAGTTTCGCACCCGATGCCTTGATTTTCTTGGCGAACAGCATCTCCTCGCCAAAGGACAACACGAAGGCAGCGGGCTTCCGTGCGAGCGCCTGGTCGAGAAGCTCGGGAAACTTGGCAAGACTCCAGGTGATGTAACCGACGCCGATCCGTGCATTGCCGGCGGCGCGGAACTCGTTCTCCATCCACGCTTCGCCGCCATAGCCGGCGCGCTGATCGCCATAGCCGCCGCCGATGATGCCCAACCCACCGGCGGCAGTGACCGCCGCCGCAAGCTTGCCCCCGGCCACACCGCCCATCGGCGCCAGCAGGATCGGATAGTTAATGCCCAGAAGCTCGGTGAGCGCGGTCCTGATCGCCACGATCTATTCCGCCGCCATCATGGCTTGCGGCTTGGTCGCAAGCCCTTCCATCACATGCCGCGCCAGGGCTTCTGCCGCCGAACTCGGCCGTCCCGGCTTTCGCACCAGTCCGATTTCGAAAGTACCGGGATCGGGGAAGCCGTCCTTTTCGGTCAGCACGCGCAATCCCGGCCTGACGCAGATTTGCGGTACCGCGCCGACCGCAAGCCCCGCCTGCACGGCGGCATTGATCACATTCGAATTCGAGCTCGAATAGGCGATGCGGTATTTGCGCTTCTGCGATTCGAGCGCCCGCAACACCATGGTGCGCCATTCGCAATGCGGGCTCGCCAGGGGCAATGTCTCGAGCAGGTGCACGCTGTGCCGCGCCGAGGTGATCCACACCAGGGGCTCGCGGCGCACCGGCTCGCTGGTGACGATATCGCAGCCGAACGTAACGAGCGCCAGTTCCATCTCGCCGCGCTTCGTCGCTTCGTAGAGATTGGTGCTGTTCATGCAGGCGACATCGACCGTCACCAATGGATGCGTGCGCGAAAAGCGTGCGAGGATTTCCGGCAGGAAGCGATCGGCATAATCATCCGGCATGCCGAAGCGCAGCCGCCCGCTGAGTTCCGGCTTGGTGAAGGCAGACACCGCCTCGTCGTTGATCTGGGTGATGCGCCTTGCATATTCGATCAGCCGGTCGCCATCGGCGGTCAATCGGCTGGCCCGGCCGTCGCGGGCGAAGAGCGGCCGGCCCACCAGTTCCTCGAGCCGTTTCATTTGCATCGAGACAGCCGACTGGGTCTTGTTCACCTCTTCGGCGGCGCGGGTGAAATTGCCGGTATCGGCGATGGCCAGGAAGGTCTTCAGAAGGTCGATATCGAGATTGGGGATCATGATGCTGACAGGTTTTGATCAAGGAAAATGATAGGAACTATAAAACATATTCGTTGGACTGATCAATCAGCAAAGTTCTAAATTAGAACCATCACGGGGATGTCTTGGCGCCGCTTTCGGGTGGCGGAACGCGGGAGGAATCGGTCTTCTCGCGGGCGTTGGAGGATTCTCACATGCGCGAATATACCCTTACGCGTGCTGTCTCGATCGGCGAAACCGGCGGCGCCTCGTGGCTAGGGCGCCTGGTCCGCAACTGGCGGGCAAGGCGCAGCATCGCCAGGCTCGAAACGCTCGACGATCACATGCTTAACGATCTCGGTGTCACCCGTGCCGAAGTGCAGTGGGCGACCGGTCTTCCCCTGACCGTCAATGCAGCCCTCGCACTCGAAGAGCGGGCGTTCCGCCGCCGCAAGAACCGGCCGAACGAATGACCACCGACAGACCCGGCCGGCGCCAGTCTCCCCCGCCGGCCGGGTCGCCTGGTTAATCCGTAGGCTGATTAACAGTGCTTCCCTGCCCCTGGTGGGGAGGGATCAAGGGTGGGGACCGCGCTGAACTCTCAAATTGCAGAAGTAGTCTCCATGGCCGGGCGTGACCCGGCCATCCAGTCTGGATCGGCGGGTCAAGCCCGCCGATGGAGGTTTTTGATGAGTGTCCTTATCTCCGCGTTATGCGTTCGACGGAGCGCAACAGGTTATTCGTCGCATTCCTGCGAACGGATTGGCATATTGACGAGATCTATCGTCTGGCCTCCTGTTGCTACTTACGAATCGAACCGAGAATGTCGCGAAAGAGACTGTCGAGCGAAGGCCGCGCGGTGCGCCGCGTCCGCGTTTTCGTCGTCCTGCGCCTGCGCCGCGCCGTGGTATAAGTGGTCCGGCGCCGTCGCGCCGGCTTCGGCGTCAATTCGCGC
>JAEUMG010000357.1 GCA_016793355.1 Hyphomicrobiales bacterium
GGGGCCTTCAGAGACCCAATGCCTGGATCTAACTACCAACGGAACTGAAGGTTCGAGCGGTCACTATCGTATTGCCGCAATCCGGCAGCCAATGCTATTAGTTCGACCCGATGGGGATGGGGTTCCCCCGATAACCGCCGCAAGGCTGATGACTCCTACCAGGCGCTCCCGGCGCGGTAGGAGATGAATTGTCTTCATCGCATCGCGACTGTGCCTGTTGTTGCAACAACGGACAGGTGTCGAATGCATGTTTACCTGATAGTCTTTCTTGGCGGCGGCATCGGCGCAACGATGCGTCATGGCGTTAATCTGGCCGCTGCCAGGATATTTGGCACCGGCCTGCCGTTCGGAACGTTAATCGTCAATATCGTGGGCTCGTTCGTGATGGGACTGCTGGTTGAGTGGTTCGCCTTGAAAACCGATCCCGGGCAGCATTGGCGCCTGTTCTTCACCACCGGCCTTCTTGGCGGCTTCACGACTTTCTCCGCCTTCTCGCTCGATACCGCACTTCTCGTCGAGCGTGGTATTCCAGCAACTGCCATGGGCTATGCGCTGGTTTCCGTCTTGGCGTCGATCGGCGGACTTTTCCTTGGTCTCTTTGTCGTTCGCACCATTGCACAGGTGTCGTTATGAAACTTGCTTTTGCCTCCTGGCAGATCTGGGCACTGCTCGCGGCTTTCTTCGCCGCCCTGACTGCCATCTTCGCGAAAGTCGGTGTCGAGAATGTCGGCTCCGACTTCGCAACCTTCATTCGCACGATCGTCATTCTAGTGGCGATTGCGGCGATCCTGACCGGCACGGGCGGTTGGCAGGGACTGTCGACCATCTCGGGAAAATCCGCCGTCTTCCTGACGTTATCCGGCCTGGCGACCGGCGCTTCATGGATATGTTACTTCCGGGCCCTGAAAATCGGCGCCGCGGCTCAGGTTGCGCCGATCGACAAGATGAGCGTGGTTCTGGTCGCGCTGTTCGGCGTCATGTTTCTCGGCGAAAAACTGACTCTCGCCAATTGGCTGGGCGTTGGATCGATCGCCGCGGGCGCGGTTCTCGTTGCCTACAAGGCGTGAGACTTGGACCCGGATGACAATGCGGGGTTGCGCCGGACCGTCAGGACAGTCGCATTCCTGAATCTCGGCTATTTCGGTATAGAATTTACCGTCGCGCTTGCGATCGGCTCCGTCGCCCTTTTTGCCGACAGCATCGATTTCCTCGAAGACGCGTCCGTCAACTTTCTGATCTTCTTCGCGATTGGCTGGAGTGCGGTCCGCCGCGCGCAGGTCGGCATGGCGCTGGCCGTCATACTGCTCATCCCCGGCCTGGCTACGCTCTGGACCGCCTGGGAGAAGTTCAACCTGCCGGTGCCGCCGGATCCAACGATGCTGACACTGACCGGCGCGGGCGCGCTGGGCATAAATCTTCTGTGCGCCTTCATGCTCGCGCGCTACAGGACCGATCGCGGCAGCCTCACGCGCGCGGCTTTTCTGTCGGCCCGCAACGATGCGCTCGCCAATGTCGCCATCATCGCCGCGGGCTTTGTGACCGCTCTGCTGTGGAGATCGGCCTGGCCCGACCTTATCGTGGGCTTGGGAATTGCCGTGCTGAATGCGGACGCCGCGCGCGAGGTCTGGACGGCCGCGCGCGAAGAGCACAGAATCGCGAGTCCATAATCACCGCGCTCCGCCAGGTGACGGCTTATCATGCCAAACAGTCATGGCTCAATGGACACACGCAGCAAACCGCTTGCCTTCGCAGGCGGTGCTGTTATTGGCGCGCTTGGCGGACTGATCGGCCTCGGCGGCGCGGAATTCCGGCTGCCGCTGCTGATCGGTGCCTTCCGCTTCGGGCCGCTGGAAGCGGTCATCCTGAACAAGGCCATGAGCCTGATCGTCGTTGCTTCGGCGTTGCCATTCCGCGCACAGACCGTACCGTTTGGGGCCATTGCCGAACATTGGCCGGTCATAGCCAATCTCCTCGCCGGGAGCCTGATCGGGGCGTGGTTCGGCGCCGGTTGGGCGACGCGGCTGCGTTCCGAAACGCTTTACCGCGTAATTGCCCTGCTACTTGTTGGCATCGCCTTTGTCCTGCTCTTCGGACATGATGTGTCGGGCGGCCTGCGGCTGAGCGGGGCGGCGCTTGTAGTGGCCGGCGTGATTGCGGGATTCGGAATCGGGGTGGTCGCCGCGCTGCTGGGAGTCGCCGGCGGCGAGCTGCTGATTCCGACGCTCATCCTCCTTTTTGGAGCCGACATAAAACTTGCCGGGAGCCTGTCTCTGGCCGTCAGCCTGCCGACGATGCTGGTGGGATTCACCCGATACAGCCGCGATCAGAGTTTCAGCGTGATCGGCAGAAACCGCGTATTTCTGTTGATCTTGGCGGGCGGTTCGATTGTTGGAACCTTCATCGGCGGGCAACTCCTTGGCGTCGTACCGGGCGCGATCCTGCTTCCGGCGCTTGCACTGATCCTCCTCATTTCAGCGGTGAAGGTTTGGCGGCACGCATAGTTTTGTGCTCGGGCCGGCAACTCGCGCGCTTCAAGCGAGCGTCTGCGGCTCGGCCCAAGACTGAAGCGGGGTGAGTCGGGCAGTTTTCTTGATCTGATGCCGGTCCATTCGCCGCAGCACCTCATCGAGGAAGGCGACCGCTTCGACGAGATGCGGCCCCTTGTTGAGCATGACGCATTCCGCCCGCTGGCCCATCGCCGCGTCCGTCGCTTCGGCGCGGGTTGCGATTCCATCGCGAACCATCGTGTCGAGAACCTGCGTCGCCCAGACCACCGGAACATGCGCCGCCTCGCAGATCCACAGGATTTCCTCCTGGATCTCGGACAGGCGGCTAAGGCCTATTTCAACGGCGAGATCGCCGCGCGCAATCATCACGGCGACGGGCTGACGACCGCCCGCCTGTACGATCAGGCGCGGCAGATTGCGCACCGCAAGCGGCGTCTCGATCTTGAGGATGAGTGGCTGCGGCGGCCTGCCGGGGCGACGGCGCGCAAGCTCTTCCTGGAGCAGGGTGATGTCGGAGGGCCGCTGCACGAAGGAGAAGCCAACGCAATCGGCATGGGCCGCGACAAAGTCGAGATCGTCCATGTCCTTCTGCGTCAATGGCGCAATGTCGAGCTCGCCATTGGGAAGGTTGATCCCTTTTTCGGGCTTGAGCCGCTCGCCCTTGTCGCGGGCGCTGACCACTTCGAGGAGCGCGCGCCTGCCGTCTGATTCCACCGCTCGCGCTCCGATCTTACCGTCATTGATCCACACCAGGCCGCCGGTCTTGAGCTTGCGCAGGATTTCCGCGTGCGAGACGGCCGCCGCAATCCCTTGCCCGTCGGCCGGAAGCGGCTCCGTCGTGAGCAGGAAGCGGTCGCCGCGATGGAGGCGAAACTTCTCCGGCGGAGCAACCGAGGTGATGCGGATTTTCGGACCGCCGAGATCCATGAGCACGCTGCAGGCGCGGCCGGTCTCCTTCGCCGCGGCGCGGACATTGGCGATGATCGCCAGCCATACGTCCGGTGTGTCATGCGCGCAATTGATCCGTGCGCAGTCCCCGCCCGCGGCGATCATGCGCCGAACCAGTTCAGGATCGCCTGCCGCTTCGCTCGGCATGGTGATCATGATGCGCGACCGCGGCCCGCCGGGATCCGCGCCGAAAATCCTGGCCTGCTCCTGCAGCAGGGTGTCTGCTCCGCGCTTCTGCATCGCGGGCGATGGCCATTTGACGGCGGGCACCCCGGCCATGACCGAGAGGCTCGCGCGGACCGCATCGAGGGCCGGCAGGACGCGCGCCTCGCTGCGCCCCAGCGAGGACAGGCCGAGCAGCGACAGCTGCTCCTGCAGCCCGCTGATGTCGCGCCGCCGTAGTGCCAGATAGTGCGCGAGGTTGAGCGCGCTGCCGCGAAACGCGTCGCGGGTCAGCGCCGCATGCCATAGCTTCATCGTGGCTTTGCCTTCCGCGGCGATCTCGTCGCGGAGCCGGGTAAACTCGGCAAGCAGTCGCGCAAGTTTCTGTCTGTTCGTCATGGCCGGTCTAAAAATGTGGGATCGTCAAAGCGCAGCCCAATGACGCTTTGATGAACGCCGCCGGCGCGCTGCCGCGACTGAGCTTTCCTGCCAGCGTTAACCAGCCGCACTTGCATGCCCGCCTGGTTGGGGCCAATCTCCGGCACAACCGGTGAGCCTTTCCAACCCGATTCCCGCGCCATCCGAGGAGCCATCATGCGCCGCGCCATAATCTATCTCGACGGCAGCCCGAACGACAAGGAGTCGCTCGGCTTTGCCTTGTCCTTCTGCGATGCTCTCAACTGCCGGTTGACGGTTTCGCTCATCCTTCCGCCGGAAGAAATCATGCCGGCCGCCATGGACAGCGTCGTCACCGTCATCGATAACCGCGCCGAGCATGATGCGGCCCAGGCGCTGGGGCGCGCCGCCTACAAGGAAATGTGCACCGGCAAAGCCTTCGTCGATTATGTGGAATCGCCGCTCGGCATCGTCGATGCGATCGCCGAAGGCGGCCATCTCTATGACGTGACGATCCTCGAGCGGCTCAACTCCACGGAAGGCTCCGAGGTCACCGATTTCAACGCCGCACTGTTCGATTCCGGCGCGCCGGTCCTGATATCACCGCCGGGCCACGCGACCTGGAAGGCCGAGCATGTGACACTCGTCTGGAACAATACGATGCAGGCGGCGCGAGCGATCCGCTCATCCGTGCCGTTCCTGAAGAAGGCGAAGTCGGTGGTGGTGCTCACCAACTCCGCCAATGAAGTCGCCGATCCCGATGAGGTGAAGCGCTATCTTGCCTGCCACGAAATCGTCGCCGAGGCCAAGAGCTTCAAATCGGATAATTTGACCGCCCGCGGCCGCGGCAAGGCCGTGCTCGCAGCGGCGGCGGAGGCGGGAAGCGACGTGCTGGTGATGGGCGCTTTCGGCGAGAGCCAGATATCGGCCCTGCTCGGGCTCGGCCGGGCGACCGAGAAGATCGTGACGGCCTGCAAAATCCCGGTGCTGGTGCAGGCCTAAAGGCGTCTTGCATTCCATCGGGCATGATCGAAGGGCTCAGCCACATCACCTTTATCACGCGCAATCTCGATCGCATGGAAGAGATTCTTCTGCGAGTGATCGGTGCGCGCAAAATCTACGACAGCGGCGATGCAACTTTCTCCCTCTCGAAGGAGCGATACTTTCTTGCAGGACCGGAAGATGCCGTGATCTGGATCGCCATCATGGAAGGCGATCCGCTTCCGACGCGGAGCTACAATCACGTTGCCTTCAAGATCGCTCCGGCCGACTACGAGCCGGCCCGCAAACGCATCGCGGCCTTGGGACTGGAGATGCGTGAAGGCCGCTCACGGGTGACGGGCGAGGGCGAGTCGCTCTACTTCCACGATCATGACAATCACCTCTTCGAACTGCATACCGGCACGCTGGAGGAACGTTTGCGGCGTTACGCGCAAGTGCGGTAGGCAGAGCCCCACCCGTCACGCTGTCGCGTGACACCCTCCCCGAAGTCGGGGAGGGAAAGTACTGAAATCCCTCCCTCCCATCGCGCGAGCGAGGGGAGGGTGGCGCGAAGCGCCGGGTGGGGTCACAAGCTAGCTTACTTGTCGCTCAATCGCGTAGACATGGCAGAGCATGCCGTCGAGCGTGAGCGGGCGCTCCAAGTATAATCCGGCTCGCTTGGCAGTTTTTGCCGAGGGGATGTTGTCGGGATGGACAAGTGCAATGAGGCGGTTGAGACCAAGCGTCTCGAAGCCATGCGTGACGAGGGCATGCGCCGCTTCGGCGCCGAGACCCGTTCGCCAATGGGTGCGCGCGATGAGATAGGCGATCTCGATCTCACGCCGCCCCTCGATCTCCCAAAGCAAGAGGCCGCAGCGCCCGATGAATTCACCGCTCGCTCTCTCGATCGTCGCCCAAAGTCCCAGCCGCGGATCATCGGGGTGGCCGTTGCGGAACCAGTCGATTTCCTCGGCCGTTTCTCCGCGCGTGAGCACGCCTTCGGGGAAATAGCGACGGACCTCAGGATCCGCGTAAAGCGCAGCGAGTGAATCGAGATCGTTAGGCTCGAGCCGCCGCATCATTAGCCGCGGCGTCTCGAGCACGATCATCTACGCACCCGCATCGGTGAGGAGCGCGAGATCGTCCTTGCCGAGGTTCAGATTCGCAGCCCTGGCGAGGCTCTGCATCTGGGCGACGGATGTGGCGCTGGCGATCGGCGCGGTGACGCCGGGCTGCGCCATCAGCCAGGCAAGTGCCACTTCGGCAGGCTTCGCGTCATGGCGCTTCCCAACTTCATCGAGCGCCTTCAGGAGGCGGCGGCCGCGCGGGTTGAGATACTTGGCCACGCCTTCGCCGCGCGCGCTCTGCTTGAGATCGGCTTCGCTCCTGTACTTGCCGGAGAGAAAGCCCTTGGCAAGCGCGAAGTAGGTGATGACGCCGATATCTTCGGCGATGCACAGCGCCTGCAGCGGGCCTTCGAAGGACGAGCGGTCATAGAGATTGTATTCGGGCTGCAGCACGTCGTAGCGCGGCAGCTTGTGCTGATGTGCGATGTCGAGCGAGGCCTTGAGCTGCGCGGCATCGAGATTGGAGGCGCCGATTGCGCGAACCTTGCCCTTGGCGAGGAGGCGCTGATAGGCGCCGAGCGTCTCCTCATAGGGGGTGTCGGGATCGGGCCAGTGCGAGAGATATAAGTCGATCGTGTCGACCTGCAGCCGACGCAGGGAATGCTCGACCGCATCCTCGATATAGGCAGCCTTCAAACCCTTGCGTCCGGGGCCCATTTCCGAACCGACCTTGGTGACGATGACGAGCCTGTCGCGATTCTTGCGTGCCTTCATCCATTTGCCGATGATGATTTCGGATTCGCCGCCCTGGTTGCCGGCATGCCAGCGCGAATAGACATCCGCCGTGTCGATGGCATTGAACCCCGCCTCTGCAAAAGCGTCGAGGACCTGGAACGAGGTCGGCTCATCGGCGGTCCAACCGAAAACATTGCCGCCAAGGACGAGCGGCGCGATGGTGAGGCCGGTGTGGCCGAGCGAGCGTTTGTGCATGGGAAGTCTCTGGAAGGGGAGGGACGCGCGAGCCTAGCAGAGAAACGAGGCGAGGGAGAAGCCTATCCCTTTGCGAATTCGCGCAGATCGGCAGCGGCGCCGGGATACTGCACGCACAGCGCTTCAAGATCGCCGAGCTCGACATCGGCGGGCTCGACACCTGGCCATTCGGTGCTGGCGCCGAGGAACCAGTTGCGCGCGCCCGCCAGCCGGGCGGTGTGGAAGGTGTTGCCGGGAATGAAAAGCTGAAGCGCGTTGCCGGCCATGATGTCGGGCCCGCATACGGCGCGCTCGACGCTGCCGTCGACCTTCAGCATGATCACCTCGATCGGATCGCCGAGATAGTAGTGATAGAACTGGTCGTTGCGGATGCGGTGAAGCTGAACGTGGCGCTCTGGCGTCACCTGGAAGATGAGCGCCGAGCCGAGCGGGCGGCCGGCTTCGAAGGGCGCGGGCAGGGCGCCCGCCGGGATGGCCTCGGGACTCACATAGGTCACGCGCACATAGCCGCAGGTGGGATGCGGCTTGAGATCGAGCAGGGCGCGGACTTCCTCGGCGGTCATGGCATTTCCGGATGTCGCTTGTGCTGTGGCTGGTATCAGGGACGCGGCACCGGCAAGGCCTGCGGTGCCCAGGAGATGGCGGCGGGTGAGATCGGCATCATCGGGCGATTTCGGCATGGCGGCCTACCTGTTCTCGCCCAGAATATGCCCATCGACGGCGAGGCCGTAAAGCGACCATCGGCTTTCGTGATATTTGGCGCGGGTCTCCGCGACATTCCCGGTGAAGCGCGGATCCTGCGGCCTTTCGCGCGAATTGATGTAGATCGCGATGTCCCAGGCGTCCTGGTCGCCGAGCGCACCGGTCAGGCCCCAGGGCATGTTGTGCTTGATAAACCGGGCGGCGGTCTCGACATTGGCCATGCCGGCTCCCCAGTTATAGGAGGCATCGCCCCACAATGGCGGGAATTGATAGCGATTGCCAGCCGGGGTGCGGCGGCCCTCGCCGTTCTCGCCATGGCAGGCGGCGCATTTCTGCACATAGGCCGCGGCACCGCGCGCGATGTCCGGCTCCTGCTCCGGTTCCGCAAGGGCGGGGAAGCCGGCACCTTCAAGCTTGACCCCCGTTGGTGCGCCGCGCGCCAGGAAATAGGCATAGCTTTGCAGCGCCACCATGATCTCGCCCTCGGCCGGCGGCGGGGTGCCATTCATGCTGAAGCGGAAGCAGCCCTGAATGCGCATCGCGAAAGTGTTGACCTGGTTGTTCTTGGCGCGGAACTGGGGATAGCTGACCCAGGCGCTCCACATCGGAGCGGAGCCCGGCCTGCGCCCGCGATCGAGATGGCAGTTGGAACAACTCAAGCCGTCGCCGACATAGGCGGATGCTTCACGCGGCGTGTCGGTGAAGATTGCAAGGCCCTTGCGGATGAGGCGGCCAAATTCAGTGTCGGGAATGTCGGTCTCGGGCGGCGGCGCGAAGCTGCGGGGAACTCTCGCATCGAGTTGCGTCTCGTAAAGATCCGTCCACGGCGTTTCCGCCCAGGCGCGGTCGATCGCGGCGAGATCCGGTTCGGCGTTCTGCGCCTGCGCCGCCACGGCCATGGCGAGGAGTGCGGACAGGGCAAGACCGCTCTTCATGGCCGCACCGTTTCGTAATAGGCGGCGATCGCCCACATCTCGCGTTCCTCAAGGCCATGCACCACGGGAAGCATCAGTTCGAGCAGCGAATTGCGCCGCTTGCCTTCGCGCCAGGCTTCGAACTGGCCGATCAGATAGCCGCGATTCTGCGCGATCAGCGCCGGGAAGTGCGGGGCGACGCCAAGGCCGTTCTCGCCATGACAGCCATCGCAGCGATTGACGCCTCGCTCGGGCCGCCCGTTGACGGCAACGTCGTACCCGAGATCGCGCAGGTCCTTCTCGATTGCCTGTGGCGTCGGGAGGGGCGCTTCGAGTTGCGCAAGATAGACCGCGACATCGCCGCGCTCGGCCGCACTGAGTGCGCTTGCCATCGGCTGCATTTCGGTACTGTCGCGCGTGCCCTCGGCAAAGCTCGTCAACTGGCGAAAGAGATAGGCGGCGGGCTGGCCGGCAAGCCGCGGATAGATGCCGGCCTGGCCGAGCGTTGCCTTGGGCAGTACCTGCCCGGCGGCATCGGAGCCATGGCAGCCGGTGCAGCGCGCCTTGTAGAGCGCTTCGCCCCGCGCCTTATCGGCCGCCGCCGCATCGAATTCGAGGACCGGCATGTACTCGCCCTCGACCAGCGTCACCGGAAACGGTTCGACGGCCGGGGCTT
>JAEUMG010000373.1 GCA_016793355.1 Hyphomicrobiales bacterium
AGTCCGCTCGCTTCCGGCTCGTTGCCGTCACCCGATGTGCCGAGCGCTATGGCGGTCTGCGGTGTCATGCGGGAGCAGTAGCAGCCGTACTTGGACGGCTCAAGCACTTCGACTATGCCCCACCCGTCACGCTGCGCGTGACACCCTCCCCGAAGCCGGGGAGGGAAAACAATTATCTCCCTCCCATCGCGCTTGCGAGGGGAGGGTGGACGCCGGAGGCGGCCGGGTGGGGTGTGCTTGCTTTACGCCTTTAACCGCTCGTTCTTTGGATCCCAGATCGGTTCTGGGATGATGCGGGCCTTGTGGCGTTCGTCGAGTAGCAGAATTTCGAACTCATTGCCTTCCTTGGCGAGGCCCGGCTCGACATAGGCGAAAGCGAGCGACTTCTTCGCCGCGAAGCCATAGGCGCCCGATGTCGTGAGGCCGACGACCTTGCCATTCGAATAGACCGGCTCATTGCCGCGGCAGTCGCTGTCGGTGGCATCGACCTCCATATAGACGAGCTTGATGCGCGGGCCCCGCTGCTTGAATTTCAGGCTCGCAGCGCGGCCGATGAAGTCCTCCTTGTCGAGGCGGATGAAGCGGTCCATCGCGCCTTCGAACATATCGATCTCGCTGGTGAGCTCCGAGCCCCAGCCGCGATAGGCCTTCTCCATGCGCAGTGCGTTCATCGCATAGGTGCCGAAGAGCTTGATGCCGAAAGGCTCGCCGGCCTTCATCAATGCATCGAACACCTTCTCCATGCCGGCGCGGGGAACATGCAATTCCCAGCCAAGTTCGCCGACATAATTCACCCGCAGCGCACGCACGCCGGCAACGCCGGAGACCTCGATCTCCTTGGCGGTGAGCCAGCGGAAGGCGGCATTGGAAAGGTCGGCCTTGGTGCACTGGCTCAAGACATCGCGCGCCCTGGGGCCCGCGAGGACCAAGACGCCATAGCCATCGGTGATGTCGGTGATGGTGACGCGCTCACCCGGTTTCTTGCGCCATTCGAGCTGGTCCTTGTCGTAGAGCTGTGCGGCAGCGGCGGAGAGCACGTAAAATTTCTCCGGGCCGAGCCGCGTGACCGTCAATTCGGATTCGATGAAGCCGTTCCCGTTCAGGAGATGGCCCAAGATGATGCCGCCATCCTTAGCCGGGATCCTGTTGGCGCAGATGCGATCGAGGAAAGCATAGGCATCCGGACCAGTGACGTCGAACTTGGCGAAGGTCGAAAGATCCATGAGCCCGACGGCTTCGCGCACGGCCGTGGCTTCGGCCTTGACCGGCTCCCACCAGTTCGAGCGCCTGTAGGAGAATTGTTCGCCCTTGCCGGTCGTGTCGTACCAGCGCACGCGTTCCCAGCCGAAAATTTGCTGGAACTGGCCGCCGCGTGCCTTGAGCTTCTCATGCAATGCGGAGGTGCGGAGATTGCGGCCGACTTCGTGCTGCTCGGCCGGCTTATAGCAGTAGTACATGTGGTGATAATCGGCGACCGAGACTTCGGCCGTGTAATCCTTGCTCGCCCAATTGCCGAAGCGGCGCGGATCGAATTCGCGCATGTTAATCTCGGCCTGGCCATGCACCATCCATTGGGCCAGATACTTGCCGGCGCCGCCGCCCTGGCAAATGCCGATGGAAGCGCCGCAATGCATCCAGTAATTCTTCGGACCCGGCGCGGGCCCGGAAAGATAGACGCCGTCGGGCGTGTGGGTGATGGCGCCGGAGATCACCGATTTGAGGCCGGCCTTGGCAAAGAGCGGCAGGCGTTCGGTGGCGCGTTCGAGCCACGGCGTCAGGCGGTCGAGTTCCGGTGCGATGAGCTCGCTCTCGAAGTCCCAGGCCGGCGGCGCGCCGTCCCAGCAGACATGCGCGGTGTCGGTCTCGTAGGGCCCGACGAGGATGCCGTTGGTCTCCTCGCGCAGATAGGCGTGGGAATAGGGATCGCGCACCACCGGCAGTTCCATCTCGAGATCGATCAATTCCTGCAGGGGCTCGGTGATCATGTAATGATGCAGCATATTGGCGATCGGCACGTTATGGCCGGTCCACGAGCCCACGACGTCGCAGTATGAGCCGGCCGAATTCACGACATGCTCGCAGATGATGTCGCCCTTGTCGGTGATGACCTTCCATTCGCCGGAGGGCAGGAGCTTGATATCGGTCGCGCGCGTGCGGCGGTAGATTTCTGCGCCGAGCTTGCGGGCGCCGGCGGCCATCGCATTGGTGACGTCGGCGGGCGCCACATGACCGTCGGTCACGGTGCGGAAGGCCGCCTTGATGCCGAAAGTCTCGAGGAAGGGGTGGTACTTCTTGATCTCATTGGGGCCGATGATCTCGCCCTCGTAACCGGCAAGCTTGGAAATGCCGAGCACGTATTTGAGCCAGTTCACTTCCTCGTCCGTCTGGGCGATGCGCAAGCCGCCGCAGCCATGCCAGGAGACCGCCTGGCCGGTCAGTTCCTCGAGCTTCGGATAGAGTTCGGTCCCGTAAACGTGAACTTTGGTCATGTTGAGGGAACCGTTGAAATGCGGGCACTGGCCGGCGGCATGCCAGGTCGAGCCCGAGGTCAGTTCGCCCTTCTCGACGAGGACGACGTCGGACCAGCCCTCCAGGGCCAGATGGTAGAGCAGGCCGACACCCATGATGCCGCCCCCGACGATGACTACACGCGCATGCGATTTCATGAATGCCAACCTGGTTGTTGAGCTTGCCTAACCACGAGATAGCCGCCTTGACCCCCTCGCTCAAGCCTGACGGCTCATGCCTTTTAGGTGCCGGGAACAGCCGGGAGAAGGGCGAAGAATGCTGGTTGCCGGTGATGCCAGTTCACCATTGTGGACTTGTCCGCTTCGGCTGTGGCAAAGGCAGGCCATGATCCGGAGTTGGAGAATGTCCGAATGAAGACCCGCGCTGCCGTTGCCTTCGAGAAGGCGAAGCCCCTGGAAATCGTCGAAGTCGATCTCGAAGGCCCCAAGCAGGGCGAAGTGCTGGTTGAGATCAAGGCAACCGGCATCTGCCATACCGACGAGTTCACAATTTCCGGCGCCGATCCGGAAGGCCTGTTCCCGGCCATCATGGGCCATGAAGGCGCGGGTGTCGTGGTCGAGGTCGGTCC
>JAEUMG010000059.1 GCA_016793355.1 Hyphomicrobiales bacterium
AATCCGCCGCAGACAAATCAAGCCGGGTAATCCGCACAGCTCCAGACATCGGTGGCCTCCGTTGAAGAAACCACCATAGAGTCAGAGTTCAGCTGATTTGGGAATCCCAACCAGAGTCAATTCTTCACGCCGTTGGTATAAATCGTTGCCGCCTTGATTTCAGGCCGTATCCGGTTCATACCCCGCGAGCCGCGGCGCCTGCCCGGCGCGGCCAACCAGGGATACGCATGGCAAAAGAAGAACTTCTCGAATTCGAAGGCACCGTGACCGAGCTTCTCCCCAATGCGACGTTTCGCGTGAAGCTCGACAATAATCACGAGATCATCGCTCACACCGCCGGCAAGATGCGCAAGAACCGCATCCGCGTCTTGGCCGGCGACCGGGTTATGGTCGAAATGACGCCCTATGACCTGACCAAGGGGCGCATCAACTACCGCTTCAAATAGCACCCCATGGCCGAGAAGAGCGTCAAGCTGGTCCTGGCAAGCGCCTCGCCGCGGCGCCTGTCCCTGCTTGAGCGCGCCGGCATCATACCCGATCTCTTGAACCCCGCCGATATCGACGAAACGCCGGGCCGGCGCGAGACGCCGCGCCGCCTGTCGCTGAGACTCGCCCAGGAAAAGGCCAAGGCCGTTGTCCATGCGCCGCAGGTCAAGGCATTGGGTCCGCTTGTCTATATTCTCGCTTGCGACACGGTCGTCGGGCTCGGCCGCCGCAACCTGCCCAAGGCCGAAACCGAGGAGCAGGCGATCGATTGCCTGTGGTTGCTGTCGGGCCGGGCGCATTGGGTCTATTCGTCCGTCTGCCTCATCGATCCCAAGGGTACGGTCCGGACGCGCTGCGCGGAAACCAAGGTACGATTCAAGCGCTTCTCGCGCGAGGATGTCGACACCTACATCAAATCCGGCGAGTGGCGCGGCAAGGCCGGCGGCTATGCCATCCAGGGCCGGGCCGAAGTTTTCGTCCGGCATTTGAGCGGCTCGCATTCGGGCGTCATCGGCCTGCCGCTCTACGAGACCATCCATCTCCTCCAGGGCGCCGGCTATCCCGTCTATTACAACTGGATGGCCAACGCGGTCGGCTGATCATGGGCGAGACCATCCGCCTCAGGCCGCGCCGACCCTGTCCGATCTGCGGCAAGCCCTCACAGCAGCGCTATCATCCCTTCTGCTCGTCGCGCTGCGCCGATATCGACCTGGGCAGGTGGCTGGGCGGGAACTATGCGATCCCCGCCGAAGAAACCGAAACGCCCGAAGGTGTGGGACAGCCGGAGAAGGACGAGGATTCCTGACCCTCTCCCCTCGCGGGAGAGGGCGACGAGGACCAAAGGTCCGAGGCGGGTGAGGGGGCGCATCCAAGTAACAAACGGCTACTGCGTTGCGACGCCCCCTCATCCGGCCGCCGCTACGCGGCGTCCGCCTTCTCCCACGAGGGGAGAAGGAAAGAGTCTCTCACGCCTCCAACGTCGCGACCGTCTTCAGCGCGCCGTCGAGGGCGGTTCCTTCCTCATCCAGCAATGCGGCCTCGCGCAGGCGTTTCAGCCATTGCGCGCCGTCTTCCCGCGGCTCGAGCAAGGGAACGGCCGAGAGAACGCGATCGAATTTCGACTGGCCGCGTTCATGCGTGTCGCTATAGCCCTTGATCAGGCGGCGGCAGCGGATGACTTCGACCGCAAGATCGTAATTGCGCGGCGCGAGACGCTCGGCCTCGGCCAGCCACTGGGCGATATGGGCGCTTTCGACTTCATGGCGAAGCAATTTGCGCCGCATGCCGCGCATTCCGGCAAGTCCGTATAACAGGCTGAACCACGCAAACCCGTCGGTCCGCGCATGCCGGCCGCGATCGAAGAGCGGGTTGAGAATGCGGCACAGCCCCGGCTTCGATTCTATCCAGCGCGCCAGTCCCGTCGGTAACGAGCCTAACACTTCGCGCAGCCGCGGATGCATGAATTCGGTGACGGTGAGAACCTGTTCATCCGAGGCTTTCATTTCTTCGCGCACACGGGCGAAGCGGCTGCCCCGCGTCTTGGCATCGGCGACACGGATGATGTCGTCATAGCACATGGCATTGGCAAGATACTTAGCCGTCTCGCGCGTCAAGGCGTAGTCACGGGCGGCCCCGCCCGAATCCTCATCGAGCGCCAGCATCTTGCGCAGGCGATAGGCATAGTCGCGGCCGTACTCGAGATCCTGGAAATCGACGACCTTGGCAAGCCCGGCCATCGCCATCGACTTGACGCCAGGCGGGAGATCGGCGAGCAGTGCGTCTGTAAGCTTCTCATACTCGGCGAGTAATTCTGGCGGTCCGCGCATCGCCGGCACAGACGGCGCCTCAGGCCCAGGGCGCGGCGGCGGTGGCGCGCTCACTGCATCGAAAGCGACGGAGAATGCCTTGAGGCTTGCCTCCATGCCCTTGCCGCCGGCGCGGATCGTTTCTTCAAAGCTTTCGCGCGGGAACGGCAAGGCCCTGGAACCTGCAAGCGCGCCGAAGAGGCTTGCCGAAATCACGCTGCCGCTGCGTGTTGCAATGCTCTCCATGTCGAAGGCGATGAGGCGGTGCGATGCCTGCCTGGCGATGTCGAGGACCTTCGATGCATCGGCGATGCCGTCGCCCGGCGCCATCTTCTCGCTTACCGCATAGGCCCGGTGTGCCGAGGCGATCAATGTTGTGCGGTTCGGCGTTACCAGCCCGCGCATGATGGCGCGGCCGGCTTCCATGAGTTCGGCCGCGATGACAACATCGACATCGCCCGGCGCCGGCATGAGCGAGAGGACGGGCGTGCGCCCCTTATCCGGCACGAGTTCCAGGTAGTAGATCGTGGCGCCGGTGCGCTGCGCGACACCGGGAACCGAGGTCGCCTGCGCGTAATAGCCATTGGCTTCGGCCAGATGCACGACCCAGTCGGCCAGCACACCGCCGCCCTGCCCGCCAATGGCCAGGATGGCGAGTTTGATGATGTCGCGGTCTTCGGAAAATGTCCGCGTCATGAAGTGAGCGCCAGGCGCCGCGCCGAACGGCGGGCCTGAAGCCATGTCACGAATTTCGCGCGCCATCTCGCCAGCGTGCGATCGAGCCAGTTCGGATTGTGAATGATATCGGCACGGTAGAAAGAAGGGCACAGGACTGCGGCATCGGCGACCTCGCCGCAATTGCCGCAGCCAACGCAATTATTGTCGATCGCCGCAACCGGATCGTCGCGCAAAGGATCGTCGAGCTTCTTAACCGACAATGACGGACAGCCCGACAGGCGGATGCAGGCATGATCGCCGGTGCAAACATCCTCGTCGACACCGAAGCGCGATTTGACCATTCGCTTGCCGTCGCCGATCGCCTTCGCCACCAATGGCTTCTCGCGGCGCTGGCGGTTGAGCATGCATTCCGACGAGGCGACGATGAATTTCGGTCCCTTCTCGGCCGTGGTCAGCGCTTCGGTCAGGGCGTCGCGCATTTTGCCGACGTCATAGGTGCGGTCGATACGCTTCACCCACGTCCCGCCGAGACCCCGTATGGCATCTTCGATCGGATGCTTTGTGCTGCGCCGCTTGTTGTCGGCGCGCGATGACAGAATGTCCTGACCGCCGGTCGCCGCGGAGTAATGATTGTCGACGACGAGGACCACGCCGTCCTGCTTGTTGAAGACGGCATTGCCGACACCGCTAGCGAGACCATTATGCCAGAAGCCGCCGTCGCCCATCACCGCGATCGGCCGCTTTCCGGCTTCGACATTGAAGGCGGAGTTGGAGGCTGGCCCCAGGCCATAGCCCATGGTCGTCGCGCCGATATTGAAGGGTGGCATGATCGAGAAGAGATGGCAGCCGATATCGGCGCCGACATGATGCGGCCCGAGCTTCTTCTCGACGAGTTTCATCGCGGCAAAAATAGGCCGCTCGGGACAGCCGGTGCAGAAACCCGGCGGCCGCATCGGCACCGTCTTGGCAAGTTCGGGATATGAAACCGGCGGCGCATTCGGGGCGCGGCCGCGATCGGACAGGTATTCCGGCGCATGCTCGCGGAAGAATCTCGAAACACCATCAAACATGACCTGGCCGGTATATTCACCGGCCATCGGCAGATAGCCCTTGCCCGTCAACTTCGTCCGCGCGCCGGCCTTGTAGAGCATGGCGCCGAAGGCCTGTTCAAGATAGTCGGGCTGACCTTCCTCGACGATCAGGACCGCATCCTTGTCCTTGCAGAAGGAGAGGAACTCGTCATCGATCAAGGGATAGGTGACGTTCAAGACATAGAGCGGGACTTCTGTGTCGCCATAGAGATCGGCGAGGCCGAGCCGCTGCAAGGCGCGGATGACTCCATTGTACATGCCACCCTGCATGACGATGCCGATGCGGCCTCGGTCATCACCCATGAACTCATTGAGCTTGCGCGACTTGATGAAATCGACGGCGGCGGGCCAGCGCTGCTTGATCTTCTCCTGTTCGTGCATGAAGGAGGCGGGCGGCAGGACGATGCGCTCGGTCGCACGGCGCGGCGATTCAAGCGCTTCCTTCAGCGACATGGCCGGGCGCTGATTGTCGCGGGCGATGAAGCGGCCATGGAGATGGCAGGAACGGATGCGGATTTCGAGCATCACCGGCGTGTTCGAGGCTTCCGACAATTCGAAGCCGTCGCGCACGGCTTTCACGATGCATTCGAGATTGGGCCGGGGATCGAGCAGCCAGATCTGCGATTTCATCGCGAAGGCGTGGCTCCTCTCCTGCATGATGGAGGAACCTTCACCGTAATCCTCGCCGACGATGATGAGCGCGCCGCCGAGCACGCCGCCGGATGCCAGATTGGCGAGCGCGTCGGAGGCGACATTGGTGCCGACGGTCGATTTCCAGGTGGCGGCACCCCTGATCGGGTAATGGACCGAGGCGGCAAGTGTGGCGGCAGCCGCAGCCTCGCTGGCGCTCGCTTCGAAATGGACGCCCAGTTCTTCGAGGATGTCCTCGGCATCGGCAAGCACATCCATCAGATGCGAAATAGGGGCGCCCTGATAGCCCGCGACATAGCCGACGCCGTTTTCGAGCAGCGCCTTGGTGACGGCAAGAATGCCCTCGCCGCGGAACTCCTCGCCCGCGCCGATCTTGAGCTGCTGGACTTCCTTCGCAAAGGAGCGTTCAGCCATGGGTGCACCCCTTCCCTTCTCCCCTTGTGGGAGAAGGCGGCCGGGCCCGGAGGGCGCGGCCGGATGAGGGGGCGTCGCAGGGAAAACCGCTGCTCACAAGTTTGCGCCACCCCCTCACCCGGCGCGCAAGCGCGCGCCGCCCTCTCCCACGAGGGGAGAGGGTAAGGAGGGATGAGGCAAGCCGTCCGAACATCCGGCTACTCTAGCACATTCGCCAGGAGGAAGCCCGAGCCGCCGCCGAGGCCGGGGCCGGGATGAGTCGAAGCGCCGATATGGTAAAGTCGCGGCACATGGGTGCGATGATTGATCGAGGTTTTCAGCGGCCGCCAGATGAAGAACTGGTCGAGGCCGCAGAAGCCGCCATAGGGATCGCCGCCAACGAGATTGATGTTCATGGCTTCGAGATCGGCCGGCGAATAGCAGCGGCGGCCGATGACGGTCTCGGCAAAGCCGTCTATGTGAGCCGCGAGAATCGCCTCGACGCGATCGGCATAGGCTTCGCGCAAACCATCGGTCCACTTGCCGTCGGCGGGCGTCGCGATCCGTCCTGCCGCATCGCCCTTGACGTGACGCGGGGCTTCGGGAAGCTGCAGCCAGAGGATCGCCGCGCCTTCGGGACAGCGCGAGGGATCGAGCGCGGCCGGCTGGCCGACGCAGACGGTCGGCGTCTCGGGCAGCATGCCGCGCTCGCACTCGTTCGCCGCCTTGGACACACCGTCGAGGCCGGGTGTCAGGTGCAGCAATGCCACTTTCTCCAAGCCCGGCGTGTTCCACTTCGGCGGAGATTTGAGGGCGTAGTGGATCTGCATATTGCCCTTGCCATAGCGATAGGACTTGACCGAAGCGGCTACCGGTTCCGGCAGGGATTGGGACTCAAGCAGTCGCGTATAGAGCTGGGTCGGCGTCATCGAGCAGATCACGCCGCGTTCCGCTTCGATGCGCGTGCCGTCGGCGAGCTTTGCAGCAGTGGCGGCGCCGGTCGCATCGCGCTCGATCTTCACGACATCGGCATTTGTCCTGATCGTGCCGCCCTTGTCCTCGATCAGTTTGCGGAAGGCTGAGAGCAGGTTTTTGGCACCGCCCTTGACGATCGGCGTTCCAGCCGCCTCGGTCGCGAAGGCGATGACCTTGGTCATCTTGGCGGAATAGGCGCTCTCGGGTCCGAGTCCCAAATGCAGCACCCAGGGCGCCCACAAGGCGCGGAACAGGTCGGAGCGATAGGACGTCTCAAGCCAGCCGCGCGCCGGCGTCATGGCGTCGCCGAAATAGGCGGCAAGCCCGCGTAAACCGCGTGACCAGGTCTGCCTCAACAGCAGTCTTGCCGTGCCCCAGGTCCACAAGCTCCCGCCGAGGAGGGCAAAGAGAAAGCCCGCCTCGCGCTCGATTTCCTCGACATCGCGGCGATATTGCGCGCCGTCTTCAGGATCGAGCGCGGAAAAGGCAGCGACATTCTCATCGCGCTTCATGGTGAGCTTGAGGCTCCTGCCATCCGGCAGGAGCACGCCGGTCGGGTCGGGCGAATGGCAGAATTCCAGGCCCCGCGCCGCCAGTTCCTTGCCGAGTGCGCCGAAGGCCGGCCCGGTGATGAAGAGCACGAAGGTCGTCGCCATCACGTCATGGACGAAGCCGGGCGCGATCATCTCCTCGGTTCTGATGCAGCCGCCGATTTCGGCATTGCGCTCAAGCACGATAACCTTGCGGCCCTTGAGCGCCAGCATCGCGGCTGAGACCAGCGCATTGATGCCGCTGCCGACAATGACGTAATCGGCCCTGTCCATCAGGCCTCAGCTATTGGGCACGAGCGCCAAGACGCGCAGCGGGCTGCCGGTGCCCCGGACGAATTTCAAGGGTGCGGCGATCAGGACCGCGCCGGTCGCCGGCAACTGGTCGAGATTGACGAGGCTTGCGAGGCCGTAGCGATTGGCCTTGTGCATGAGATTATGCGCCGGGAAAGGCGGATCCATGCCGCCGGCCTGGCCGGCATCGGTGCCCACCGTTTCGACGCCCCAGCCGATGGCGCCCCGCTCGATGATGTAATTGATACAGTCGACGGTCGGGCCCGGCGAATGCGGGCCGGTATTGTCGGCATTCAGGAACTCGGCCTCGCTGCCGTTCCTCTTCGACCAGCCGGAGCGCATCAGGACCCAGGCGCCTTTCGGGATTGCGCCATGGTTCTTCTCCCAGGCCTTGACGCCATCGGCGGTCAGAAGAAAGTCAGGATTCTTTGCAACCTCGGCGCTGCAATCGATGACGCAGACGGGGGCCACGAAGTTCGAAACCGGGATCGTGTCGGTCGTATTATTCGGATGATCCTTGCCGGTAATCCAGTGGACGGGCGCATCGAAATGGGTGCCCGAATGCTCGCCGAGCTTGAACCAGTTCCACGCCCAGAACGGACCGTCCTTGTCATAATTCGAGATCGTGTGGACTTCGATCTTGGGCGTGTTCTTGCCGATTTCTGGCGGCAATTTGATGAGCGGCGTGTCGGGGCCGAGAGGGGCGGTCAAATCCACGACCTTCACATCCCCCGACAATAAGGCCTTGGCCAGCGTCTCCAGCGTGTTCTTGGCGGACATCCGCGAATTCCTCCCGAAACTTTGCACGAAGGCCTTACGATAAGGGGAGAAATATGCGAGTGCAAACGCCCTGTAGCGAAGGCTGAGGGCGCCCATGGCTTATGACGCGATCATCATCGGTGCGGGGCACAATGGCCTCGCCGCTGCGATCCATCTTGCCCGCAAGGGCTGGCGCGTCGCGGTATTCGAGAAGAACAGCGAGGCGGGCGGCGCGGTGCGGACCCGTGAGGTGACGTTGCCGGGCTTCCGGCACGATCTCTTCGCCGCCAATCTCAATCTCTTTGCCGGCTCGCCCTTCTTCCAGGCCTATCGCGAGGAGTTGACGCGGCACGGGCTCGGCTTCGTGCCGACGGAACATTGCTTTGCGACCGCCTTTCCGGACGATCGCTGGTTCGGCATCGGCAAAGATCTCGAAGCGACGGTCAGTCGGCTTGAATCCTTTTCGCGCAAGGATGCCGAGACCTGGCGCACCCTGCTCGCAGATTTCGGCAGCGATGCCCCGCATATTTTCGGCCTGCTCGGCAATCCGATGCCGTCCTGGGCGGCGGCTGGCGTCGTCTATCGCGCCTGGCACGCCAAGGGGCTGGCGTGGCTTTTGGATACGGGGAAGCTCCTGGCGTCTTCGCCCCGCGCCTGGCTCGACCGCACCTTCGAATCGGAGCATGTGAAGGCAACGCTTGCCGCCTGGGGCATGCATCTCGATTTCTCGCCCGATATCGCGGGCGGCGCGCTGTTTCCCTATCTCGAAGGTCTCGCCAATCAGAGCTTCGGCATGGTGATCGGCCAGGGCGGCGCCGATACGATCGTCAAGGCGATGACGGCCTATCTCACAGAGCTTGGCGGCGAGATTTACGTCGAGAACGAGGTTAAGCAGATCAGGGTCGCGGGCGGCCGGGCGCGTGGCGTTGAACTGGCCGACGGCCGCAGCGTCGAGGCGTCGCGCGCGGTGATCGCCAATCTCGCGCCGCAAATCCTGTTCGGCAAACTATTGCCGGACGGTGCCGCACCGAAACCCGTAGCCGAGCGCATGCGCAGCTATCGCAACGGCCCCGGCACAATGATGATCCACCTTGCAGTCGACGCCCTGCCGAACTGGCGCGCCGGCGAAGACCTCAAGCGTTTCGCCTATGTGCATCTCGCACCCTCGATGGATGCGATGGCGCGGGTCTATCAGGATGCTGTTGCAGGCATCATCCCGGCCGAGCCGGTCGTCGTGGTCGGCCAGCCGACCGCCATCGATCCGTCACGCGCGCCCGAAGGCAAGCACATTCTGTGGTTGCAGGTGCGGACGCTTCCCGGCCAACCGCGCGGCGATGCCAAGGGCGAGATCACGGGTGCCGACTGGGACAGCATCAAGGACGCCGTCGCCGACCGCGTTATCGATATCGTCGAGCGCTATGCGCCTGGCCTCAGGTCGCAAACCCTCGGCCGCGCCGTCTTCTCGCCCACGGATCTCGAGCGCGAGAATGCCAATCTCATCGGTGGCGACAGCGTCAATGGCAGTCACCACCTCGACCAGAATTTTATCTTCCGCCCCGTTCCCGGCTGGTCGCGCTACCGGATGCCGGTCAAGGATCTGTGGCTCATCGGTGCCGCCACCTGGCCCGGCGCGGGCGTCGGCGCGGGCTCGGGCTTCATGGCGGCCAAGATGCTGGCGGGTCGCTGAAGGCCCGCCAATTGACAGGACCCAAGCTTTGGGCTTCGATCATTTTAAGATTAAACTATCGCGGCATTAGGCCCGCATAAGCCAACAAAAATCCACGGGGAGCAGCTCAGATGAATTTTTCCAGACGCGATCTCTTGAAAATCGGCGCCGCCGGCAGCGCGGCGATGACTTTCGGCCTCGGCGCCGGCACAGCCTCGGCGCAAGGCTCGGAACTCACCGTTGCCTATAATGTGAACCTGCCCTCCTGGGACCCGACCGTCGGTCTCTCGGCGGTGAACCCGACCATCCAGGGCATCTATCAATCGGTCTTCGACATGTATATCGGCCAGAAGCCCGACCTCTCCTTCACGCCGGGCCTTCTCACCGAATGGGGCTGGAACGACGATCGCACCAAGGTGATCATGAAGGTACGCGAGGGTGTCACCTGGCATGACGGCTCGCCCTTCGGGCCGGAAGACATCGTCTGGTCGCTCGAGCGCGCCGGGAACCCCGAGACCGGCAATCCGATCCAGTTCGTCTGGTCGAAGATCGGCAATTTCGCGATCGACGGCAACACGGTCACGGCGGATGTGAAGGAATTCGAGCCGACGCTGTTCAAGTGGATGGCCTTCCTCACCGGCTTCGTCATGCCCAAGGCCTATTACGAGAAGGTCGGGGCCGAAGGCTTCGAGGCGGCCCCGATCGGCACCGGGCCCTATATGGTCGAGAAGTTCGAGCGCAACGCATTCGTGCGCCTCAAGGCCAATCCGAATTACTGGGGTGGCAAGCCCGCCTTCGAGACGGCGATCATCAAATTCGTGCCCGATGCGACGAGCCGCGTGGCGGAAGTCGAATCGGGCAAGTCGCAGGTCACCTTCGACATGGCCTATGAAGAGTATGACCGGCTGAAGAGCGTCGCGGGCCTTGCCGGCGTCACGACGCCTGTTTCCGACATCGCCATGATCTTCCTCAACGACGTGGAGCCGATGCTCGACAAGAATGTGCGTCTTGCCGCGCATTATGCGATCGACAAGCAGTTGCTGGTCGACCGCCTCCTCGGCGGCTACGGCATTCCGATCGACACGCTCGAAGCGCCGCAATATGCGGCATTCGATCCGACCATCAAGGTCGGCTTCGATCCGGCGAAGGCGACGGAACTGCTGGCGGCAAGCGGCTATTCGCCGGAGAAGCCGGTCACGTTCAAGATCCAGACGACGCGCGGCTTCAAGCCCAAGGATTACGAGATGATCCAGGCGATCGTCGGCATGTGGCGGAAAGTCGGGATCGAGGCCGAGATCGAAGTCTACGAGATCGCCAAGCATTTCGAACTGCGCGCCGCCGATACGCTGGCGCCGGCCGCCTTCTACAATTGGGGTAATGCCATCGGCGATCCGGCGACCTCGACCGGCTTTGCGATGTTCGGCCCCTCGCCGCATTCGGTATGGGACGGCCAGGACCTGATCGACATGATCGGGCCCTTGTGGGGCGAGAAGGACGAGGCGAAGCGCATTGCCGGCTATCAGGCCGTCGACAAGTATATCGCCGAACAGGGCTATGTGATCCCGCTCATCCAGTATGTGCAGCCGATCATCTATTCCGACAAGGTCAAGGTCGTGCCCTGCGTCTCGGGTGCGGTACTGCCGGCGCTCATGACGCCGGCGTGAGGCGTCTACCCTTGCCTTCTCCCCTCGCGGGAGAAGGTGGGCGAGCCCCGGACTTGATCCGGGGGCTCGTCCGGATGAGGGGGCTTTGCCACATGGGCGGTGAATGAGGCACTTGCAACGACCCCTCACCCGGCGTGCTGACGCACGCCACCCTCTCCCGCAAGGGGAGAGGGAAATTGATCCGTATGCGTTACATTCTTCCCCTCTCCCCTCGTGGGAGAGGGCGACGAGGGCCGAAGGCCCGAGGCGGGTGAGGGGGAGTTTGCTACTTGGCAAATGCCCGTCGCTTGCGATCGCCCCCTCACCTTTCCCATTGCTTCGCAATGGGCCCCTTTCCTCTCCCGTAAACGGGGGAGGAAGTAACATAGCATCTTCCCCTCTCCCCTCGTGGGAGAGGGCGACGAGGGCCGAAGGCCCGAGGCGGGTGAGGGGGAGTTTGCTACTTGGCAAATGCCCGTCGCTTGCGATCGTCCCCTCACCTTTCCCATTGCTTCGCCATGGGCCCCTTTCCTCTCCCGTAAACGGGAGAGGAAGTAACACAGCAGCTTCCCCTCTCCCCTTGTGGGAGAGGGCGACGAGGGCCGAAGGCCCGAGGCGGGTGAGGGGGAGTTTGCTACTTGGCAAATGCCCGTCGCCTGCGATCGCCCCCTCATCCGGCCGCCGCTGCGCGGCGTCCGCCTTCTCCCACGAGGGGAGAAGGGAAAGCAGGATGCGATGACCCTCCGCGCGGTGCTGATCCGCATTGCGACGACGCTCATCACGCTCCTCGGCGTGGCGGTCATCGTCTTCGTCACCATCCGCCTCGCACCCGGCGATCCGATCGCCATGATGCTGCCGCCCGGCGCTTCGCAAGCCGACATGGACCGGTTGCGCGCGCTCTACGGCCTCGACAAATCGATCCCCGAGCAGTTCTTCATCTGGATCGGCCAGGTGCTGCAAGGCGACTTCGGCACGTCGATCTCATTGCGCGAGAATGTCATGAAGGTCATTCTCGGCCGCCTGCCGGCAACGCTCGAACTCTGCCTTCTCGCTCTTCTCATCGCAATTCTCCTCGGCGGCACACTGGCCGTCGTGGCGACCCGCTATCGCGGCACGGCGACAGAGACCGGCATCGATATCGGCAATGGTATCGCGCTTTCGATTCCGGACTTCCTGTGGGGCCTCACCTTTATCCTCGCCTTCGGCGTCGCCATTCCGATCTTTGCGATTTCGGGTCGCGTCACCCCGACGCTCGATCTTCCCTTCACCAGCGGCTTCTATCTCCTCGAGAGCATCGCGCGCCTGCGCTTCGACCTCACCGCCGATCTCCTCAACCACATGCTGATGCCGGCGCTCGCGCTCGCCCTGCCGCTCTCCGCGGTGATCGCGCATGTGCTCAAGACCTCGCTGAAAGAAGCGATGCTGCAGGACTATGCGGTTCTGGCGCAGACGCGCGGCTTTTCCGATTTCCACGTCATCATCCGCGAAGCGCTGAAG
>JAEUMG010000063.1 GCA_016793355.1 Hyphomicrobiales bacterium
ATCCGGAGATGCGATTGGCGCGAGTGACGGGGCTCGAACCCGCGACCTTCGGCGTGACAGGCCGACGCTCTAACCAACTGAGCTACACCCGCAATCAAGCGTGGCGGGGTGATAGGGCAGCCCCCTCCCCCTGTCAAGCAATGGAGGCGCTTATCCCTGCCGCTTGCGGCCGGTGACCTCGATCTCGATTTTCATGCGCGGGTCGGCGAGACCGACCACGAACATTGTGGCGGCGGGGCGCACGTCGCCCAGATATTTCCGCATCGCCGGCCAGCAGGCCTGGAAGTCATCAGCCTTCGGCAGGATGTAATGGACCCGCACCGTATCGGCGAGACTGAAGCCCGCCTTTTCCATCGCGGTCTTGATGTTGCGGAAGCACTGCTCGGCCTGCTCGGCCACATCGTCAGAGATCGCCATCGCGGCATAGTCGAAGCCGGTGGTGCCCGAGACGAAGATCCAGTCGCCATCGACGACGGCGCGCGAATAGGCCATCTCGGCTTCGAATTTCGACCCTGAAGAGATCTGCTGGCGGCTCATTGCACGACCCTGTCCTGTTGCGGGGCCGCAAACTGGCATTGGCCGCCCGTCACGGCAAGCGGCGTCCGCCTGCCGTGAGCGCCAGGATTGTCGATGCCGATACTCGCCTCGCCGCTAAGACGTGTCGTCGAGCGCCGGCATGACATTGCGGGCGAGCCAATCGCAATCTTTGAGGATCTCGTCGATCTCATGCCTGGGCCGCTCCCGGTAGCCCGGCGGGCGGCCGGAGCGCAGCGGACTCCAGCGCGCGGGACGGCGTTCCTCAATCGGCTTTGCCTGCCAGCGGGCAAGCCGCATGGCCTGGCCCGGGATGTCGGCGAGCGCCTCGGTGAGGGCGAGGACGCGGCGGATCAGCTTCGTCGCATCGACCATGCCGTCGGAGGCTTTCTTTTCAGGAGGCGGCGCGGGAGGCGGCTCCTGCGGGCGAAACACCAGAAACAGCGGAACCAGCGGATCGGCACCGACGTCGACGACCCTTAAAGGAGGCAGCACCTGCTTGCGTTTAGCCAGGCGGCCAAAGAGCGCCTTGAGACGCCTGGGCGGATCGAACAGTTTGAACACGGGGCGGCGTTTGCGTCTGATTTTGGTCTCGCCCCGGCTGCTGCCCTCGGCCTTGGTCTTGGCGGGCGGCTTCCGCCGCGGCCGGGCCGCACGGAGATCCTCCGGCTCGAGCACGATGTTGCGGGCGGCGATAAAGATCAGGCGCCGGGCGGCGGCTTCGGCCTTGCGCAACTGGCGCAGCGCATAGCGATATACCGGCCGCGACAGTTTCTTGACGGCATCGTCCCCCGCCAAGCCGATCTCGGCGAACAGCGCCAAGACCAGGCCGAGCAGACGTCCCTGATGGCGTTCGATGGCCAAATCCCAGTTCATGTCACCAGTGTAGAACACTTGCTGAACTTCGTCAAGGGTCTTTCCGGATGGCCGGCAGGACAGGGGCACGCCATTGTGATAGCGTGCGCCGAATCTTTCGGGAGAAAGCCGGATGCAGCAGATCCTCTATGTCTGGTTTGTGGTCGTGGCCGGCCCCCAGGGCGGCCTTGCGGTCGTGCCGGGCGGTTTCGAGAGCCGGGACCAGTGCGCGGCCGCCATTGCCGAATACCACAGTTCCGCGGCGACCAAGGACTGGAAGCTCGAATGCGTTCCCGGCGGCACAGCCTTTACCGACGAGATGCCGCCCGATGACATGCCCCCCGCCGAACAGTAGCGGTGACGGCGGCCGCGCGGGCCATGGCTGCCAGCGGACGCGTGCGCGCTCGTAAAACCGTCCACGGAACCGGCAGCAGCGCACTATCAATGTCCCCAATGGTGGGCGGTGAGAGGCTCGAACTCCCGACATCCACGGTGTAAACGTGGCGCTCTACCAACTGAGCTAACCGCCCTTCAGGGCTCTCCATACCGGCCCGGGCCTTAGCCAGCAAGCCTTCGCGACCGAGCAAGCGACACCACCCCACCCGGCGCTCACGCGCCACCCTCCCCACGCCGCTTCGCGGCGCGGCGGAGGGAGGATGGTGTGAGTGACCGGCAAGACCCCGCGCCGCTGGCGCGTCGCGGCCCTCACCCGCCCCCGGATCAAGCCCGGAGGCACCCTCTCCCAACAAAGGGGTTGGGAGAGGGAGAAATACGAAAAGGGCGGAAGGTTGGCCTTCCGCCCTTTTGATCTGTCGAGGATAGCAGTGCGTGACCGCCACCCTTAGTCCCTCCCCCTTTTCAAGGGGAGGGAGAACTTAGTGCGCCGTCATGCCTTCGCCGGCCTCGTCCTTGCGGGCGCGGGCGGCGGCTTCTTCCGCCGCCTCGTCCCACTCGATCGGCTCGGGATAGCGGGTCAGCGCATGGCGCAGCACGTCATCCATGCGCGCCACCGGCACGATCTCAAGCTCCGACTTCACATTGTCGGGGATCTCGGCCAGGTCCTTGGCGTTCTCCTCCGGGATCATGACCTTCTTGATGCCGCCGCGCAGGGCGGCCAGGAGCTTTTCCTTGAGGCCGCCGATCGGCAGAACGCGGCCGCGCAGGGTGATCTCGCCGGTCATGGCGACATCCTTGCGAACCGGAATGCCGGTCATCACCGAGACGATCGCCGTCACCATGGCGACACCCGCCGAGGGTCCATCCTTGGGCGTGGCGCCTTCCGGCACGTGCACATGGATGTCCTTCTTGTCGAACATCGGCGGCTTGATGCCGAAGTCGACGGCGCGCGAGCGCGCATAGGAGGATGCCGCCGAGATCGATTCCTTCATCACATCGCGCAAGTTTCCGGTGACCGTCATCTTGCCCTTGCCCGGCATCATGAGCGCTTCGATGGTCAGCAACTCGCCGCCCACCTCCGTCCATGCCAGGCCGGTCACGACGCCGGTCTGATCCTCGCGCTCGGCCTCGCCATAGCGATATTTCTGCACGCCGAGATACTGGTTCACCACTTCCGGGGTGACCTTTATCTTCTTTTTCTTGGACATCATGATGTCCTTGACGGCCTTGCGGGCCAGAGTGTTCAGCTCGCGCTCGAGGTTGCGAACGCCCGATTCGCGCGTGTAACGGCGCAAGACTTCGAGGATCGCCTCGTCGGTGACCTCGTACTCCTTCTTGTCCAGGCCATGATGCTCCATGGTCTTGGGCAGCAGGTGGCGCTTGGCGATCTCGAGCTTCTCGGGCTCGGTGTAGCCCGCGATCCTGATGATCTCCATGCGGTCCATGAGCGCCGGCGGAATGTTGAGCGTATTCGCCGTGGTCACGAACATCACGTTCGAAAGATCGTATTCGACCTCAAGATAGTGATCCATGAACGAAGCGTTCTGTTCGGGGTCGAGGACCTCAAGCAAGGCCGCCGACGGATCGCCGCGGAAATCCATGCCCATCTTGTCGATCTCGTCGAGCAGGAAGAGCGGATTCTGCTTCTTGGCCTTGCGCATCGACTGGATGACCTTGCCGGGCATCGAGCCGATATAGGTGCGCCGGTGGCCGCGAATCTCGGCTTCGTCGCGCACGCCGCCCAGCGACATGCGGACGAATTCGCGCCCCGTCGCCTTGGCGATCGACTTGCCGAGCGAGGTCTTGCCGACGCCCGGAGGCCCGACGAGGCACAGGATCGGCCCGCGCAGCTTGTTGGTCCGGCTCTGCACGGCCAGGTACTCGACGATGCGGTCCTTGACCTTCTCGAGACCGAAGTGATCGGCGTCGAGCACGTCCTGGGCGAATTTCAGGTCGCGCTTGATTTTGCTCTTGGCCCCCCAGGGGATGCCGAGCAGCCAGTCGAGATAGTTGCGCACGACGGTCGCTTCCGCCGACATGGGGCTCATCTGCCGAAGCTTCTTCAACTCGGCATCGGCGCGCTCGCGGGCTTCCTTGGAGAGCTTGGTGTTCTTGATGCGGTTTTCCAGTTCGCCCAGCTCGTCGCGTTCCTCGCCGTCGCCGAGTTCCTTCTGAATGGCCTTCATCTGCTCGTTCAGATAATACTCGCGCTGGGTCTTCTCCATCTGGCGCTTGACGCGCGAGCGGATGCGCTTCTCGACCTGAAGGACCGAGATTTCGCCTTCCATCATGGCAAAGACCTTCTCCAGACGCTTCGCGACCGAAGGCATCTCGAGCAGCTCCTGCTTGTCGGCGATCTTGATCGCGAGATGGGCGGCGATCGTGTCGGCAAGCTTCGCATAGTCGGTAATCTGGCCGATGGTGGCGACGACTTCCTGCGGAACCTTCTTGTTGAGCTTCACATAGCTCTCGAACTGCGAGACCGCGGTGCGCGCCAAGGCCTCGGTTTCGCTCGCCTCACCGGCTTCGCCGGCCATGACGCGGACTTCGGCCTCGAAGAATTCGGGCCGCGGCGTGTAGCCGAGAATGCGGGCGCGCTCGGTGCCCTCGACCAGCACCTTCACGGTGCCGTCGGGCAGCTTGAGGAGCTGGAGTACCTGGGCGACGGTGCCGACCTGGTAGATCGAATCGGTTTCGGGTTCGTCGTCGGCGGGGTTCTTCTGCGCGACGAGCAAAATGCGCTTGTCCTCGCGCATCACTTCCTCGAGCGCGCGAATGGACTTTTCACGCCCGACAAACAAGGGAACGATCATGTGCGGGAAGACGACGATGTCGCGGAGCGGAAGCACCGGAAGGATATCGTTTTCCCCGGAAGAAGCCTTGGGCCGGGACGAGGTGTCTGACATTGTTGTTTCCTTTCTTTGGCGGGCCGTGTTCCGGTCCGTCCCTGCTGACGTGCCTCCTGGCGGCAGACTCGTCAGACTTCAGCGGCAACGGATGGTAACGCCCTGGCTTGCGGCTGTCGTCAGAGGAATCACGCGAATGGTAAGCGCAATAACCAATAAAAACAGCCGTTGCCCAATAGCCACAAATGGATGCGACCATAGGGAATTTCAATGGCAGCCGGGTGGGCCGGCCGCGCAGGGCACGGCCAGCAGCCATGCGGCCGGCGGCCGCCCGGTCAGCGGCTCACGCCGAGGCCGGCGCCGCCTTGGCCATGATCTGTTTCTCGCGGTCCGCATAGATGAGCAGCGGCTTCGCGTCGCCGTCAACAACCTCGCGCGAAATCACGACTTCCTCGACACCGTTCATGGCCGGGAGATCGAACATGGTATCGAGAAGGATGCTCTCCATGATCGAGCGCAGGCCGCGGGCGCCGGTCTTGCGTTCGATCGCGCGGCGCGCCACCGAGCGCATCGCCTCTTCCGGAATGGTGAGCTTGACGCCCTCCATCTCGAACAGACGCTGATACTGCTTGACGAGCGCATTCTTGGGCTCGGTGAGAATGAGGACGAGCGCCGCTTCGTCGAGATCCTCGAGCGTCGCGACCACCGGCAGGCGTCCGACGAATTCGGGGATCAATCCGAAGCGCAACAGATCCTCGGGCTCGAGGCCGCGCAGGATTTCGCCCATCCGGCGGTCGTCGAGCGACTTGACCTCGGCCCCGAAGCCGATGCCCGAGCCCTTGCCACGCTGCGAGATGATCCGCTCGAGGCCGGAAAAGGCGCCGCCGCAGATGAACAGGATGTTCGTGGTGTCGACCTGGAGGAATTCCTGCTGCGGGTGCTTGCGGCCACCCTGCGGCGGCACCGACGCGACGGTTCCCTCCATGATCTTGAGCAGCGCCTGCTGGACGCCCTCGCCCGACACGTCGCGGGTGATCGAGGGATTGTCGGACTTGCGCGAAATCTTGTCGACCTCGTCGATATAGACGATGCCGCGCTGGGCGCGCTCGACATTGTAGTCGGCCGCCTGCAGCAATTTCAGAATGATGTTCTCGACGTCCTCGCCGACATAACCGGCTTCCGTGAGGGTCGTGGCATCGGCCATGGTGAACGGCACATCGAGAATGCGGGCCAGCGTCTGCGCCAGCAACGTCTTGCCGGATCCGGTAGGGCCGACAAGCAGGATGTTCGACTTCGCCAGTTCGACGTCATTGTTCTTCGCGGCGTGATTGAGCCGCTTGTAGTGGTTGTGAACGGCGACAGAGAGAACCTTCTTGGCGTAGTCCTGGCCGATCACATAATCGTCGAGAACCTTGCGAATCTCATGCGGGGTGGGCACGCCGTCCTTCGACTTGACCAAGGACGACTTGTTCTCCTCGCGGATGATGTCCATGCACAATTCGACGCATTCATCGCAGATGAAAACCGTCGGACCCGCAATCAGTTTGCGAACCTCGTGTTGGCTCTTGCCGCAGAAGGAGCAATACAAGGTGTTCTTGTTGTCGCTTCCGCTTGCTTTGCTCATTCCTACTCCTTGTACCCAAAGGGTCCGTTTTTCCGAGGCGCTCCTCTCTGCAGGAACGGCGCCATTATACGGGTGCCAGCAGGCTGCGAGTCTGGCCCAAGACGCGACTCAATTTGAACATGCGCCGGGTTGGTTAATCAAGAATTGATTCAAGGGGCGTGCCAGCCTTTTTCGCGCCCCAAAAAAGATGACCTTCCGCCATCTTTGCCGCGTCCCTTACGCCGGTTTTGCGTCCGCCATCACGGCGCGCTTCTCGATCACCTTGTCGACGATCCCGAAATCCTTGGCACCGTCGGCGGTGAAGAAGTTGTCGCGCTCGAGCGCGTCCTCAATCGTTTTGAGGTCCTTGCCGGTATGCTTCATATAGATTTCGTTGAGCCGCTTTTTCAGGCTTTCCACTTCGCGGGCGTGGATCAGAATGTCGGTGACCTGGCCCTGGTAGCCCCCGGAAGGCTGGTGAACCATGATCCGCGCATTGGGCAGCGCAAAGCGCATATTCGCCTCTCCGGCCGCGAGCAGAAGCGATCCCATGGAGGCCGCCTGGCCGACGCACAGGGTCGAGACGGGACAGCGGATGAACTGCATCGTGTCATAGATGGACAAGCCCGATGTCACCACGCCGCCCGGCGAGTTGATGTACATCGCGATATCCTTTTTCGGATTGTCCGCTTCAAGGAACAGAAGCTGCGCCACGACCAGGGTGGCGATCTCGTCGTTGATCGGGCCGGTCAGGAAGACGATGCGCTCCTTGAGCAGCCGCGAAAAAATGTCATAGCGGTAGCTGCCGCGCGCCGTCGTCTCCTCGACCGAAGGAATGACAAAGCTCGAATAGGTCTCAAACGGATCGCGCATGCTCAAACTCTCGATTTTGGAACAGAATCAGGGGCCATCCCCAACCCATAGATAGGATGGGCGCCGGACATGCGAAAGCCCCTGCCCTGCGGGCTTAAGTCCTGTGCTCACCCTCATCATGATGATGGTCATGATCGTGGCCGTGATCGTGATCATGCCCGTGGTGATCATGATCATGGTGGTGATGGTGGTCATGGTCATGGTCATGCTCGTGATCATGCCCGTAGTGGAAGTCTTCTTCCTCATCCTTGACCAGGGCCTGCAATTCCTCGCGGGTCACCGGCTTTTCGGTGACCTTCGCCTTCGAGACGATGAAGTCGACCACCTTCTGCTCGAAAATCGGACCGCGCAGCTCGACCAGCGCGCGCGGGTTTTTACGATAGAAATCAATGACCTGCTTGCCCTGGCCGGGGAACTGGCTGGCGCGGTCGAGGAGCGCCTTCTGCATCTCCTGATCGGTGACCTGGATATTCTCGCGCTCGCCCAGGGTTCCGAGGACAAGACCGAGGCGCACACGGCGCTCAGCGATGGCACGATACTCCTTCTGGGCCTCTTCTTCGGTCGTGCCTTCATCGGCAAATGATTTGCCGGAGCGGGCCATCTCGTTTGCCAGTTCGCGCCAGATCCCGGCGAACTCGGCTTCGACAAGCTTGCTCGGCAGCTCGAAATTGTACGCCTTGTCGAGTGCATCGAGCACGTCGCGCTTGAGCTTCATGTTGCTCATCGATGCGAATTCCTCGCCGATGCGGGATTTCAACGCCTCTTTGAGCTTCTCGCCGTTTTCAAAGCCCAGTCTCGCGGCGGTTTCCTCCACGGACTGCTGCTCGGGAACCTCCACGGCCGAAACCTTGACCTCAAACTCGGCCGGCTTTCCTGCCAGTTCGGCGACTCCATATGTCTCTGGGAAGGTCACTTTCACAAGAACATCGTCGCCAGCCTTGGCGCCGACAAGTTGGTCTTCGAAACCGGGCAGGAACTGGCCCGACCCGAGCACGAGAGGAACATCACTGGCGGTGCCATTCTCGAAAACTTCGCCATCGATCCTGCCGACGAAGGAGATGGTCAGCCGGTCGCCGGTTTCGGCACCCTTGCCCTCTTCCCTGGCTGTGAAACCGCGGCTCTGCGCAGCGAGGCGGTCGAGCGCTTCTTCGACATGCGAATCCTCGACAGCCACCACATGGCGGGAGAGTTCGATGCCGCTGAAGTCCTGGATGTCGAAGTCAGGGATGATTTCGAAGGAAAGCGAGTAGGCGAGGTCGCCCTTGCCTTCCATGATCTTCTCGACTTCGGCGCGGTCTTCCGGCAGCTTCACTTCGGGCTGGTAGGCGGGCTTGAGGCTTCTCTCCTCGACCACCTTTTTGCTCGTATCATCAATGGCTTGCTGGACAACATCGGCCATCACCGACTTGCCGTAGACGCGGCGCAGATGCGGCACCGGCACCTTGCCCGGCCGGAAACCCCTGATGTTGGCGCGCCCTGCCAGCTCCTTGAGCTTGGTGTCGAGATCCCGGTCGAGCTGGGCGGCGTTCACCACCACCTTGAATTCGCGCTTCAGACCATCGCTAACTACTTCTGTGACCTGCATGATTTCCACTCGATAAAGGGCCGGAGAGCGTCTGCGACAAGCGGGCCTGGTGCGGGCGGAGGGACTTGAACCCCCACGGGACGAGCCCACAGGAACCTAAATCCTGCGTGTCTGCCAATTTCACCACGCCCGCGCCATCACCTTCCGGGGGCCGTGCAATGGGCGCTGCCTATAGCAGAGCGATTTCGGCGATGCTAGCAGAATGACGGAATTATTGCGACAAAAC
>JAEUMG010000091.1 GCA_016793355.1 Hyphomicrobiales bacterium
AAGGTCAGCATGTGGCAGCTCGACAGGCTTGCGACGAACGCCTCTTCCGGATCGACGGCAGCGAGATCGGTCATCGGCGGCGGCACGACATGCGGCGATGCAGTTGCCTTTACTTTCGTGCCGCCGTCGAAGGCCCACTCATGGTCGCGCACGAACTTCATGTCGGTGAACTTCTGCGTTCCCCGCTGCCACGTCACCTTCGCCTGATACTTCGCCACAATGTATTCCTTCTATTTGCCGGGGATCCAGCTCGTCCCGGCCAGCGGCACCTGCGCCATCGCCGCCGCCTCGACGGTGAGCGCCACGAGATCCTCGGGCTCGAGGTTGTGGACATGGCTCTTGCCGCAGGCGCGCGCGATGGTTTGCGCCTCCAGTGTCATGACTTTGAGGTAGTTGGCAAGCCGCCTGCCGGCCAGCACCGGATCGAGCCGCTTGGAAAGTTCTGGATCCTGGGTGGTGATCCCGGCCGGATCGCGTCCCTCGTGCCAGTCGTCATAGGCGCCCGCCGTCGAGCCGAGCTTTTCATATTCGGCTTCCCAGCGCGGATCATTGTCGCCGAGCGCCACCAATGCCGCGGTGCCGATCGATACCGCATCGGCACCCAGCGCCAGCGCCTTGGCAACATCGGCGCCATTGCGGATGCCGCCCGAGACGATGAGCTGCACCTTGCGATGCATGCCGAGTTCCTGCAGCGCCGCCACCGCCGGGCGGATGCAGGCGAGCGTCGGCTGGCCGACATGTTCGATGAAGACCTCCTGCGTCGCCGCCGTGCCCCCCTGCATGCCGTCGACGACGACGACATCGGCGCCGGCCTTGACCGACAGCGCCACGTCGTAGAAGGGCCTCGCGCCGCCGACCTTGATGAAGATCGGTTTTTCCCAATTGGTGATCTCGCGCAGTTCGTGGATCTTGATCTCTAGATCGTCGGGGCCTGTCCAGTCGGGATGCCGGCAGGCCGAGCGCTGATCGATCCCCTTGGGCAGGCAGCGCATCTGCGCCACGCGATCGGAAATCTTCTGGCCGAGCAGCATGCCGCCGCCGCCGGGTTTCGCGCCCTGACCGACCACGACCTCGATGGCGTCGGCCTTGCGCAGATCGTCCGGGTTCATGCCATAGCGAGATGGCAGATATTGATAGACGAGCGTTTTCGATTGTCCGCGCTCCTCCGGCGTCATGCCGCCGTCGCCCGTCGTCGTCGAGGTGCCGGCGATCGAGGCGCCGCGGCCGAGCGCTTCTTTCGCCTGCGCCGAGAGCGAGCCGAAGCTCATGCCGGCAATGGTGATCGGAATCTTGAGTTCGATCGGCTTTTTCGCAAAGCGGGTGCCGAGCACGACATTGGTGCCGCATTTCTCGCGATAGCCTTCGAGCGGATAGCGCGACATCGACGCCCCGAGAAACAGCAGATCGTCGAAATGCGGCAGCCTGCGCTTGGCGCCGCCGCCGCGAATGTCATAAATGCCGGTCGATGCGGCGCGCCTGATTTCGGAAAGCGTGTAGTCGTCGAAAGTCGCCGACTTGCGCGGAACCGTGCGGGGGATGTTGGTGTCCATGGGACGCTGATCCGATCTCTAAACCGTCATTGCCGGGCTTGTCCCGGCAATCCATCGTGCCGAGACTGCGCTGCTGGAGCGTGCTGATGAGTGGATCCCCGGAACAAGTCCGGGGATGACAACTTGGCAAGCGCCATCTAGCTCAATACGCATCGGCATGATCGATGTTGAAATTGTAGAGCTGCCGGGCCGAGCCATAGCGCCGGAAATCCTTGACCTTGGCCTTGATCTTCGCGCGTTCGAGCAGTTTCTCGAGTTCCTCGCGATGTTCGGCGCGCATTTCCTTCTCGATGCAATCGGCGCCCAGATTCTCCGCCCGGCCCTTCACATAGAGCCGCGCCTCATAGATCGAATCGCCCAGCGCCTCGCCCGCATCGCCGCACACGACGAGATTGCCGCGCTGCGCCATGAAGGCCGACATATGCCCGACCGATCCGCCGACCACGATGTCGATGCCCTTCATCGATATCCCGCAGCGCGACGAGGCATCGCCTTCAATGACAAGCAAGCCGCCATTGCCGGTGGCACCGGCCGATTCCGAGGCATTGCCGGTGACGCGGACGAGCCCCGACATCATGTTCTCGGCAACGCCGACGCCGGCATGGCCATGGATGATGATCTCGGCTTCCTTGTTCATGCCGCCGCAATAGAAGCCGACATGGCCTGCGATCTCGACGGTGAAAGGGCCATCGAGCCCGCAGGCGATCGCATGCTGGCCTTGTGGATTTTTCAGAAGCCAGTGGCGCTGATTGGTATTCTTGGGCAGGGAATGCAGTCGCGAATTGACGCCGCGCACGCCCTCGCTCTTGAGATCAAGCTCGATCATGCGTGGCCTTCCCACGTATAGATCGTCTGCGGCTCGGGTTCCCAGATGCGCGCGTCATCCGAACCGGGCAGATGCGAGATGGCGCGGTATTCGGTTGCCATGGCCACCCAGTCATCGGTTTCGGCCAGCACCGCATGCTTGCAGGCAATCGGGTCGCGCACCACGGCGAAACCGTCATGCGTGCCGATGCAGAACGTATAAAACCCGTCGAGGTCCTTGATACCGTCCTCAAGCGCTTCGCGCAGCGTACGGCCCTGGCGCAATTTCCAGGTCATATAGGCGGCGGCGACCTCTGTATCGTTCTCGGTCTGAAATTCGAGACCCTCGCGTTTCAGGTTCTCGCGCAGGCGATTGTGGTTCGAGAGCGAGCCATTGTGGACGAGACAGAGATCGGCGCCGGTCGCGAAAGGGTGCGAGCCGGCGGTGGTCACCGCACTCTCCGTTGCCATGCGCGTATGGCCGATCGCATGCGTGCCCCTGGCATCGTCGAGGTGGAACTTTTCATAGACCGCTTCCGGCAGTCCCACTTCCTTGAAAATCTCGATCATCTGGCCGGAACCGACAATGCGCACCTCGGGATGATGCGCTTTCAGCCAGTCGACCACCGATTTTTCCTTGGCATTGGTGACGAGCAGGCAGTGATTGCCGATCTTCTTGACCGTCGCATCGCATTTGAGCGAGCGCTCAAGCCCGAGATCGATCTTCTTCCAATCGTAACTGGCATCGTCATGGGCGAGCGAGAACTTCACCTGGCCCTTTTTCACCGGGTTGCGATAGATGGCGACGCCGGCCGAATCCGGCCCGCGATTGGTCATTTCGATGATCATCGGCTTGAACATCTGCCCAAGCTTGGGTTGCAGCTTCTTGTTCTTGAGGTAGAGTCCGACTATTCCGCACATGAGGGGGACGCCCTTGAGGCCTGAGGAAGCATCCTCTTAACAGCCGGATTTGGGCGTTTCAACTCTCAGGAATTATTTTTTCACAGCGGGAACGGAACGCCAGGCCAAGGCGTGACCGACAAGCGCCCTGTCGAGGGTGAGCAAACGTAGCTTTTCGGCTGCGCAGACAGACAGAAGCAGCCGGTCGAAGGGATCGTTCGTCGCCGGTTCCGGCCCGATCTCGGCAAAAATGTGCGGAAATTTGATATCCATGAGCTGGGCCCCAAGCACCAAAAGAGCCTCGGGCCAGTGAATGAGAGGAGTTACGAGCGGAAGCTTCCCGATGCGCGATTTGATCGCGATTTCCCATAGGCTCGCGATACTGACCCAGACCGCTATTTGGTGACTGTCGAGCACCGCGCGAATTCCCGGCGGAAGAGCCTCAGTCCGCTCCTCGATCATCGCAAGAACGACATGCGTATCGAGGAGTAAATTCATGGATTCGGCAAAGGAGTAATGAGAAAGTCCTCCGCGAGCGGCTCGTCAAAATCGGCCGGAATCGTCTTCACGAAATTTGCAATACCGCGCTTTTTCTTGTAGTCGCGCAGCGCCTCCCAATCGAGGCCGCCTTTGCGTTGATGCGGAACAAGATCGGCCACAGGTTCGCCATTGCGCGTGATCGTTACCGTCTCGCCCTTCTCAACGCGCCGGGTAAGTTCTGTCAGACGGTTTTTGGCATCCTTAATCGAGACATTCACGAACAAAAGGTAGCTACCGATAGCTACTTTGTCAATGCCGTTAGGTCAGGCCACTGTAACGATCAACTCACTCGGCCCCTGATCGGCATTGATCGTCCAGCCGTCGACCTTGAGATCGAAGGGACAGGACGAGACGACACAGATCAGATCCATCAGTGCCTCCAGTTCGACGAAGGCGCCGGGTGCGACCGGATTGGGCGGCGAGACGAAGCGCCCATCGGCTTCGACATGCGTGTTGGTAAAGAAATTGATGGGCTGCGGGATAACATCGACCTGATGGCCAAGGCGGCGCATCGCGACGCATAGGTTCTCGGAGCAACTCGCATGCGGCCCCTTGAAGCCGAAATGCTCGTAACGAAACTGGTCGCAGGCCGCGATCATCATGTCATGCACGCCATTGGCACCGTCCTTCACGAATTTGAGCATCGGGCGGCGGAAACGCGAGATGAAGACGTCGCCCTCGCGCGGCTTGACGCAGAAGGTCGTGACCCAGGTGTGATTGGCCGAGAGCCACTCGCTCAGGCTTTCCGCATTATAGGCAAAGAAATCGGCGGCCTGCGCGCCCTTGGGCGTCGTGATCCTGATCCTCTGTCCGCGCCCGACCTTGACCGCGCGGCCTTCGCGGGCCGGAACAATTGTTTCGGTCATTTGGGCTTGCTCACTCCTCGCGGCGGTAGCTGATCACGCAGATGAAGCGGATCGGCAATTTGCGCAGTTCCTCCGGCCCGTGCGGCGCCTCCGCATCGAAGAACAGCGAATCCCCCGGTCCCATCGCATAGGTCTTGTCGCCATGGCGATAGACCACTTCGCCTTCGAGGATATGGATGAATTCGAGGCCCGCATGCTGGAAGATCGGGAAGACGTCGGATTCGGCGGTCAGCAGGACGATATAGGGCTCGACCATGACCGGCCCGTGCGGGCTGTGACCGAGCAGTTGATATTGATGACCGGCGCGCGTGCCGCGCCGTTCGATGGTGAGTCCCTGCCCGGCCTTGACGAAAGTCGCGTCGCGGATTTCCTCATAGGAACGGAAAAGCGCCGTCACCGGCACATGCAGGGCCCGCGACAAGGCCTGGAGCGTCGCGAGCGAGGGCGAGGTCGCGCCGTTTTCGACCTTTGACAGCATGCCGGCCGACATGTCGGCGGCCTTGGCGAGCTCGGCGATGGTGAGGCCGAGTTTCTCGCGATATTGCTTGACCTGCCGCCCGATCGCCTCCTCGAGGAGCTTGCCTTGCGCGGCGCGCGCGGCATGCGGCTCCTGGTAATGCATGACGGCCCGGTCGGGGCGTTTGCGCTTGCGCTCTACGATTTCCACGCCTGTTTCCTCCGGTGAAACAGGCCTACTCCTCCTCGCCAATCATCTCAATTGCAATTTCGTCTTAGAAAACATATTCGATAGGTTTTTGCCTTCTGGCGATCCGATTTTGCATTGTGATAGGATATTTCCTCTGGACAGCGATCTTGAGAACCGTTAATGGCGACTTATGGACACGATTGCACAGACATTTCTCGCCGACATCGAAGGCTTCCTGGCGGAGTCCAAGCTCGACCCAACCACGCTCGGCAAGCAGGCCTTGGGCGATCCCTCCTTCGTCTTCGATTTGCGTAAGGGCCGCTCGCCCTCCGCCCGCACCATGGATAAGGTGCGTGCCTGGATGCGCAGCAACGGGACCGAAGCAAAGCCGGCTCCCGCACCAGCCTTGAGGGAAAGTCTTCCAACCCCGGCGCCGCGCGACGGCCATCTCACCCATCTCGCCAGGCTCGAGGCGGAATCGATCCACATCATCCGCGAGGTGGCGGCCGAATGCGAAAAGCCGGTCATGCTCTATTCGATCGGCAAGGATTCGGCCGTCATGCTGCATCTCGCCATGAAGGCCTTCTATCCCGCCAAGCCGCCCTTCCCGCTGATGCATGTCGACACCACCTGGAAGTTCCGCGACATGTATCAAATGCGCGATGAGACGGCGAAGAAATACGGCCTCGATCTCATCGTCTATTCGAACCCCGAGGGCCTTGCAAAAGGCGTCAATCCGTTCGACCACGGCTCCGCACTCCACACCCAGATCATGAAGACCGATGCGTTGAAGCAGGCGCTCGACAAATACGGTTTCGATGCGGCCTTCGGCGGGGCGCGTCGCGATGAAGAGAAGTCGCGCGCCAAGGAGCGCATCTTTTCGTTCCGCGATTCGCGCCATCGCTGGGATCCCAAGAACCAGCGCCCGGAATTGTGGAACCTCTACAATGCAAGGAAGAACAAGGGCGAATCGATCCGCGTCTTTCCCCTGTCCAACTGGACCGAACTCGACATCTGGCAATATATCTATCTTGAGAACATCCCGATCGTGCCGCTCTATTTCGCCGCCCGCCGCCCGGTGGTGATGCGCGACGGCCAGATGATCATGGTTGATGACGATCGCATGCGGCTCAATCCCGGCGAGAAGCCGGAGATGAAGATGATCCGCTTCCGCACCCTCGGCTGCTATCCCTTGACCGGCGCCATCGAATCCACCGCCACGAGCCTTCTCGACATTGTCGAGGAGATGCTGCTTGCGACCTCATCGGAACGCCAGGGTCGCGTCATCGACAAGGACCAGGCCGCCTCGATGGAGAAGAAGAAGCAGGAGGGATATTTCTGATGGCCCGCTTCATCGAGTTTACCGGCGGCGACGTGGCTGCCTATCTCCGCGCCCAGGAGAACAAGGATCTCCTGCGCTTCATCACTTGCGGCAGCGTCGATGACGGCAAGTCGACCTTGATCGGCAGGCTCCTCTACGAAGCCAAGATGCTGTTCGAGGACCAGCTCTCGGCCCTGGAGGCCGATTCGAAGAAAGTCGGAACGCAGGGCGGCGCGCTCGATTTCGCGCTGCTCGTCGACGGTCTTGCCGCCGAGCGCGAGCAGGGCATCACCATCGACGTCGCCTATCGCGCCTTCACCACCGACAAACGCAAATTCATCGTCGCCGACACGCCGGGCCATGAGCAATATACCCGCAACATGGCGACCGGCGCCTCGACCGCCGATCTCGCCGTCATTCTCATCGATGCGCGAAAAGGCGTGCTCACCCAGACACGCCGCCATACCTACATCGTCTCACTGCTCGGCATCCGCAACATCGTCGTTGCCGTCAACAAGATGGATCTCATCGGCTATTCGCGCGAAGCCTTCGAGGAGATCGAGGCCGATTATCGCAGCTTCGCACAGAGCCTGGGGCTCACCGACATCAAGGTCATCCCGGTTTCGGCGCTCGTTGGCGACAATGTCATTCTGAAATCGGCCGCCATGCAGTGGTATCACGGGCCGACCCTGATGGCGCATCTCGAAACCGTGCCGATCGGCGGGACGAGCAACACCAAGCCCTTCCGCCTGCCGGTGCAATGGGTCAATCGCCCGGACCAGGGCTTCCGCGGCTTCTGCGGCACGATCGCCGCCGGCACCATACGCAAGGGCGATGCGGTCAAGGTCATTCCCTCCGGTCGCACCAGCCGTGTCGCCCGGATTGTCACTTTCGACGGCGATCTCGACAATGCCATCGCGGGACAATCGGTGACCGTGACGCTTGACGACGAAGTCGATGTCAGCCGCGGCGACGTCCTCTGCGCGGCGGGCGACCCGGTAAGTGCCGCCGACCAGTTCGAGGCGCGCATCTTGTGGATGGGCGACGAGCCGATGCTCCCCGGGCGCCCCTATCTCATCAAGATCGGCACCCGCACGGTGAACGGCGCGCTCGAAAGCCCGAAATACAAGGTCAATGTCAACACCCTCGAGCATGTCGCGGCGAAGACTTTGACATTGAACGAGATTGGCGTGTGCAATCTCGATCTCGGCGCGCCCGTCGCCTTTACGCCCTATGACGAGAATCGCGAACTTGGCGGCTTCATCATCATCGACCGCTTCACCAACAACACGGTCGGCATGGGGCTCGTCAATTTCGCCCTCAGGCGTGCCTCCAACGTCCACTGGCAGGCCCTCGACGTGACCAAGTCGGCGCGCGGCCGCAAGGCCGGTCAGCGGCCGACGGTCCTGTGGTTCACAGGCCTGTCAGGCGCCGGCAAGTCGACCATCGCCAATCTCGTCGAGAAGAAACTGCATGCCCAGGGCCATATCACCTACCTTCTCGACGGCGACAATATCCGCCACGGGCTCAACAAGGATCTGGGCTTCACCGATGCCGACCGCGTCGAGAACATCCGGCGCGTCGCCGAAGTCGCAAAGCTCATGGCCGATGCCGGCCTGATCGTGCTGGTTTCCTTCATCTCGCCTTTCCGTTCCGAACGGCTGATGGCGCGCGAATTGCTGGAGCCCGGCGAGTTCGTCGAGATCTTTGTCGACACCCCGCTCGCCGAGGCCGAGAAGCGCGACGTAAAGGGTCTCTATGCCAAGGCGCGGCGCGGCGAGATCAAGAACTTCACCGGAATCGATTCGGCCTATGAGCGGCCCGAAAATCCGGAGCTTCTGATAGACACCACGGCGAGGCAGCCGAGCGAAGCCGCCGAACAGATCGTCGACTATCTCGATCGCAACGGCCGTCTCGAGCCCGAGCGCAATGGAGATAAGTGACCTCAGGCTCTGGGGCGCGCGCATCGCCGCCTGGGGTGCGGAGTATCTCTCCACACTTCGCTCCCGCCCGGTGCGCGCCCAGACCAATCCCGGCGACATCGCCCGCGCCATTGCATCATCGCCGCCGGAAGCGCCCGAGACGTTCGAGACCATCTTTGCCGATTTCGAGCGCACCGTCATGCCGGGCATCACCCACTGGCAACATCCGCGCTTCTTCGCCTACTTCCCCGCCAATGCGAGTCCGCCCTCGGTCCTGGCCGAATATCTGACAGCGACTCTCGCTGCGCAATGCATGCTGTGGCAGACCTCGCCCGCCGCGACCGAACTCGAAACCGTGATGATCGACTGGTTGCGCCAGATGATCGGCCTGCCGCGGGGCTTCTCCGGCGTGATCCAGGATTCAGCCTCGAGCGCCACGCTTGCAGCCCTTCTCACCGCGCGCGAACGGGCGCTTGGCTGGGCCGGCAATATGAAGGGCCTGAGCGGCGCGCCGCGATTGCGCGTCTATGTCTCCGAACAATGCCATTCGTCCATCGACAAGGCGTGCTGGGCGGCGGGCATCGGCCAGGACAATCTCGTCAAGCTCCCGGCCTCCGGCCCCTTGATCAGCCTCGATACAGGGGTGCTTGCCCGTGCCATCGAAGCCGATATCGCCGCGGGCCACAAGCCGATTGCCGTCGTAGGCTTGATTGGCGGCACCGGCGCCGGCGCCACCGACGATATCGAAGCGGTCTGCAACGTCGCCCGGCGCCACGATCTCTATGTGCATGTCGATGCCGCCTGGGCCGGAAGCGCCATGATCTGCCCGGAATACCGGCATCTCATGAAGGGCGCCGAGCTCGCCGACAGCTTCGTCTTCAATCCGCACAAGTGGCTGCTCACCAATTTCGATTGCTCGGCGCATTTCATCCGCGATCCCGAGGCGCTGGTGAAGACGCTCGCCATCCGGCCGAGCTTCCTGCGCACGCATGGTCGCGACGGCATCGTCAATTTCAGCGAGTGGTCACTGCCGCTCGGACGCCGTTTTCGCGCTCTCAAATTATGGTTCATGATCCGCGCCTATGGCGTCGAGCAATTGCGCGCCATGATCCGCAATCATGTTGCCTGGAGCCAGGAGCTTGCCGAGCGCCTGGCGCGCGAGCCTGATTTCGAAATCACCAGCGCGCCGATCCTGTCGCTCTTCACCTTCCGCTACGCGCCGGCGGGTGTCGCCGATCTCGACGCCTTGAACGAGCGGCTTGTCGCAGCGATCAATGATGACGGCCGCATCTACCTGACCGCGACCGATTTCGCCGGCCGGCGCGTCATCCGCTTCCAGGTCGGCCAGACTTATACGACGCGTGAGGATGTGGCGCTGGCCTTCAATGTGATTACATCGATGGCGCGAAGGATGCCGATCAAACCTAGACCGCCGGCCTGACGATCACCGGCGTTCCGATCTCGACCCGGTCATAGAGCGACACGATATCCTCGTTCAGCATCCGGATGCAGCCCGAGGACGCTGCCTTGCCGATCGATTCCGGCTCGATCGTTCCATGGATGCGATAGAGCGTATCGGCATTACCCTCGAATAGGTAGAGCGCGCGCGCACCCAGCGGATTGTCCGGGCCGCCCGGCATGCCGTTCGCCCATTTCGCGGCGAGCTTGTTACGCGATACCATGTCGCGTGGCGGCACCCAGCGCGGCCACCGCCGCTTCATCCCTACCGTCGCCGTGCCCGACCACTCGAATCCCTGCTTGCCGACGCCCACGCCGTAACGCATGGCACGTCCCGGCTCGAGCACGTGATAGAGGAAGCGGTTGGTCGGATCGACAATGATCGTGCCGGGCTCGACCGGCTCGTCGAAGGGCACTTCCCGGCGGCGGTATTCTTCCGGGATGATCTCGGGGTTCACCGCCTCGATGACAAAGTCTTCTTCCGATTCCTCAGGCGGCAATTTTGCCGGATCATAGCCGCCATCCTCCGGCTCGGCGGTGTCCGGCGCCGACCCCGTGATATCCTCTTCCGGGCTCGGCTCCTCCGCATCGGGAATTAAGAATTCCGGTTCGGCGAGCGGCTCTTCCTGCGCAAAGGCGGGGAGGACCGGAAGCAGCGCGGCACAGCCGGTCAAAAGCAGTTTTCGGCGAGACAGTCGCATGTCTGAGTAATAGTCCCTCGGTGTATATGAGCGTGTATCTAGGCTAGAACGGAAAATCGGCAAGATTGCGCTAATGCCGCATCACCTTGACGTTAATCCGCGGTGAGCTTCTTGAGGATATGGCTCCCCGGCCGGCCTGTCACCTTGAGACCCATGGCTTTCTCCGCCGACTTTATCGCTGCGGCAGTTTGCGGGCCGATCCGCCCGTCCGCCTCGCCGTCATAAAAGCCTTTGGCGGCGAGCGCCTGCTGCAGGCGCAGGCGCTGCGCCCGGCTCAGGCCCGGATCGTCGGTCGGCCATGGCGTCTTGAAGGTACCGTTGCCTTTGAGGCGCTCGGAAAGATAGGAGATTGCCAGCGCGTAAGACTCGGCAGCGTTATAGCTGTAAAGCGCATCGAAATTCTTCGACACGAGAAATGCCGGGCCGGATTTCCCCGCCGGCCGGATGAGCCCATAGCTGCCGCTCTTGGGCAAAGCCGAGCCATCGGCGCGCGTCACCCCGCGCTTCGCCCAGTCGGATATCGGCGCCTTGGCGCGCCGTCCCACCGGTCCCTTGTAGTTCGACGGAAGCTTGACTTCGAAGCCCCAGGGGAGCCCCGACTGCCAGCCGGCCTTGTCGAGGAAATTGGCCGACGAGGCGAGCGCGTCCGGCACCGAGCGGATGGTGTCGCGATGTCCGTCACCATCGAAATCGACCGCAAGACGCCGGTAGGTCGAGGGGATGAACTGCGTCTGCCCGAAGGCGCCCGCCCAGGAACCCGTCATGTCGGCGAGCCTGACGTCGCCGTTCTGCACGATGCGCAGGGCATTGATCAGTTCGTTCTTGAACACCGCCGGCTTCTTGCCGGCGCAGATGACATTGACGAGTGCATGCGGCAGGAAGAAATCGCCCTTCTCCTGGCCGTAATCGCTCTCCACCCCCCACAGGGCCGCGATCACATAGCGGTCGATGCCGTACCGCTTTTCGACCGCCCGCAAGGTCTGCTGATGCCGCTTCATCATGGTCGCGCCGTCGGCGATGCGCTTCTCGTCCACCAGGAAGGCCATGTAGTCCCAGATGGCGAGCCTGTATTCGGGCTGGCTGCGCGAGAAACGCACTGCCTTCTCGTCATACTTGATACCCTTGAAGGCGGCATTGGCGATATCGGGCTTGATGCCGGCCTTGATCACCTGCGCCTTGATCCCCGCGGCACAGCTATCGAAGCTCGCCGCGGCCGGCCCCGCAACGAGCAAGGGGGCCGCAACAATGGCGGCGAAGAAACCGGCATGCCGGTAAGAGATCGCTGTCATGGGCCGTCCCTGGTGGCTGAAGGCGTTGATACGCACCGAATCGCAGCAACACGAATCCAAGGGCCAGAATATGGCAACTTCAATAGGTAGTGCTACCGCGGGCGGCGAACACAGGCATGAACCCTAAGCGGCGCACCAGCCGCCATCGACCGCGAGCGTCACGCCGGTGACGAAGGAGGCGGCATCGGAAGCGAGGAAGATCGCCGGCCCTGCCATCTCGCTCACCTCGGCCATCCGCCGCAAGGGCGTGCGGCCGATGATTTCCGCAGCGCCGGTTTTCAGATAGTCCTGGCCCTTGTCGGTCATGGAATGGGTCGTGTAGCCGGGATTGAAGGCATTGACCCTGATCCCATGCGGGCCCCATTCGGCGGCAAGCGCCCTCACCAATCCGTCGATCCCGGCCTTGGCCGCGCAATAGGGCCCAAGCTCGTCGAATGCCGCAAGCGATGCATTGGAGGAGTTCATCACGATCGCCCCGCCCCGGCCTTGGCGCATGAATTGCCGCGCCGCAGCTTGCGCGGCAAGGAAATAGGCGCGCAGGTTACCGGCGATCACGGTGTCGAATTCTCCCGCCGCGAAATCGATACTCGGCTTCTTGATGTTGATGCCGGCATTGAGCACCGCGATGTCGAGCCGCCCGTAGCGCCTGACCGCAGCGTCGATCAGCGCCTGGCAGTCCTCGGGCCGCGTGACATCGGCCAGTACGCCCAGCGCCTCGCCGCCCTTGGCGCGGATTTGCTCGGCGGTGCGCTCGGCCGCCTCGTAGGAGCGCGCGCAGCCGGCCACGATGGCGCCCGCCTCGGCGAAGCCATGCGCAAGCGCCCGGCCGATGCCGCGGCTGATGCCGGTGATGACCGCGACGCGGCCGGACAGATCGAAGAGGCGCAATGTCATGGCGGGCGAAGCTGGCAGATGCCGAACGAAAGCGCAAATCCATCGAATATTGATCCGCCGGACCCGTCGCGATAGGAATCAGCCGCGTCAGGGGAAAATGCCGATGGCGGTTTCGCGCCGCGCGCTTGTGATGTCCATGTTTGCTGCCGGGCTGCTTCCCGGCTGCAAGTCGTCGCAGGAACTGCTGGGCGAGCCCTTTCCCGTCTATGAAGACGATGCGCAGCGGATTGCCCCGGAATTCCGGCGCACCACCGTGGACTATCGGACAAAGGAGCCCAAGGGCACCATCGTCGTCGATACCGGGCAGCGGTTTCTTTATCATGTGCAGGGCGGCGGCCAGGCGACGCGCTATGGGGTTGGCGTCGGGCGGGCCGGCAGGGACTGGTTCGGCGAGGCCGTGGTTGCCCGCAAGGCCGAATGGCCGGTCTGGGTGCCGACCCGGGAGCATCTCGCCGAGTTTCCGAAACACGCCAGATACATCAATGGCATGCCCGGCGGAAAGGGCAATCCGATGGGGGCGCGGGCGCTCTATCTCCACCAGGGCGAGGTCGACACCCAGATCCGCATTCATGGCGCGATCCTGCCAAGCATGATCGGCAAGCGGAGCACCGCCGGCTGCATCAGCCTGCTCAATATCGATGTCATTCACCTCTATGACCGCGTGGAGATCGGCGCGCGAACGGTGATCCTTCCGCCCAACGTCTGAATCGCACGACGCTGCGAGCCCGATTGACCTGACAGCCGAAAAGAGCTATAATGGCTCTATTTGAAAGGTAAAGATCGATGCGTCGCATTCCGGCTCGGGAAGCAAAAAACCAACTGGGCGAGCATATCGATGCGGCCCAGCGGGAGGCTGTGGTCATTACCAAGCACGGCCGGCCGACGGCTGCTCTGGTTTCGATCGACGAACTCGCTCAGATTCCGCGCTATCACGATATCGTCTCCGGCAACCGATCCGCGCGTCATGCCGAGACTGATACCCAGCGCACCAAGAGAGTGATGCAATGGTATGGCGCGCTCAAGGGTACTTTTGGGACGTCCTCGGAAATAGATGACCGTATCGCCCGTGATCGTGCTGCATGGGATCGTTGAACACGCTTTCCGGCAAGCGTGTCTATCTCGACACCAACATCGTCATCTACATTCTCGAACGGCCGGATCAGTTTGAACAGCAGACCGCGGCCTTGGTGGGCGCTATCGCCAATGGCGCTTTCCACGCAGCAACCGGCGAGCTCGCGATCACGGAAGTCGTTTCCGGCGTCGCCAAACTCGAGGATGAGGATGTGCTTCGGCGCTGTCTCGACTTCTTCGAGAGCGGCGATGTCGTGGCCCTGTACCCGGTCACTCGTGATGCCTTCTATCGCGCTGGTTTGCTGCGCGCGGCGCTCAGAGTATCGACCCCGGATGCGATCCACATGGCGACAGCACTCGACGCAGCTTGCGACGTCTTCCTCACCAATGCTCGCCGGCTGCACGCGCCGTCGGAATTGCGGATCGTTCAATTCTCGGAACTGATCAACTAACCAGCTTTGCGGCTACTCCCCAAACGCCTTCTGCATCATCTCGGTCATGCGCTTCCCGAAGGAGGCGGGATCGCCGACCGGCTCGCCTTCGAGGATATGAGCCTGGTCCAGAAGGAGTCGCGCGGCATCCTCGAGTTCGGGCAAAGCACCCTTCGCCTTGGCGGCTTTGGCCAGCGCCACGATCATCGGATGGCGCGGATTGATCTCGAGGATCGGCGCGCTCATCGAAACGCCGGTGGTCTTCTGGCGCGACAGGAGCCGTTCGAGCGTGCGATCGAAACCCGCATCGGTGACCAGGCAGACGGCGCTGGTGGTAAGCCGCGCTGATTTCCGCACATCCTTCACCTGATCGCCGAGCGTCTGCTTGACGAGCGCGATCAAGGTGCCGGTTGCGGCATCGTCGGTCTCGATTGCGGCAGCGTCCTCGACCAGCGGGATCCGGTCGAGATCGGCCGCACCTTGCGTGATCGACGTGAAGGGTTTGCCCTCGAAGCCGAGCGCCGTCCTCACCCAGAAGCCGTCGATCGGATCGGTGAGCAGCAGCACTTCGACATCGCGCGCCTTGTAGCCTTCGAGCTGCGGGCTTGCCGCGGCCTTCGATGCCTCTTCGGCGGTCAAGTAATAGATCGCGGTCTGGTTGGGCTTGAGCCCTTCGACATAGTCCTTGAGCGTGACCGAATCGCGCTTGGTGGTGCGGAAGCGGGCGATTTCGAAGAGCTGGTCGCGCCGTTCCATGTCTTCGTAAATGCCTTCCTTGATCACCGGGCCGAAGGCCTCCCAGATCCTGGCGAAGCGCTCCGGGTCGCTCTCGGCGCATTTCTTGAGTTCGGCGAGAACCTTGTTGGTGACCGCCTTCCTGATCTGCGCCACCTGCGGATTGTTCTGCAGCATCTCGCGCGACAGGTTGAGCGGCATGTCTTCCGAATCGATGACGCCCCTCACGAAGCGCAGATAGGCGGGGAGCAGTTCGGCATCCGCGGTGATGAAGACGCGCTTCACATAGAGCTTCTGATGGCCGCGCCGGTCGGGATCGTAGAGATCGAAGGGCTTCTCGCCGGGCACATAGAGGAGAACGGTATATTCGTGGCGGCCCTCGGCGCGGTAATGCAGCGTCAGCGCCGGCGGCGACGACAGCCCGGTCAGCGCCTCGAAGAATTCCTTGTGCTGGTCTTCCGTGACATCGGCCCTGGGCCGCATCCAGATGGCGCTTGCGGCATTGATCTGGCGCGCCGTCTCCTTGCCGATCTTGAGCATGATCGGATGGGCGATGTGATCGGAATAGGAACGCACCACCGATTCGAGCTTCCAGTCGTCGAGGAACTCCTGCGCATCGTCTTTCAGGTGCAGCACGATGCGGGTGCCGCGCGCCGGCGCATCGGCGAGATCGACCGGCTCGATCGTGAAGCTGCCGCTGCCGTCGGAGGACCAGCGATAGGCTTCGTCGCTCCCCGCCCGGCGCGAAACGACATCGACGCGCGTCGCCACGATGAAGGCCGAATAGAAGCCGACTCCGAACTGGCCGATGAGCTTGAGATCGCCCGCGCCCGACTTGATGCTTTCGATGAAGGCTTGCGTGCCGGATTTGGCGATGGTGCCGAGATTGTCGATGAGCTCGGCCCGGCTCATGCCGATGCCATTGTCGCTGACCGTCAGGGTCTTGGCGGTCTTGTCGGCGGCAAGCTCGATCTTGAGATCCGGACTGTCGCCGAGCAATGCCGGATTGGCGATCGCTTCGTAGCGCAGCTTGTCGCACGCATCCGCCGCGTTGGAGATGAGCTCGCGCAGGAAGACGTCGCGCTCCGAATAGACCGAATGCACCATGAGCTGCAGGAGCTTGGCGACTTCGGCCTGGAATGCGTGGGTTTGTGCCTCGGGTTTGAGTTGCGCGTCCGCCGTCTCAGTCATCGGATGCCTCATGCGGGAAAGTGGGGTTTGCCGCCGATATCGGTGCGGAACTTTGTCCGGTCAAGCCCCGCCAAACGGAAACGGCCGGACGCGAAGGTCCGGCCGTAAACTCAATTGACGCCTCACTCACGAAACTGGGTGGTTGGGGGCCCGGCTGTCCGAAAGCTCCGGGGGGGCTGGGGGGCTGAGAATTCCGACGCCTGCGATCCAGCCGGGCTATAGAGGCAACGATGCTTTTATCGCTTCGCATCGGGGCGACAGCTTGATCGGAATGCGGCGAAAACAAGAAAAAATTGACCGCTCCGGAACGCCCCAAGCCTTGCCAAAGGCGCCACGCAGGTTCATCATGTCAATTGAGTAACAGCCACCCGCAGAACCATAGCGAGGGGTGCGTGAGCGAAACGGAACCGATAGTTCCGTTCCGGCCTCGGGAGCCTGGCGCCCGGCCGGAAACAGCAGAAGCCAGGAGCTGGGCAGCGCCTCCGCTGCCGCGCGTTGCATTTGATCGCAAGGAACTGGGTCTGATTCTCGCCGCCTATGGCGCCAAGGTGGCACAGGGCGAGTGGCGCGATTATGCCCTCGACTTCGGCGCGGCCACGGCCATTTTCTCGATCTTCCGCCGCAGTTCCGAAGTGCCCCTCTATCAGATCGTCAAGGATCCCCGCCTGGCTCGCCGCCAGGGCCAGTATGCGGTGATCGCCCCGGGCGGCCTGATCATGAAGCGCGGCCACGACCTTGCCCAGGTCTTGCGGGTCTTCCGCGGCAAGCCGCACCTCGTCACCCCCTGAACGCAAAAGCCCCGGCTTTGGGCCGGGGCTCGGTGGCAATCGTGATGGGGGGCGTGGCTTACTCGCTCCTCATGATCCCCAGAATGTTGAGGATATGGATGAACAGCGTGATGAAGCTGCCATAGAGCATGAAGGCGCCGAAGATCGACTTGCCCTTGGCCACGCCCGGCGCATCGCCCTCATAATACATCTCCTTGATCTGCTGGGTTTCGTAGGCGGTGATGCCGGCGAAGAGCAGAACCACGATGATCGAGGTGATGAGGCTCATCATCGTGCTCTGGATGAAGAACACGTTCACCAGCATGGCGATGATGATGCCGATCGAGGCGATCATGAAAAAGGCGCCGAAGCCCGACAAGTCGCGCTTGGTGACATAGCCCAATAGGCTGGTCGCGCCGAAGGTGACCGCGGTGATCAGGAACGCCTGCACGACGATGTTCGAATCGATGCTGAGATAGGCACCGACCATCGGCGCGATGCCGAGGCCCCACAGCGCCACATAGCCCCAATAAGCGGCATGCGCGGTGGCGGTGTTGCCGGAGAAGATCATCCGCGGGGCGAGGAAGCCCATGGCGATGATGCCGATGAAGAACACCCATTTCAGCGAATAGACGGTCGCCATCGCCGCCGGGCTCGCGGCCACGGCCAAAGCGATGATTGCCGTAACGGCAATGCCCAGCGCCATGTAGTTGTAGACGCCCAGCATATAGGACCGCAGACCCTGGTCGATTTCGGCGCGGGCGCCGACCTGACCGGGGGCTTGGGTCTGGTAACGATAGTCAGCCATTCTTGCTCCCTCCAGAGACTTAAGAACTCGTGCCGGTGATATGTGAACCAAAACGCAAATTTCAAGCTTCGCTCAAGGGATTATCTCATGGCGCGAACCCTGCGTCCATGCCGCTTCGCAGCCGCTCTCCTGGATGTTACATCGCCGCGCCGAGCGCATAGGCCTCTTCCACCGCGTAAGGCCCGCCGCCGCGCGACGGGCGCGATGAAAACAGCACGAACCGGTCGACCTCGAACAGCCGGCTCTTATACAGGCTGTGGGACGCCAAGTATCTGTGAACGCTTGATAAATCAGGGTCGCGCAAACGCGCGAGCGTGATGTGCGGCACAAATTTGCGCGACTCGGCGTCGAGCCCCAGGGCCTGGCATATGCGCTCATGGATAGCCTGAAGACGGCGCAGTTCCGGGCTTTCCTCGACCCCGGCGATGATGCTATGCGGGCGGTTCCCGCCAAAGGTGTCGATGGTCTTGAGACGCAACTGGAACGGGCGGGCCGCGACGCCCTCGAGCTCATAAGCGATTTCGCGCGCCAGTCCCTCGTCGATATCGCCGATGAAACGCAAGGTTATGTGGTAGTTCTCGCGATCGAGCCAGCGGGCTCCGATCACGCCGCCCCGCATCAGATCGAGGTCGAGGGCGACATCAGGGGGAATTTCCACCCCGGTAAACAAGCGCGGCATGGCTGGCCTCCTGAACGAAGGTCGTCGGGTCGCGACACGCCATAAGCTAAGCCGATTCGTGTGAATGAAAAGGCCTATTTCGTTGCAACCCTGGCGACAAGCTCTTCAACGGCGGGTGTAATTCTGCTGACGATCGCGGCGACCCCGGCCGGATTGGGATGGATGCCATCGGCCTGGTTGAGCGCCGCCTCCGTCGCTACGCCGTCCAGGAAGAACGGATAGTAGACAACGCCATAAGTCTCTGCAAGTTCAGGGAAAATAGGGTCGAAGGCGGCCGCATAGTCGGGCCCGAGATTGCGCGGCGCCAGCATTCCTGCCAGCAGGACCGGGAGATTGCGCTGTTTCAGCGTCTCCAGAATGGCGGTCAGCGCAGCCCGCGTTTCGGCAGGCGCAATCCCGCGCAAGGCGTCATTGGCGCCCAGTTCCACGATGACCGCATCGATATCGTCGGTCAGGACCCAGTCCAGACGATCGCGGCCGGCGGCGGTCGTGTCGCCCGAGACGCCCGCATTGATGACCCGGACATCATGCCCGCGCGATCTGAGCGCCTCCTCGAGCTTGGCCGGAAAGGCGCTTTGCGGATCGACGCCCAATCCTGCCGTCAGACTGTCGCCAAATGCGAGAATCGTGATCGTTTCCTGTGCGGCGGCCGGCAGGGGAAAGAGCAGCAAGGCAAGGGCGAGCAGCGTGCGGCGGAACATCCCGCCCAGTTAGGAAGCCAATGCGCGGATCGCAAGGCGTTGCGCTGGACAAGCCGGCCTGTCGGCCCCATCTACCCTAGCCATGCCGATTCCCTTGATCTCCCTTGAAAATGTCCGTCTCACCCTGCCGAGCCGCGCCGGCGCCGTCGAAATCCTCCGCGGTGCCGATCTGAGTGTCAAAGCCGGCGATGCCATCGGCATTGTCGGGCCATCGGGATCGGGAAAAACGACGCTTCTCATGGTCATTGCCGGGCTCGAGCGCGTCAGCGCCGGCAAGATCTCCGTCGCCGGCACGCATCTCAACGGCCAGAGCGAAGACGCGCTCACCGCCTTTAGGCGCGATACGATCGGCATCGTTTTCCAGTCCTTCCACCTCATCCCGACCATGACGGCGCTTGAGAATGTCGCCGTGCCGCTCGAATTCAAGGGCCGCGGCGATTCGATGGAAGCAGCCCGCCGGCAACTGGAGCGTGTCGGGCTCGGTCACCGGCTCGATCACTATCCCGGCCAGCTGTCGGGCGGCGAACAGCAGCGCGTCGCCATCGCCCGCGCCATGGCCTCGGGCGCCCGCATCATCTTGGCCGACGAGCCGACGGGCAATCTCGATCAGGAGACCGGCAGGCAGATCATGGACCTTCTCTTTTCGCTGAAAGTCGAAGACGGCGTCACCTTGCTTCTCGTGACCCATGATCGCGCGCTCGCCGATCGCTGCGATCGCATCGCCGAAGTCCGCGATGGCCGGATCGTGGCGGGCAACGCATGAACCTCGCTCTCTTTTTCCGCTTCGCCTGGCGCGATCTGCGCTCAGGGCTCCAGGGCTTCTGGATTTTCCTCACCTGTCTTGCGCTCGGCACCGCGGCGATTGCAATGATCGGCAGCCTTTCGGCGGCGATCGAACGCGGCATTGAGGAACAAGGCCAGCCCCTGCTTGGCGGCGACATCGAATTCTCGCTGGTACACCGTCAGGCATCGCCCGATGAACTGGCCTTCATTGCCGGCAAGGGCGAGGTCAGCCGCATCGCAACGCTGCGCGCCATGGCGGTCGCCGGCGATGCCACGACCCTGATCGAGGCCAAGGCCGTCGATGATCGTTATCCGCTCTATGGTTCGCTTGAGATTGCGGGCGGCGGCGACCTCAAGGCGGCTCTGTCGCAGCAGGATGGTTTCCATGGCGCCGTGGTGGATGAATTGCTGCTTGGCAGGCTCGGCATCAAGCCCGGCGACAGGATCAAGATCGGCACCAGCGAGGTCGTGCTGCGCGGTCTCATCGCCAATGAGCCGGACCGGATTTCCGACGGCATCGTGCTCGGACCGCGCATCATCCTGAGCGATGCTGCATTGCAGGAGACCGGACTGATCCAGCCCGGAAGCCTCATCACCTGGCGCTATCGCCTGAAGCTCGGCAACGACGCGTCGCTCGATGATGTGCGTGCCGTTGTGACGGCCGCCGAGAAGGCGTTTCCCGATGCCGGCTGGCGCCTGCGCACCCGCGACAGGGCGGCGGCCGGTGCGGAGAATTTTGTCGAACGTCTCGGTTACTTCATGACGCTTGTCGGCCTGACCGCACTGATCGTCGGCGGCGCCGGCATTGCCAATGCCGTCTCGGCCTTCGTCAACCGTCGCACCTCGACCATTGCCACGCTCAAATGCCTCGGCGCGCCATCGCGCACCGTCTTCGGCATCTATCTCACCGAGATTCTCATCCTTGCCGTGCTGGCCATCGCCATTGGTGTCCTGGCCGGGGCGCTGGTTCCGCCCCTGGCGCAGTCCTTCCTGCGCGATATCCTGCCCTTGCCGATCTCCAATCGCATCGAACCGCTCCCGCTCTTGACCGCCGCGGCTTATGGCTTCCTCGTAACCATCGCCTTTGCGGTATGGCCGCTGGCGCGCACCAGGCGGGTTCCGGCATCGGCCCTGTTCCGGCACCGCATCGCCCATGTTTCGGGTTGGCCCGCGCTCGCCGACCTCATTGCCATTGCCGCGGCCCTCGGGCTGATCGCACTTCTTGTCTTTCTGAATTTCGACGACCGTCGCGTGACATTGAGCTATCTCGCCGGCCTTGCCGGGAGCTTCGTCATTCTGCTTGGCCTTGCCAACGCCATTGTCCGTGTCGCGGCGGTGATGCCCAAGCCGAAATCGGCGATCCTGCGCTATGCCGTGTCCAATCTCTACCGGCCGGGTGCGGCCGCCCAGTCGGTCATCCTCGCGCTCGGGCTTGGGCTCACATTGTTTGTGACGCTTGCGCTGACCGATCGCACGATTGGCACGGAACTCCAGGCAGGCTTGCCCGAGCGCGCGCCGGCCTTCTTCTTTCTCGATGTGCGCAATGACGAACTGCCGGCCTTCGTCGACAAGGTGAAGGCAGAGCCCGGCGTGACCCACATCGAAACCGCACCGATGCTGCGCGGCCGCATCGCCAGGTTGAACGATACCGAAGCGGGCGAGGTCAAGGCCTCCCCCGATGCCGCCTGGGCTTTGCGCGGCGACCGCGGGCTCACCTATGCCGATACCTTGCCCGAGGGTTCGAAACTCATCGAGGGCGAATGGTGGCCCAAGGATTATGACGGGCCGCCGCTCGTTTCCTTCGTCGGCGAAGTGGCGGAAGGTTTGGGCCTCAAGATCGGCGACACCATCACCGTCAATGTTTTGGGCCGCGACATAACCGCGAAGATCGCCAATTTCAGGAGCGTCAACTGGCGCACTCTCGGCATCAACTTTCTCATGGTGTTCACGCCGTCGACCCTCAAAGCCGCGCCGCATCATTTTCTCGTCACCGTCGAAATGGAGGGCGGCGATGAGGCACGGCTGCTGAACCAGGTTGCGCGTGCCTTTCCGTCGGTGACGGCGGTGCGCGTCAAGGATGCGATCGACACGGTGAGCGACCTTTTGGGAAAGATGCTGGCGGCAATCCGCGGCGCCAATATTCTGACACTCATTACCGGTGTGCTGGTTCTCGCCGGCGCGCTGGCGGCCGGTCTCTCGGGCCGCATCTACGACGCCGTCGTGCTGAAGACCTATGGCGCGACCCGCCGGCAATTGATCCAGGCCTTCATCGCCGAATATGCGGTGCTCGGCATCGCCGCTGCCATTTTCGGCATCGCGGTTGGCTCGCTCGCCGCCTGGTTCCTGGCCTACTGGATTCTCGAGATGCCGTGGCAGTTCTCGCCCGCAACGGCGATCCTGACCGCGCTTGTGGCCATGGCGATCACCATTGCGGCGGGTCTTGCCGCCACCTGGCGGGCGCTGACCGCCAAGCCCGCGCCAATGCTCAGAAACGAGTAGCGTTGAAGGTCGGGCTGGGATAGTTGACAGCCTCATGCTGAGGAGGCCGCGAAGCGGCCCTCGAAGCATGGGCAGCTAGCTTGGCGCAAGCCGCCCTTCGAGGCGCCGCCAGCTTCGCCGGCGACGCACCTCAGGGCGAGGGTTTGGTCCATGGTCGTTCTCAACCGCATCTATACGCGCACCGGCGACAAGGGTGAGACCGCGCTCGGCTCGGGCGAACGCGTCGCCAAGAACGATCTGCGCATCGAAGCCTATGGAACGGTGGACGAGACCAATGCGACGGTCGGTATCGCCCGGCTACATACCGGCACGGCCGATCTCGCCAGGCTCGATGCCATGCTCGCCCGCATCCAGAACGATCTCTTCGATCTGGGCGCCGATCTTTGCGTGCCCGATACCGGCAGGGACCTGGGCTACGAGCCCTTGCGCATCGTTCCGGCCCAGACGGCACGGCTCGAAGCCGAGATTGACGAACTCAATGCAGCCCTCGAGCCCTTGCGCTCCTTCGTGCTGCCGGGCGGCCATCCCGCGGCCGCCCATCTTCATCTGAGCCGCACCGTCTCGCGCCGCGCCGAGCGGCTCATGGTGGCCTTGAGCCGCGAGCCCGGCCAGTCCGTCTCCGAACCGGCACTGACCTTCATCAATCGGCTCTCCGATTTCTTTTTCGTCGCGAGCCGCTGGGTGAATGCGCGCGGGCCTGGCGATGTGCTTTGGGTCAAGGGCGCCAATCGCTGATGTTCGTGCCGTTGCATGATGACACGCCGCTGAGAGTCATCCGCTTTCAATACATGACCGGCGCCCTGATCATTGCCAATATCGTGCTCTTCCTCACCACCGATGCGTTCAGGGGCGAGGCGACCTTCGCCATGATCGCCGCCGGCTATGGCCTCGTTCCGGCGGAACTGACAAGCGGCGTCATTCTTCCCGGTTATCATCCGGTGCCGGAGCCCTTGACCCTCATTACCTACATGTTTCTGCATGCCGGCTGGCTGCATCTCATCTCCAACATGCTGTTCCTCTGGGTCTTCGCCGACAATGTCGAGGATGCTTTCGGGCATTGGGGATTCCTGGTTTTCTATCTGATCTGCGGCATGGCCGGCGCGCTGGCACATACGGCCCTGCACCCCTCTTCGCATGCTCCGATGATTGGGGCTTCCGCCGCCGTGTCCGGCATTCTTGGCGCCTATATCGTGCTGTTTCCGAAAGCGCGGGTATGGGTGCTCTTGCTCATGCGAATTCCGTTGCGCATCTCGGCGCTGTGGGTGCTTGGCGGCTGGTTCCTGTTCCAGATCGTCAGCCTTTTGATTGCCGGCGAGGACGACACCGAGGTGGCCTGGTGGGCGCATATCGGCGGCTTCGTTGTCGGCGTTGGCCTGACTTATCTCCTGCGGTCCCGCCTGCTCATCGGACCGGCCCGGTGAAGCCTACGTCGCTCGCGGCATAGCCATGCCGGTCTTGGAATTGACTCGGCGGTTGCCGGTCACTAGTTTCCGGCCACTTTTTGTGCACCGCCGCGAAAATCTGGCGGTCCTTGGGAGCTCACCTCATGAAAGTACTGGTCGCCGTTAAGCGGGTGGTCGATTACAACGTCAAGATCAGGGTCAAGGCCGACGGCTCGGGAGTCGAACTGGCCAATGTCAAAATGTCGATGAACCCCTTCGACGAAATCGCCGTCGAGGAAGCGGTTCGCCTCAAGGAAGCCGGCAAAGCGACCGAGATCGTCGCCGTCTCGATCGGCCCGCAGCAGGCCCAGGAAACCATCCGTACAGCGCTCGCCATGGGCGCCGATCGCGGCATCCTGGTCAAGAGCGACACTTACGTCGAGCCGCTTGGCGTCGCCAAGATACTGAAAGGCGTGATCGCCGCCGAGCAGCCGCAGCTCGTCATCCTCGGCAAGCAGGCGATCGACGACGATTGCAACCAGACCGGGCAGATGCTGGCGGCGCTGCTGGACTGGGCCCAGGCGACCTTCGCGTCCAAGCTCGAGATCAATGGCGACAGCGCCAATGTCACCCGCGAAATCGACGGCGGCCTGCAGACCATCAAGGTGAAACTGCCCCTGATCATGACCACCGATCTGCGTCTCAACCAGCCGCGCTACGCTTCCCTTCCCAACATCATGAAGGCGAAGAAGAAGCCGCTCGAGGAAAAAACGCCCGCCGATTACGGCGTCGATGTCACACCGCGCCTCAAGGTCGTGACCACCGTCGAGCCGCCCAAGCGCCAGGCCGGCGTCAAGGTGAAATCGGTCGCCGAACTCGTCGAGAAACTCAAGAACGAAGCGGGAGTGATCTGATCATGACGGTCCTTCTCATCGCCGAACATGACAATGCGCGTCTCAAGGATGCGACCCACAAGGCATTGACCGCCGCGGGCAAGATCGGCGCCGATATCCACGTGCTTGTGGCGGGCAACAAGGCCGA
>JAEUMG010000120.1 GCA_016793355.1 Hyphomicrobiales bacterium
TGCCGCTTCAGCCACCGGATTTTCGCGGCAAGATGCGTCGCATCGAGGACAAGCCCGCAGCGCTCCTGGATCAGCCGCGCATCGATGCCGGCAAGCTCTGCCTCGGCACGCCGATCCATCCAGATGAGGCAGGGGTGCAGCGGCAGGCCTTCGCCATCGACGGGGATGCATCCGTCGAGCTGCCCGGCAATGCCGAGCGCGGTGACCTGCCCTGCCCTGCAATTTGCCGCATGGAGGGCCCCCTCGATTGCGGGGCGCAATGCATCCTCCCAGAGCCTGGGGTCCTGATGCGCCCAGCCCGGCTCAGGGAATTCCGGCCGATAGGCAACGGAATGTTGCCCGAGAACCTCGAGCGCGGGCGTAACGACAACGGCCTTGAGGCTCTGCGTCCCGATGTCGACGCCAACGATCATGCAGCGGTACCGACCGTGCCTTCCGGCGCAAGCTGAACCGTCACATCGGCACCGGCGAGCGCCGCCGCAAGCGCAGCTTCGAGCGGCTGCCCGGTGACCAGAACATCGAGCTCGTACGTTGCGCAGACGACGGCGAACTGGCGCTGTCCGGCCTTGCTGTGATCGGCAAGCAGGCACGCTCGCTCCGAGCGCTCCAGCATCTTGCGCTTGACCCAGACACCGGCGGCGTCCGCATCGGTCACCTGCTCCGCCGCAAAGCCCCCCGCACCGAAGAAAGCGGCATCGGCGTGATAGCGATCGAGGAACGCCAGGGTCTCCGGACCGAAGACGGCGTCCTCGGTCAAGCGGAACTCGCCGGGACAGAGCAGAACCGTGATCGCTTCGGAGGTCCCGAGCGCACGTGCCACGCCCAGCGAATTCGTGATCGCGGTGAGGGGATAGGCCGACCTTGCAAGCTCGGCCGCGAAGAAGGCGGTCGTCGAGCCGGCATCGATCATGATGACATCGCCTGGCTTAACCAGATTAACCGCAGCAAGCGCGATGCGCTGCCGTTCCGCGACATTGGTCTGGGCGCGCAGCATGACGCCCGGCTCGCCGATCAATGAGCGCGGCGCGGCACCGCCATAGGTGCGCGAAATCAGACCGCGATCCGACAATTCGTCGAGATCGCGCCGGATCGTTTCCGTCGTGACCTGGAATTCTTCGGCAAGCGCGGAAATGCGCACCGCCACGTCATTGGCGAGACGCGCGACGATGCGCTCATGCCGCGAGCGCTTTGAGACCTTATCGCCCGGCGCGCGCATCCAGGATGACCTGAGCGAGTTCGGCAAAGCCGTAGCCGCCCTCCGCCGACGTGACATAGCGCGGCAGGTGTTTCATCAGCTTCTCATAGGCGACGATATTGGCGACGCCGACGCCGTTCGGGAAATAGGCATACATCGGAGAATCGTTCGGCGAGTCGCCGGCATAAATGATCCTCTCGCGTTCGCGATCGGCATCGATCCCGCATACCTCGGCGAGGAAGCGCCTGGACATCGACAGCTTGTCGTGATCGCCATACCAGGCATTGACGTGAATCGAGCTGATCTTCGCCGTAGCGCCCTCGGCCTCGAAGGCTTCCTTGATCTTTTCGGCAGTGGCGAGCGGCAATGGCGGGACGTCTTCGCAAAAATCGATCGCCACATCGATCTCGCGATAGGCCTGATCGGACGCGACCGCCGTTCCCGGAAACTCCTTGAGCACGCGATGCGCCACTTTCCACAATCGGTCCAGATTGGCGCGCCTGACTTCTGCGGACTGCGCATAGACGCGTTCCATTTTCCGGCGCTTGGCATCGTAACGAAAATAGAAAGCGCCGTTCTCGCCGACGACGCCATCGACAGGCCACATGCGCGCGATGTGATCGCACCATCC
>JAEUMG010000136.1 GCA_016793355.1 Hyphomicrobiales bacterium
TTGCGCTCTCCGGTCGGAGGGCAAACCCAAGGATGGCCCAATCAGACCAGACCATTCATCGAGTTCACCCGATGCGGTCCGACATCACGATGTTCATGATCGTCAGAGGGGCCCGGCCCGCGCTGCATCAGGTGGCGCCAGGGCCGGCTGCTTTCAAGGCGGGTCCCTTAAAAAAATGCCCCTGCGACGCCTAGATAACGCCGCCGCGGCGATCCCGCCACTGATCGAGAAAGGTGCGGCCTTGCGGTGCCGGTAAGTCGCGAAAGCGCGTCCAGCCCGATGCCAATGGCAGGCTCGTAATCCGCCCCTTGTCGCGGCCGAGATTGCCGAGCACCCGCGCCGCCAATCTTGCGCCCCAGCGATACAGCCGCGGGTGTCGCGCTGCGTAAGCCCAGAACTTGATACCGCTCCGCATCGCGGCCGGCGTCAAATGCTGCTCGAATTCCTTCTCGCGCCAGTTGCGCATCAGATGCGGCAAGGGAATGCGCATCGGGCAGACTTCCTCGCAGCGCCCACAAAAGCTCGAGGCATTAGGCAAGTGCTTCGCCTTGGCGATGCCAATCAGCGCCGGCGTCACAACCGCGCCAATGGGGCCTGGATAGACCCAGCCATAGGCGTGGCCGCCGACCGCCTGGTAGACCGGGCAGTGATTGAGGCATGCGCCGCAGCGGATACAGCGCAGCATGTCCTGGAACTCGGTGCCAAGCACATTCGAACGGCCGTTGTCGAGAATGACGACATGATACTCGACCGGGCCGTCCGGATCGCCCGGGCGGCGCGGTCCCGTCGACAAGGTCGTGTAGTTCGAAAAATCCTGCCCCGTTGCCGAACGCGCCAAGACGCGGAGGATGGTGGCGGCGTCCTCCAAAGTCGGCACGATCTTCTCGATCGAGGCAATGACGATATGCACCTTGGGCAATGTCTGCGTCAGGTCGCCATTGCCCTCATTCGTCACGATGATCGAGGTTCCGGTCTCGGCGATCAGGAAATTCGCTCCCGTGATTCCGACATCGGCATCGAGATATTTCTGCCGCAAGACCTGGCGCGCTTCTTCGACGAGTGCCGGTATCTCGGTCAGGTCGCGTTCCGGCGGCAGCCAGGTATGTGCCTTCCTGAAATCGGCCTCAACCTGGTCGCGCGTCAGATGTACGGCTGGCGCAATGATGTGGCTCGGCCGCTCATGGCGAAGCTGGATCAGATATTCTCCAAGGTCGGTCTCGACCGGCGTCATGCCAGCCTTTTCAAGGGCCTCGTTCAAGTCGATCTCTTCGGAGATCATCGACTTGCCCTTGGTGATGATCTTGGCATCGGCACCTTTGCAGATTCCGATGATGGTCTGGCGTGCATCCTCCGCGGTCGAGGCCCAGTGCACCTGGCCCCCGGCCTCGGTCACCTTCTTCTCATAGCGCTCGAGATAGACATCGAGATTTTCGAGCACGTGGTTCTTGATGTCGCGCGAGATGTCGCGCAAGCGGTCGAATTCGGGAAGCGCTTCGCGGGCCTTGCTGCGCTTGATGATGAAGCGCGGGCCCGTCTCCGTCATCGCATGCTGCAATTGCCTGTCGGCGAGCGCCTTCGCAACATTGGCCGGAAAGGTAACGCTTCCCGATTCCATCACTCGGCCTCGGCAATGGGGGCGGTGGCGGTATCGCCGGCCAGCACTTCGGCGACATGGCGCACATGGATGGGCGAGCCCTCGCGCTTGAGCTTGCCCGCCATGTTCATCAGGCATCCGAGATCGCCGGCAATCAGCGTGTCGGCGCCGGTCGCGGCGATGCGCTTCACCTTCTTCGCCAGCATGGTGTTCGAAATCTCGGGATATTTGACGCAGAAGGTGCCGCCGAAGCCGCAGCAGACTTCCGAATCGGTCAGTTCCACGAGCTTCAGTCCCTCGACCGAGCGCAACAATCGCCGCGGCTGCTCCTTCACGCCGAGCTCGCGCAAGCCCGAGCAGGAATCGTGATAGGTCGCGGTCGCCGGAAAGGCGGCAGCGACCTGGCTCACCTTCATGACATCGGTGAGGAAGGACACGAGCTCGAAGGTCTTGGCGGAAAGCGCGTCCGCCTTCACGCGCTCCGGCGTTCCGGTGGCGAAAAGCTCGGGGTAGTGCGTCTTTATCATCCCGCCGCAGGAGCCCGAGGGCACCACGACATAGTCGAAATCGCTAAACGCCGCGATCACCTCGCGGGCGATCTTGATCGTGTCGGCGCGGTCGCCGGAATTGAAGGCGGGCTGGCCGCAGCAGGTCTGAAGCGCCGGCACCTCGACCGTGCAGCCGGCATCTTCGAGCAGCTTCACCGCCGCAAAGCCGACAGAGGGGCGGAACAGGTCGACAAGGCAGGTGACGAAAAAGCCGACGCGGGGAGAAGCCATGGGCGGGATTGTTGTCCGGACCGAGATAGCCCGCTCTTTTGCCCGCAAGCAGGCAATATCGCAAGAAATTCCGAAGGGTTGCATGGTCGCAAGGGCAAGCAGGACTGCGCCCAGGAATGCCAGGAACATGGCTTTCTCCAATGGCAATGCGAGACCGGCGCATGGGGATGCGGCTGGTCTGGCGGGTGGATTGATGGTGGGTTTTGGGGCTTACCGACAAGCGGCTCTGCGAGAGCCAGCTGTGGAAGCATGACCAGATTCGTACTAATAGCTGCGCAGTAAGTCAAGGATTTTTCTGTTCATATTTCTCTTTTTTCATAAATCTTTGAATTCCTTGGTCGAATCCACCGTGCCCTCGGGCCCTCCGGAAATTTGCTCCGTGTACAAACGATTCTGGAAAAGGGGTGGTTTTCGGGGCCGTCCAAAGGCAGTTGTCAGCCCGCCGCGAAAGCCCTAACCCTTTGTCTATGCTGATGATGCCGCAACCCGACGCCGAAACGATCGCACGGCGCGCCGAGATCGCCGCCGATCTGCGCGCGATCGTTCCGGGCGAGGGCGTGATCGAAACGCCGGTCGAGATGCGCGCCTATGAAACCGACGCGCTCACGGCCTATCGCCAGATGCCGTTGCTCGTCGTGCTGCCGCAGACGACCGGCCAGGTCAGCCGCATCCTGCGCTATGCCCACGAAAAATCGATCAAGGTCGTGCCGCGCGGCGCCGGCACCTCGCTGTCGGGCGGCGCATTGCCCCTCGCCGACGGCATCATCCTGGGGCTCGGCAAATTCAACCGCATTCTCGACATCGATTACGAGAACCGCTGCGTCACCGCCCAGCCCGGCGTCACCAATCTCGCCATCACCCAGGCCGTGCAGCATCGCGGTTTCTATTACGCGCCGGACCCCTCATCCCAGATCGCCTGCACCATCGGCGGCAATATCGCTGAAAATTCCGGCGGCGTTCACTGCCTGAAATATGGGCTCACCACCAATAACGTGCTCGGCATCGAGATGGTGCTGATCACCGGCGAGGTGATCCGGCTCGGCGGCAAGCATCTCGACTCGGAGGGCTACGATCTTCTCGGCGTTATGACCGGCTCGGAAGGACTTCTCGGCGTCGTCACCGAAGTCACCGTCCGCATTCTCGCCAAGCCCGAAACGGCGCGCGCGGTTCTCGTCGGCTTCCCGACAAACGAGGATGCCGGGCGCTGCGTCGCCGAGATCATCTCCGCCGGAATCATTCCTGGCGGCATGGAGATGATGGACCGTCCGGCAATCCATGCCGCGGAAGATTTCGTTCACGCCGGCTATCCCCTCGATGCGGAAGCCTTGCTCATCGTCGAACTCGACGGGCCCAGGGCCGAGGTCGATCATCTCATCGCCCGCGTCAGCGAGATCGCGGCGCGCAACAGGTCGCAATCCTTGCGCATCTCCAACAGCGAGGACGAGCGCCTGGTCTTCTGGGCCGGCCGCAAGGCCGCCTTTCCGGCGGTCGGGCGCATTTCGCCCGACTACATCTGCATGGACGGCACGATCCCGCGTAAGAAACTGCCGGAGGTCCTGCGCGATATGGCGGAGCTGTCACGGAAATACGGTTTGCGCGTCGCCAATGTATTCCATGCCGGCGACGGAAACCTGCATCCGCTCATCCTTTTCGATGCCAACAATGCCGATGAACTCGACCGCGCCGAGAAATTCGGCGCCGACATTCTGCGGCTCTGCGTCAAGGCGGGCGGCGTTCTCACCGGCGAGCACGGCGTCGGCATCGAGAAGCGCGACCTGATGCCGGAAATGTTTTCCGAGATCGACTTGAACCAGCAGCAGCGGCTCAAATGCGCCTTCGACAGTCAGGGCCTGCTCAATCCCGGCAAGGTTTTCCCTGTCTTGCATCGCTGCGCCGAACTCGGCCGCCTGCATGTCCACAAGGGCCAGCTGCCCTTCCCCGAGATCCCGCGGTTCTGAAGCCGATGCCGCAGTCGACTTTCGCGCCCACGAGCGAGGCCGAACTCGAAAGCGTCGTTCGCGGCGCGATCGCCGCCAAGACACCATTGGAAGTCACCGGGCGCAACAGCAAGGCGACGCTCGGCCGGCCGGTCCAGGCCGCCGCCACGCTGAGCTTGAGCGGTTTTTCAAGGATTACATCCTACGAGCCCGAAGAACTTGTGCTCACCGCCGGTGCCGGCACCCCGCGATCGGAGGTCGAGCCCCTGCTCGCCGCGCGCGGCCAGTGCTTTGCGTTCGAGCCGCCCGACTACTCCCGCCTGCTCGGCGTAGGAGACGCCGGAAGCCTCGGCGGTATGATCGGCTGCAACCTCGCAGGCCCCCGCCGCATCAAGGCCGGCGCGGCGCGCGATCACTTTCTCGGCTTCACCGGCGTTTCCGGTCGCGGCGAAATCTATCAGGCCGGCGGCAAGGTGGTAAAGAACGTCACCGGCTACGACCTCCCGAAATTGCTCGCCGGTTCCTATGGAACGCTCACGGCGTTGACGAGCGTGACGATCAAGGTTCTGCCCGCGCCCGAAAGCGAGGACACCTTGATCCTCGAAGGCCTCGACGATGCGACGGCCATCCGTGCCATGAGTCTGGCGCTGCAATCGCCCTTCGAAGTTTCGGGCGCCGCGCATCTGCCGGCGACGATCAATGCCGGCATCGCTGAAACATTGCTGCGCCTTGAGGGGGTGCCGCCATCGGTTGCCTATCGGCGCGACAGGCTTGCTGCCCTTCTCGCCGAATTCGGCATCTGCCGCTCGCATCCTGCGGATGAATCGCGCGCGCGCTGGATCGCGGTTCGCGACGTTCATCCCTTCGCCGGCGATCAGAGCCGGATCATCTGGCGTTTGTCGGTTCCGCCGATGGAGGGCGCGCGCATCACGGCGGCAATCGCCGACCGAGCCGACGCACAATGGTTCTATGACTGGGGCGGCGGCCTGATCTGGCTCTCCCTGCCATCAAGCGATGACGGCGGCGCGCAACTCGTGCGCGGCGCTGCGAATTCCGGCCATGCCACCTTGATCCGTGCGCCGCAGGATGTTCGCGCCGCGGTTCCCGTCTTCACGCCGCAGCCGACCGCGCTCGAGGAGCTATCGCGGCGCGTCAAGGCAGGCTTCGATCCGGCGGGGATACTCAATCCCGGCCGGATGTATCAGGGTTGGTGAGATGCAGACCGCCTTTACCGCCGACCAGCTCCGCGATCCCAATATCGCCGAATCCAATACGATCCTGCGCAAATGCGTGCATTGCGGCTTCTGCACCGCGACCTGCCCGACTTATGTGCTGCTCGGCGATGAACTCGATTCGCCGCGCGGACGCATCTATCTCATCAAGAACATGCTGGAGCGCGGCGAAGCCGCGACCGCAGAGACAGTCAAACATATCGACCGCTGCCTCTCCTGCCTCTCCTGCATGACGACCTGTCCGTCGGGCGTGAACTACATGCACCTCATCGACAATGCCCGCGTGCATGTCGAGAAAACTTATCGGCGGCCATTGCCCGAACGCCTGCTGAGGGCGCTCCTCGCCTATGTCATGCCGCGCCCCGAACTTTTCCGGTCTGCACTTGCCGCGGCACGGCTCGGGCGGCCCTTCGCGCCGCTTTTCGGCAAACTCGGATTCAAGCCGGTCGAAGCGCTGCTCCGGCTGGTACCCAAGGCGTCGCCTGCTCCCGAAGCTTTGGGAACTCCCGGGACTTATCCGGCGGAAGGCCCGAAGCGGGCCCGCGTCGCCCTGCTCCAGGGTTGTGTGCAAAGCGTCATCGATCCCGCCATCAATGCCGCCGCCATCCGCCTGCTCAATCGCAACGGCGTCGAGGTCGTGGTGACGGCCGGCGAGCCCTGCTGCGGCTCGCTGACCCATCATATGGGCAAGGAAGAGGATTCCCTGGCGCGCGCCCGGCGCATGGTCGACCAGTGGACGGATGCCGATGTCGATGCCGTCATCATCACGGCGTCGGGCTGCGGAACGACGATCAAGGATTACGGCTTCATGCTCAGGCTCGATCCGCTTTATGCTGAGAAGTCGGCGGCGATCAGCAAGAAGTCCTTCGACGTCACCGAGTATCTGGCGAAACTCGATCTTCCCGAAGCGCAGCCGCCGCGACCGTTGCATCTCGCCTATCATTCGGCCTGTTCGATGCAGCATGGCCAGAAGATCATCCGCGAGCCCAAGGCCCTGCTGACCAGGGCAGGCTTCAAGGTATCCGACGTGCCGGAAGGCCATCTCTGCTGCGGCTCGGCCGGCACCTACAACATCCTGCAGCCCGAGATCGCGCGGCAATTGCGTGACCGGAAAGTGGGGAATATCGAGAAAATCGCGCCCGATGCCATTGCCACCGGCAATATCGGCTGTATCACACAGATCGGCAGCGGCACGGCTATTCCCATCATGCACACGGTCGAACTGCTCGACTGGGCCTATGGCGGGCCGGAACCGCAAGCCTTGAAGGGCTCCGGCGCGAGCCATTGAGAAGAGGAGAAGAGGACGATGGCCAAGAACCCTAAGGGGGTCGGTTTCACCAGCAAACTCACGGCGGAACAGCGCCGCGTGCTGACCCCCGAGGCGGTCGCCTTCCTCGCCGATCTGCAGCGGACCTTCAACCCGCAACGCCAGGCGCTGTTGCGCGCCCGCGCCGAGCGCCAGAAGCTTTTCGACAAGGGCATGCTGCCCGATTTCCTGCCCGAGACCCGTTCCATCCGCGAAGGCGACTGGAAAGTGGCGCCGATCCCGGCCGACCTTCTCGACCGGCGCGTCGAGATCACCGGGCCGACCGACCGCAAGATGGTGATCAATGCGCTCAATTCCGGCGCGCGCGTCTTCATGGCCGATTTCGAGGACGCCAATTCGCCGACCTGGGACAATCAGTTGCAGGGCCAGGCCAATCTCATGGATCGCTGGGCGGGAAAGCTTGCCTTCACCGACAAGCAGTCCGGCAAGTCCTATGCGCTGTCAGACAAGCCCGCGACATTGCTGATAAGGCCGCGCGGCTGGCATCTGGATGAAGCCCATATGCTGGTGGACGGCAAGCCGATGTCGGGCAGCCTCTTCGACTTCGGGCTTTACTTTTTCCACAATGCCAAACCGGCGCTCGCGCAAGCCTCGGGTCCCTATTTCTATTTGCCTAAGCTCGAAAGCCACACGGAAGCGCGCTTGTGGAACGACGTCTTCATCCGGGCACAGAGCGCGCTCGGATTGAAGCTCGGGACGATCAAGGCGACGGTGCTGATCGAAACACTGCCGGCCGCCTTCGAGATGGATGAGATCCTTTACGCACTGCGCGATCATATCGTCGGACTCAATTGCGGGCGGTGGGACTACATCTTCTCCTTCATCAAGACCTTCGCCAACAACCGCGCTTTCCTGTTGCCGGACCGCTCGCAGGTCGTCATGTCGAAGGCCTTCCTCGCCGCCTATTCGGCGCTTCTCATCAAGACCTGCCATCGCCGCGGCGCCTTCGCGATGGGCGGCATGGCGGCACAGATTCCGAACCGCAAGGATCCGGAAGCCAATCGCCTGGCCTTCGAGAAGGTGAAAGCGGACAAGGAGCGCGAGGCGAAGAACGGCCATGACGGAACCTGGGTGGCGCATCCCGACCTCGTTCCCGTCGCCATGGCGGTCTTCAACGAAAAGATGCCGAAGCCGAACCAGCTCGATGTGGCGCGCGACGATGTCAAGCTCGGGCAGAAGGACCTGCTCGAAGTGCACAAGGGCACGCGTACCGAAGCGGGCTTCCGCGAGAATATCCGCGTCGGCGTGCAGTATATCGAAGGCTGGCTGCGCGGCCGTGGTGCCGTTCCGATCTACAATCTGATGGAGGATGCGGCGACGGCGGAAATCTCGCGCTCGCAGATCTGGCAGTGGATCAGGTTCGGCGCCAAGCTTGAGAACGGGCAGAAAGTAACGCCCGCCTTCTTCGAGCGCTGCCTCAAGGAAGAAATGGCCCGGGTGCGCGATGAAGTCGGCGCGGAGGCATTCGACAAGGGCCGCTACAAGGAAGCGATCGCGCTGTTCAGGAAACTCTCGACGGCAAAGACCTTCGATACGTTCCTGACGCTCTCGGCTTATCGAAAGATTGTTTGATCCGTACACGACCTACCTTCCCTCGCCCCTTGTGGGAGAGGGCGACGAGGGCCAGAGGCCCGAGGCGGGTGAGGGGTAACGTACCGATGATGAATCGATGTGAGGTGGAAGCGCCCCCTCACCCGGAGTTCGCTTCGCTCACTCCGCCCTCTCCCACGAGGGGAGAGGGATAAGTCTCGAACCGATAGCTTCTCCGCCACGGCGCTGAGAGAAGTGCGGTCAGGCGCGAGACGCGCTGCGGCAATTCGGTGCGCCAGGATTCCTTCGGCGAGATTTTCAAGCCGCGCACCCAGTTGCCGGCCACCTGGTGCTGCACGACGGTTTCAGGAATGCCGCTTGCGAGCATCGCGGCGACCTTCTCCGCCTGCTCAGGCCCGGCAACGGCTGCAAGCAGTGGCTTCTGATCGCGCACGAAATCCTCATAGATCACCCGGACGCCTCCCGAGGCGCGCATGATGTGTCGCGACAGGCCGTTACGCGCGACCCATTTGGCAATGATGCGGAAGACGCGGTAACCGCTTTCGCCCTCCTCCGGCGGCTTGTCGCTGCCATCGCGAAAGCGCGCGCGCCGGGTTCGCGAATGGACAATGCCGCGCGGATCGCGGATCACATTGACCCAGCGGGTGCGGAAGCCTGGAATGCGCGCGACCAGCACGCCATAGCGCAAGGCTTTCGAACTATCGACAATGGTGCCACAGCCGGAGACTTCGGCGATGGCGTGATAAAGTCTGGCGAGAGCGCTCGTATACCGCGCAATGTCGCGCCCCTTCGCACCGGGAAAAAGGACCAGCCGGAATAATTCGATCGAGGGAGCCGGCCGGTACATTCCGGTGAAGAGACATGCCGCTTCCTTTGCGGCCGGTGTGTCAAAGCCGCCAAAGGCCTGCGCGAAGACTTGCGTCCAGAAGGGGCAGTGGCGAAAAGGCCGGCCGCAGCCGCAGGGCAGATTGTCGGCCAGCCCGTCCGTCCACACATCGCGGACTTCGCCGACGTAGCAATAGCCTTCGGCGAGCCCCAGGACCGAGCCGACAAGCGTCGAGCCCGAACGGCCGTGGCTGCAGATATAGACGATATCGAGGTCGGGTGCGGATGAGGTCACGATTGCCGGCTCAATGCCACAAGGCCCGTGCGTTTGCCAAGCTCAGGAGTTCGCGGCGAAATATGCATCGATGACGTCGCGCCACGCCGCAATGCCCGTTATGCGGTCGCCATCCGGTGCGAAAACGATAATCCTGGTATCGGCGCGGCCGGCCGGCAGGCCTTCCTGATACTCGAACCACGCGCGATACCACGGTCTGAGAAAATCGTCACGCTGATAGGCCTTGTGAAGCCGCAGGATCTTGGCGCTGTAGCGGCGGCCGGGGTCGGGCATTTCGCTCGACCGGAATTGTTCGCGCAGGCGGTCAGGCGGGGTGATAAGCGTGATGATGGTCAGTTTCCAGGCCTCATCGAAGATAAGCGGCAAGGGATCGTCCTCACCTGCGGCGATCTCCTTGTTCAGGCGCCGGAGCAGATTATACATGACAATAACATGATCGAGTCCACCGGCCGCACGGGTGAAAAAATCCTCGGCCTTCATCACTTCCCAGCGCGCATCCGCGAGGCCAAGCTTCTGGCGGAATGCCGCGTCGTCGCGAATGCGCTGCGCGATGGTGCTTTTGCCGCCCGAAGTCGGCGCGCAGACAACCACCATGTGGCCGATGCGGCGCTTGTCGGCGACGACGGTCGCAAGATGGTTGCGATTGCAAAGGATGCGAATGGGCTCAAGAACCGCCTGGTCACGGTTAAAAAGCTTGCTCAGGGCGCGTTCCGAAAAGCGCCGGCCGTCGCGTGACCGGCAGGCAGCGCCGAAGAGCAGGCCGCCCATTGCCCGCCAATCTCCATGCAGCACGTCACCCCAACCGATCATGGGCATGTCGACCACCAACCGGCGGCTGGCAAGGCGGGTGACAACCCTGAGGTCGGCAGTTCCGCCCGGAAATTCCGAAGCGTAGACGACATCAAAGCGCTCCTCTCCGGCTGCCGGCCCCGGAGGCAAATGGGCAACCCTTCCGATCCCCCGGCGCGCGGCCTCCGCCGCCATCAGGCCCTCTCCGCCCCATTCGGCGAAGCTTTCCGCCCAAATCTCGTCAAAGCAGGCGGTCATAGCGGCGGGTGTGGGGGGCACGGATACCTACCAAAGGTTGCGGGTCATGCAGACTCTTGCGTGCAAGAGCCGAAGAGATTAACCAGCCGTCATATCACTGTCATCGAACTATGCATGCGAGGATCTGAATCGTGGGTCGCGAGTGGACCAAAGCCCAGATTGAAGAAATGCTGGCAAGTCGCGGCCTGACCTACCAGGACGTGAAGCTGCCCTTCGGGCTTTCCACCGGAGGGACCGATCGCGCCGAGACGGCGCGCGCCATCATACCCAAGGACATGAACGGCAAGTCGGTTTTCGATCTCGGCTGCATGTACGGGTTTTTCTGCTTCGAGGCCGAGGAAGCCGGAGCCCGTCCGATTCTTGGCGTCGACATCGAGGCGGTCAATGTCGAGACCTGCCGGATCCTCGCCGATATCCGCGGCTCGAAAGCCGAATTCCGCCAGATGGACATCGAGATCGATGCCATGCCGGGGCAATTCGATTACGTGCTCTGCCTGAATGTGCTGCATCACATGCGCAATCCCCTCGCCGTGCTTGAGAAACTCATCGCCGCAACCCGCGAATGCCTGGTGCTTGAGGTCGCCTCGCTCGGCCGCGGCGACCGGCGCAAACTCAGCATGCCGGTCTGGTCGGCGGCGATGCTCAGGAAATTTCCGGTCATCTATGTGAGCAGTGCCGCGGGCAAGAAAAAGGGCAGCAACGAACTTTTCTACTTCACCGAGGCCGCGATCCGGAATCTCCTCGGCCAGCATCGCCGCATCTTCTCCAGCATTGAGATCGTGCCCTCCGGCCACAAGAGAGGACGGTTCATCGTGATCGCCCGCAAACGCCAGATCGACCGGATGGTCGTCGTGGCGGGGCCGACTTCGGCCGGTAAATCGACGCTCATCGGGAATCTGGAGCAAGGCAGGGTGCCGGCCATCGCCAAGGCCGTTGGAATGGAGACTCCGGCGGACTGGGTATCCGCCGGACTCACGACACTTGGCGATTTCGATCAATCCGGCAAGCGCAATCTCATCCTGCATTACGACATCACGCGGCGCCAATTCGGCAATCCTATCGCACGTTCGCAATATGACCTTCACGATCTGATCGGGCTTGCCAGAGAGGTGAGCTTTCTGACGATCGAGGCTCCGCGCGAGCGGCTGCGCCAGCAGCATGAAGCGGCAATGCGCCGACCGGACGAGCCCGGCCATCGCGCCGGCACGGCCAAGCATGAGAAAATCAGCGAGATGTACAAGCGCGCCGATGTCGTCGAGTCGCTGTACGAGCAATGGTATGCGACGACCGGGCGCTACAAGGCGGCGCATTTCACGGTGCCGTCAAGCGACAGCACCGAGGTCAAGCGGCGCAATTGACGCCATCGCGGCCGTGCGGCAATGGGTCCGCGCGAAGCCTGGAGCATCCAAGATTTGAGCAAGACGCCGAAACCACCGGTCAGCCGAACGGCCTTGTCTGCAATAAACCTGCTTTGGCACCGCACGCGCATCGTCTCCTACCCAAGTTCGGGCCGAACCTGGCTCAGGATCATGCTGGCGGAACTCGGTGCGAGGCCGCGCTTCACCCATGCCAATTCGCGCCTGCGCAGCGGATCGACGCCGGAGACTGTCGCCTGCGATATCCCGGAGCATTACCACCGCCGCATCCTGTTCCTGCTGCGCGATCCCAGGGACACGCTCGCCTCGAACTACAATCACGTCACCAAGGGTCACAACTGGAAGGGCGACTTCAAGACTTTCATCCGCATGCCGCGCTACGGCCTCGAACGCCTGCTGACCTACCATACCGCCTGGCTCGGCGCGCGGAACAAGTTCAAGCGCGGTTTTCACATCGAGACCTATGAGGATCTGCGTGCCGATACCGCCCCCGCACTGAAGCGCATCGTCGATTTTCTCGGCGTGCCGGGCGTTACGATGGCGGAAATCGAAGAGACGGCCGCCCGCAACCAGTTCGAGAAAATGCAGCAGCGGGAAACGTCCGGCGAACTCAGGGCGAAGTATTCGGCCCAGTTCAGCGGCCGAGATCCGGCCGATCCCCTGGGCCGGCGGGTGCGGCGCGGCAAGGTCGGCGCCTATGCCGATGACATGGATGCGGAAGATATCGCCTTTTGCGACGCCCTGCTCGCGAAGTTCGACTATGCGGCGATCGTGGCCGAGGCCCTGCACGAGCAGAGTATGACCGCATGATCGTGCCCTTAGGGCATGCCGTTACATTATCGTCATGGTATCGCCTTAAATGCTGATCTCCGATAGGCTGATTGTGTCGCCTTCGAAAGCGGCTGAGAGGGTTCTGCCATGCATGGCGTCGCGCCGGGAGCGCTCGCCTCGGATGTTTCGCCTGAGCAATCGCTGGAGCGGACGTCGCTCATCGACTCCGACGTTCTTGTGCATGTCGGCCTTCCCAAGACCGGCACGACCTGGCTGCAGGACCATGTTTTCGCCAACCGAGCGCTCGGCTTCTGGGGACCCGCGCAGCATGAGGACACGCCGAAGCAGCAGACGAAATCCTTCGGCCGGCTGCTCTATCTCGACGCCAGCAAACGACTGATAGCCGAGGACGACTTCGATGCCGAAGCCGTACGGGACCAGCTCAAAGGCATCATGGTGCCCGAGGGCCTGGTGCCGGTAGTCAGCAACGAGCGGCTATCCGGTCACGTGCTCTCCAATGCTTTCGACCGGCCGATGCTGGCGCGCCGGATCAGGGCGGTGTTTCCGCAGGCCCGGATATTCCTGACCATCCGGGAGCAGCAGTCGATGATTCTTTCAAGCTACTTCCAGTATCTCAAATATGGCGGCTGGCGATCACTCGAGGGCTTTCTCAATCCGCCTTGCGACGGCCGCCTGCCGGCGCTTCAGCTCGATGTATGGAACTACGATCGGCTGGCGCAACTCTATTATACGCTGTTCGGACGCGGGCGTGTGCTGATCCTGCCCTATGAAATGTTCGTCCGCGACCCATCCGGATATGTCGGGCGCATTTGCGAGTTCGCGGGCGTCGGCAAGGCGGAGAAACTACCCTATGAATTCAAGTCGAATCCGCGGCGCGCGCATGTCGCCTCCTATTACCTGCGTTGGCTGACATGCATCAACCGAAGCACCTCGGCGAACGGGCATTTTCCCCAGCCCTTTGGGCGCCGCGTCGGCAAAGCCATCGACCGCTCGGTCAAAAGCGCCGTCGGCGCAATCACCCCGCCGAGCTGGGAGAAGAAACTTGAGAATGATTTTAAGGCGCGCATCGAAACCATGGTCGGAGATCGCTATCGCGCCAGCAACCGGCGGCTTGTCGCATTGACGGGCCTCGAACTCGGGAGCTACGGCTACCAGGTCTGATTGCTTGCCGGGCAAGCCGCCAGGGAGTAGAAGCCCGGCAACCTGCCGGAGTTCATCCCATGCACGATACGGCCGCCCATATCCTCGAGAATGCGCCGCTGCGCTATCGCATCAGCCGCAAGCTGAACCTCTTTCTCGCCAAGAAACTGAAAGTCCCGCGCGTGCCGGCGATCCGCATTGCGCGTACCGTCAATATTCTCGCCAAGCCCTTCACGCAGATTCATCGCCGCCGCGCCGCGGAGGAGATCATCCGCCAGCGTGCCGCTTCGAAGCCCGCCGTCGCGATCGACAAACGGGAAGGCTATGCCTTCACGTCGCCGAAAGATGTGCCGGAGATCACCGCGGCCATTGCCCAGGCCGCCGAGATTTATCGTACCGCGGCCGAGAAACACGCCCTCGAGCGCGTCGAGGGCGGCACGTCGCGCAAGGCTTTCATGATGCAGGCGGCCGAGGGTGCCGCCATGAGCCGCCACACCGACATCATGCGCGCAGCGCTGGCGCGACCGATTCTCGATGCGGTCAGCGAGTATCTCGGCGAGGTGCCGATCCTCGGCAATGTCACGATCATGGTGAGCGTTCCCAACACCACGCAGGTCGGAAGCCAGCTCTATCATCTCGATTTCGCCGACGAAAAGCAGATCAAGCTCTTCATCTATGTCGATGAAGTTACATCGGACAATGGCCCCTTCACCTTCACGCCGATCAGCGTCAGCAACGATCTCATCAAGGCCTATGGCTATGACCGCGGTCGGCTCACCATCGAGGAGGTCGAGAAGGCGGTCGGCGCGGAGAAGGAAATTCAGGTTACGGGGCCGGCCGGCACGGCGCTTCTGTGCGATACTTCGCGCTGCCTGCATTATGGATCGAACCGCAACAAGACGACCCGGGTTGTGCTGCTCATCCAGTATGTCGCGCATGCGGTGCCGGAACAGCCTCCGGCCGTATGGCCAGTCGAGGACATTGCCACGCGCATTCCGCTCGACGATATCCAGCGCATGGCGTTGACGGTTTAGCATATTCGCCGTGGCCGCCCTTGAGGCGGCGATGGAGGAGTTTACGCGTTTAGACGCCTGCGCAGTTCGACGTAGCTCACCCGCAAGCCGGCAAGGCCGGCAAGCAGCGTCGTGGCGGAGACGATGCGGCGTTCGCGCGGCGTGAGGCCGTCGTCCCATTTCTCGTCCGAGCGGAACACATCCCTCTCGGCCCGCGAGGCGGTCCTGACCACGATCGGCTCGCCGAACAGCGTCGGGCGCGTGAGCACGCCCTCAAACGGAATTCCGAGAAACCGCGCGACGCGACGCATCGTTGCGGACGTATCCGCGACGAGATCCTCATAGGCAATCGCAAAGGTGCCGGAATCGCCCAGATGCCGCACCGCGGTCGCGACCACGCGCAAGGGATCGATGGTCTCGCGCGCGATCTGCCAGATCGACAATTCCCGCTCCTTGCGGCGGCGGTCGTTCAGAACGGCACGCGTCACCATCAAGGGATCGCGCAGGATGAACAGCACGCGGCCTTGCGGAAAAAGCCGGCGCCATTCCGCCAGGATCGCGTCGGTGCGTCCGCCAACCTCCTTTGCAGCCCACAGCTTCGGCTCGGCCCGACGATCCGAGGCGGCAAGGACATGGGCCATGTCGCGGCGGATCAGTTCAGCAAGACTGCCATCGGCATTGTCCTGCCATAAGGACCGATAGCGCTCGATTGAGAAATGCGGCGATACGACCTCGGCCATGCGAGAGCGCGCGCGGTAGGAATCGACAAGCAGACCCTCCGGCCGGGACTTCACGAAGTATTTGAGTTTCAATTCGGCGGGATAGACGGCAAGCGCATCAGTGCCGTCGAGCAGGTTCTGAAACAATGTCGTGCCGGCCTTGCGCGGTCCGTAGACAAGGACCGCATTGTCGAGCCAGGGCGCCGTCGCGTTCAAGCCTCGCCCCGTTCGCGATCGAAGAGGAAATTGGCCCAGACGAGGTCGCGTTCGGTATCGATATTGGCAAGCTCGCCTTCGATCAGGAGCGCGCCGGTTTTCGCGCCGAAGATCGTTCCCTGATCAAGCAGGCAAGAGCGGGTGTTCGCATAGGCGACGCCGTTGCGATGATAGACGGGCTGCAATTGCTGGCGCGCGACGATCCGGGCACCGGCCGGGTCGTAGTAGTCGAGCCTGCCAGCCGGACCGATCGTGAGCTGTTTCAAAGGGTGACCCTTGGAATCGGTCTCGCTCACCGTCCACACCGCATCGAAGCCGCCGCTCACCAACTTCTCGACGGTCGCACGCACATGGTCCGGCGTGCGGCTTGGCGAGGTCGGCTGCAGCATGACGACGACGTCGTAAGTCACGCCATCCAATCGCTCCATTTCACCCAATGCGTGGGTGAGGACCTGCCAGTCGCTGACGATCGCGCCGGACAAATCTTCGGGGCGCATGAAGGGCGCGTCGAGGCCGTGTTCCTTCGCGACGCGCGCAATTTCCGGGTGGTCTGTCGACACGATAGCGCGATCGACGAAATCGAGCGCCTTTGCGACATCGCCGGCGCGGCCGACCAGAGGCACGCCGCCCACCGCGCGCAGATTCTTGAGTTTGACCCCCTGGCTGCCGCCGCGCGCCGGCACAACGACAAGAACGCGCCTGCCCTCAAACATGGGTCAACTCGAGTTGACGCGAGGCTGTGGCGAGATCGGACGGTTTCGCAATCCTGATGAAGACGCAACCATTGGCGCGAGCGGCCTCCTCGTCGGAAACACCATCGCCGATGACCGCGAGCCGGTCCGGCCTGATTCGTTCGCCTTTCAATATGTCGCGAACGACATCGACCTTGCGCGCCGGATAACCGAAAATGCCATCGAAATGCCGGGTCCAGTTGCGCAACTCCGCCTGGCGGCAAACGGCCTCCTTCGGCGTGTTGGAGGCAATGTAAAGCTTCACCCGGCCGCGCAGGCTCTCAAGCAGCTCACTCGCGCCGGGGCATTCGGCCGCGGCGCTGACACCAGCCTCGACGATCTCGCCATAGCGCAAAACGTGATTGTCATCCGGAACATCGAGTCCGCGCTTGCGCATCGCCTCGACCATGCGGGGGATGACGGCATGGCGCGAGCCATCGGGATCGCGCGTCAATACGTCCGTCACGATCCTCCGATACGCTTCCGTCGCCGGAAACAGCCTGAAGAACGAATCGTACTTCACGTTGGCGGAATCGACCAGCGTACCGTCAAAATCGAATATGATCGCCTCAAAGCGCATGCCTGGAACGGAAATAGGCCGCCCAGTTGTCGACCTTTGTCTTGCGTTGGTCGCGCTCCATGTTGGCGATCTGCGGATCTTCGTAGAAGGAATCATTGTTGAAATGCGTGGTCGAGACTTCCTCGAAGATACAGCCGTCCAGTGTATGGAACTTGTGCCACTGGTTGGGCTCGACAAGGAAGATATCACCCGGATGAAGTGACTGGCGCGCACCATCCTTCACGATTTCGAGATCGCCGTCCAATAGCTGGAAGGTTTCTTCCTTCTGCTTGTGGAAGTGATAGGGGTGTTTCTGACGCGGCAATTGGATGACGAGCTTCTTGGCATAGGAGCGGTTGATGCAGGTGACGATCACCGCGCCGTATTCGCGGAAGCGCCGCAAACCATAGTGATGCGAGAGCTCGATGGAGGCATCCTCGTTGATGGCGATGTTCGCCTTGTTCAGCATGCCGCGCACTTGGAGCATGATCTGATAGACGAGCTGCTCGTCGCTCGCGCCCTGGCGCGCAAGAGCGCTCTTGAGCGGTGCGTTCGCGGCATAATCCTCGTCGGCGACGAGATCGTTGCGCCACTGGCCACTCACCATCTGGCCGTCCTGCACCGGCATGGCGAAGAAGACATCGCCGCGCTTGATCGTCTCGCCCTTGGCGATGGCGCGTTTGGCATAGATGCCGCGCTTCAATTCGGTGAGCGTCTGGCGCTCGCCTTGCGAGGTCGGCGCCCGCTCGTCAGTGCCGAGCATGGCGCGCGCTTGGTGGAAGGCCTTGATCCAGGCTTCGAGCTGGGCCGGAGTCGAGGAGTAATTATTGAGCTTGTAGCGTCCGTCATCAAGGCCGACATGGCGCTCGAACAGGCGCGCGCCCTTGGCGTAGGCGATCTGGATGGCGGAGGTGTTGTTCTGGTCCTCATGCGTCGACCAGCCGATCGGCACACCGCGGTAACGCCCGATCATGCGGCCGATCTCGTTCAACTGCAGCTTATCGTCGGGCGTGGGGTACAGCGCGACGCAATGCATAAGCGCGAAATCGGCGCGCTCGGTTTCGAGGAAGGCGACGAGGCTGTCGATCTCATCGGTGCGCAGGCCCGCGGTCGAGATAACGATCGGCTTGTTGACGCGCGCCACTTTTTCAAGCAGAGGCCGGTCGTCCGCAGAGCAGCTCGCGATCTTGATGATATCGAGGCCCATGTCGCAGATGATGTCGACCGATTCCTCATCGAAGGGCGTGCACATGGTGAGCAGGCCCTCCTCGCGCACCACGTTCGCAAGATCGGCGAAGGCATCCATTTCCAGCCGCGTCTCGGAGAAGCGCTTCACATACTTGTGGTCACTCCTGCCCTTGAAGTCGGGATGGATGAAGCTGTCGAGCTGGCGGAACTGGAATTTGAGTGCACCCTTGACCTTGCCCTCGCGATTGACGCGGCCGACGGCGCGCACGATGTCCTTGGCGTAGGCAAGATCGCCCTGGTGATTATTGGCGAGGTCGTAAATGAACAGGTTCTCGAAATTGAACTTGGTCGGCATTCTCAACTCCGGTCAGCGCAACGCTTCAGGCCTATAGCCGGCTTTCCAGTCGATCGAAACCCGGCGGCCCAGTTCGTTCGATTTGAAGGCGGCGGCAATCACCATCATCGTATCGAGGCCGCGTTCGAGCGAGATCGGCGATGATTCGGCACTGCCGCCGAGCACGGCTTCGAGATGGGCAATTTCGGCCTTGAAGTCATCGGCGCGCGTCTTGGCAATCGCCTGCTCCTCCACCGCATCGCCCTTCCCCGACAGGACGGCGTCGTGGCCGGGCCGGTGATTGACCCGCCAGTCGACATAGCCGTCACGGCCCTGAATGCGGCAGGATTTCTCGGTCGGCTGGGTGACGACATCCTGAATGACGTCGCCGATAAGGCCGCCCTCGCTCTTCAGCGTGATGAAGCAGAGCCGGTCATATTCGGTGCCCGTGTCCTTGACGATATCCATGGTCGCTGAAACCTCGGCCACCTTGCCGGCGCCCAGGACATGCGCGAAGTGCTGCCAGATGTTGATGGCGTGAGAATGCTCGCCGGCAGCACCGCCGCCGCGCTTCCAGAAGCCCAGGTAGGAATCGGAAGGTCCTGAGAGCCAGGGATGCGCCTTGAAGATGCCGCCCCAATGCTCGCGGGTGCGGGCGGAAATGGTCGAGACCGGGCCGGTCAGGCCGGAGCGCAGGAGTTCCTCGGCGAGCACCGTGTTTCGGCCAAGCGTGTGATTGTAACCGACGCCGGCGAAGAGACCGTCCTTCTTCACCCGGTCCCACAGCGTGGCGCAACCGGCAAGATCGGGTCCGCAGAGCGGCTTTTCGATGATGAGCGCGCGCGGGCGGCTGGCGTCCAGTACCGCATTGGCGATCTTGATGTGGCTGTCGGGCGGCGTCCCGATGAAGACGACGTCGGCCGGATCGCTCATCGCATCGCCGGAAAGCTTGAGCGCGATCGCCTCGTCCCACTTGCCGTAGCGGCCGGGGTATATACTCTGCCTGGCGCGATCGAGCGCTGCCGGGTCGATATCGGTCAGGGTGACCTGCCAGTCATGGCTCCGGGCGGCATTGGCCAGGTGATTGCCGATCGAGCCGGCTCCGATGATTTTTATCCTGTACATAGGCTCTTCTGGATTGGTTGCGGCTTCCCTTAGCCGGTCGCGGCGGCCAAGGCGAGGGGCGGCTTGTCCCTCCCCCTCCTGGCGAGGCTAGTTTTCCAGCGCGAAAATGCTCTCGCGCAGCTTGACCACGCGGGCGGCCGGCAAGGCCGGGTTCAACTGGCGAAACTTGGCGATTTTCGCCGCCAGAACGTCTTCGTCGAGGCCCGGGAATTTGTGCGCCGAATAGGCGGCATTGCTTTTCCCCTGCAATCGCGTGCCGATCGAGCGCCGGACGGCACGCTGGGCGTGGACGCCAAGGCCCAGCAGCCGCCGCGGCAGGCTTGGCGCCGGTGCGGTCTCAAGCCGGGCGCGGTGCGTTTCCATCGCATCGAGGATGCGCTCGCAGGCAAAGGCACCGTCGAGGCTCGCAATGCAATTGGCGAGTTCGGCGCGGCCGGAGGCCGGGAAGCTCCAATGGCCGTCGAGGACCTCCTTGACCGCATCGATCATCGCAGCGGATGTCTCGGCTTCGGTGCTGACCGCGAAAGGCAGGCCCGGATCGAATTCGGGATTTTTCACCGGCCGGTAGGAGATCGCCGGTGTCCCCAGGATCGCCGCTTCGACGGCGCTGGTGCAGCCATTCTGGATCAGGACCGAGGCCGCCATCAGCCAAGGCGCGATCGGGCCTTCATGGACGACGTGAACATTGCCGAGCCCCTGCGCCGCTGCGCTCCATGCCGCGGGGTTCTCGGACGGATGCGGACGCACCACAAGATTGGCCGGGGCGATGGCGCGGGCAAGGTCCGGGATCAACGCGATAAAGGCGTCATAGATCGCCTGCTTGTGCGCCTTGATGCCGGTCAGCAATTCGCCGCTGCGCTCCGACGGCGCTTCACCGGTCACGCGGAAGCGCGTGTGGTCAGGGATATAGTGATTGACGAAGCTGAAATTGCTCGAGAACAGCACATGCCGGCCATAGCGCTTCCGGATGCGCGCCGCCTCGCCCTCGTAGAAGCCGCGGTACTCGGGCCTGAGCATGTCGACGCGCGGATTGCCGGATTCGACGATCGGCGCGCCGGCATAGGCCTTGAAGCCGCGCCACATTTCGGCATTGTCATGGCCCCAAGCATAGAGGATGCGCGGCCGGTTGAAGGTCGCGGCATCGAACATCATGTAGAGCGCCTCGTCATTGAGGCGAACCAGGCTTTCCTCGTCGAGCGCCACGATGATGTGGCCAAGCTGTTCGGCCATCCAGAAGACGAGCTTGTTGCCGACCCGGATACCTTTGCCCAGCATCACCGAATGCGGCAGGTTGGGCAGCTGGCTGTTGATGATGGTACGGCCGCCGATGATCGGCCGCCAGCCGCGCGCCAAGGCATAAAGCGCGAGCAGGAGCTTGCCGTCCAACTCGCGGTTCAAGGTCTCGACGGGGAT